>NZ_CP136759.1:1815000-2117500 GCF_032931615.1 Palleronia sp. LCG004
CGAAGCGGAAACGATTGCACCGGGATGGGTGACGCCCGATGCATTCCTCGCCGGATACGGTGCCGCACAGGCCGTGCCGGGACCACTCTTTACATTCGCCGCCTATCTGGGCGCGGTCCTCGGGCCTGAGCCGAACGGGCTCGTGGGTGCTGTAATCGCACTCGTCGCACTTTTCCTCCCCGGCTTCCTGATCCTGTCGGGAACCCTGCCCTTCTGGGATCGCGTGCGGACGATGCCCCGCGCGCAATCTCTGATGCGGGGGACAAACGCCGCTGTCGTGGGAATTCTCGCAGCCGCGCTTTATTCCCCCGTTTTCACCAGCGCGATCGGAGACATGCGGGATTTCGCGCTTGCGTTGCTCTGCTTCGTGCTGCTCGTTGCATGGAGAATGCCACCCTGGGCGGTGGTACTCGTCGCTGCGTTCGGCGGTGTGGGGCAGACACTCGCCCGGTGACGCTGTTCACCCGGACCGAACCACCTCACCATCCTCTTTCGTGAACGGCCCGATGTCACGATCGAGTAGCTCCAATACGCGCTCCGACGGTCGGCAGAGGCGCGTTCCCTTACGGCTTTGCACGATCGGTCGGTTGATCAGGATCGGATCCGCAATCATGGCATCGATCAAATCGTCGTCTGTCAGCGCCGGATCGCCAAGCCCCAGTGCATCGTAAGGCGTCCCCTTCCGGCGAAGCAGATCCCGCGTCCCAAGCCCCATCGCGGCGATCAGCTCCACGAGGCGTTCACGCGACGGCGGCGTTTCCAGGTAGAGAACCACCTTCGGCTCCACACCCGACGCCCGGATCATGGCGAGCGTGTTGCGAGAGGTTCCGCAGGCGGGGTTGTGATAAATGGTGATCATGCAACCTCCGGAAATCTGGCGCGGGTTCGGTTGGCGAATGCGACAAGCGACAGCATCACCGGAACCTCGACGAGCACTCCCACCACAGTCGCGAGCGCCGCGCCTGAATTGAGTCCGAAAAGGCTGATCGCGACGGCGACCGCAAGCTCGAAGAAATTCGACGTGCCGATCATGGCGCAGGGGGCGGCTATACGGTGCGGCACCTTCATCGCCCATGCGGCACCATAGGCCAGAGCGAATATTCCGTAGCTCTGGATGAGGATCGGCACGGCGATGAGCGCGATGACCAGAGGCCGGTCGAGGATCACGCTACCCTGCAACCCGAAGAGGATCGCAACGGTGGCGATCAGGCCGATGGCGGAGACCGGCTTCACCCGCGCGGTGAAGGCGTCGATACGGCTTTGCGATCCGAGCACCGCCCGCGTCGCCAGTCCCGCAAGAAGCGGCATCAGCACGTAGAGCAGCGTGGCGAGTACGAGGGTTTCCCAAGGCACGGAGATTTCCGTCACGCCGAGGAGGAAGGCCACGATTGGCGCGAAAGCCACGATCATGATGAGATCGTTCACCGAGACCTGCACCAGGGTATAGGTCTCGTCGCCCCGCGTGAGCTGCGACCAGACGAACACCATCGCCGTGCAGGGCGCGGCCCCGAGCAGGATCAGCCCCGCAACATACTGGGCGGCATCGTCAGGCGCGATAAACGGCGCGAAGACCACTTCGAAGAAAAGAACGGCGAGCCCTGCCATGGTGAACGGCTTGATCAGCCAATTGATGACCAGCGTGAGGACGAGCCCTTTCGGCTGGCGTGCCACCTGACTCACCGAACCAAAATCGACCCCGACCATCATCGGATAGACCATCGCCCAGATCAGGACCGCGACGACGAGGTTGATGGACGCGACCTCTGCCGCGGCGACAGCCTCGAAAAGACCGGGGGCCAGCGACCCGAGTGCAAGCCCCGCCAGAATGGCGAGCGCCACCCAGAGCGAAAGCAACCGCTCGAAACTGCCCATGGGGGACGGCGCGGATGCGGTCGTATCTGTCATTTTCAGTCGGTCCTTCCAATCGCTCAGCAGGCGCAGGCGATGTCGTCGATCAACGATTTGCAGAGCGCAGGCTCCCCCCCGCAGCATTCCTCGAGCAGGAAGCGGAGCAGTGTCGCGAGCCCGTCGAAATCGGCATAATAACGGATGGAGCGGCCCTCTCGCTCGTTCCGGATGAGGCCCGCGTGACGCAGGACCGTCAGATTGTTCGAGAGAGTGTTCTGCCGCACGTCGAGGATCTCGCCGATATCGCCCGCGATCATCCCGTCGCGGCCCGCCTTCACCAACAGTCGAAAGGTGTCGAGTCGGGTCGGCTGGCTCAGCGCGGCGAACGCGGAAAGTGCGTCATTCTTATCCATACTTCATGTAATAATGAAGTATTTTCCGCCGTCAAGACACCGTCGCCCCGGTCATTCGACCGGCAGTGCAAGCTCTTGGAGAACAGGCAGAATTGCCTCTCTGGCTAGTCGGCGTTCGAAGCCTCTGCTCGCGACTTGCCAGAGACGTCCTGCGCCAGGGTCGCCGCCATGAAGCGGTCGAGATCGCCGTTCAGGACCCCTTGCGTGTCGCTCGTCTCGACGCTCGTCCGCAGATCCTTCACCATCTGATATGGCTGCAGGACGTAGGAGCGGATCTGGTTGCCCCAACCCGCGCTGCCCTTGTCCTCGTGCGCCTCGGTAATGGCGGCGTTCCGACGGTCGAGCTCCATCTGATAGAGTCGCGATTTCAGCGCCTTCATGGCGATGTCGCGGTTCTGGTGCTGCGACTTTTCGGAAGACGTCACGACGATCCCGGTAGGCTCGTGCGTGATCCGGACGGCCGAGTCGGTCGTGTTGACGTGCTGACCGCCAGCCCCGGAAGAGCGATAGGTATCGATGCGGATATCGGCGGGATTGACCTCGATCTCGATATTGTCGTCGACGACCGGATAGACCCAGACGGAACTGAACGAGGTATGCCGCCGCGCCGCGCTGTCATAAGGCGAGATCCTGACGAGGCGATGAACGCCCGATTCGGATTTCAGCCAGCCATAGGCGTTGTGACCGCTGATCTTGTAGGCAGCGGATTTGATTCCCGCCTCTTCGCCGGCGCTCTCGGATTGTAACTCGACCTTGTAGCCCTTCTTCTCGGCCCAGCGAACATACATCCGCGCAAGCATCGCGGCCCAGTCGCAGGACTCGGTCCCGCCGGCCCCCGAATTGATCTCGAGGAAAGTGTCGTTGGCATCGGCCTCGCCGCTCAGCAGCGCTTCGATTTCGGCTGCCGCCGCGCGCTCCTGCAGTTTGGAAAGGGCAGTCTCGGCCTCGCGCACGACTTCCGCATCGTTCTCCATCTCGCCGAGCTCTATCAGCTCGACATTGTCGGAAAGCTCCTGCGTCATCCCTTCGTAGGTGGACATCGCATCGACCAGGGCCTGACGGTCGCGCATCAACTTCTGCGCGTTCTCCGGATCGTTCCAGAGCGTCGGATCCTCGACCCGCGCGTCGAATTCCTCGAGCCGGTAGGCCGCCGTCTCCCAATCCATGCGCTGGCGCAGAAGCTCCAGCGACTTCTCGATGGCCGCGACACTGTTCTGGGTCTCTGCGCGCATGACGGTCCTCCGTTACAGGCGCATCATCTATCAAGCGGAGGATACGCCCGCAACGGGGCGGGCCTCTAGTAAAGCCCGCCGGAGCTCATCGTGCCGTAGGTGGCCTTCTGCTGGGGGATCGTCACGGTGTTGCCCGACGCGTTCTGCACCTGCTGCCCACGCGATGCCTCCTCGAACAGCGGCAGGTTCGACCCCATCGCGAAACCTCCGTCGAAGGCCACACCGAAGACCGGCTCCTCGCCCAGACGGAAATATTCCGCCACGACGTTGTCGCCCGTGGCACCGTCCGAAAGACGCGCGCCGGTGAAGCGGTCGATATTGATGAAATGGCCGCCCGGCGGCACCTCGAACGGTCCGCCGCCGTATTTCTCGGTCGCGACCTGCATGAACTCGTTGAAGACCGGCGCACACAGACCGCCACCCGAACCCGAGCGTCCCATCGGTCGCGGCTGGTCATAGCCGATATAGCATCCCGCAGCGATGTTCGAGGTAAAGCCCACGAACCAGGCGTCCTTCTCGTCGTTCGTCGTGCCCGTCTTGCCTGCGACCGGCACGCTCAGGTTGACCTTTCCGGCCGCGGTACCGCGTTCGACCACGCCCTTCAGCATGGAGGTCAGCTGATAGGCGGTGATCGCGTCCATCACGCGTTCCCGGTCCGACACGATGCGGGGACCGACGCCGGGGTCGAGCGAACTCACCCGGCAGTTCACGCAATCGCGCTCGTCGTGGCGATAGACGGTCTCGCCGTAGCGGTCCTGCACCCGGTCGACGAGGGTCGGCTGCACGCGCTCGCCGCCATTGGCAAACATCGAGTAGGCGGCAACCATCCGGTAGAGCGTCGTCTCCTCCGCCCCGAGCGAATTGGCAAGGAATGTCGTCATGTTGTCGTAGACGCCGAAACGCTCGGCGTAGCTCGCCACGACGTCCATGCCCACTTCCTGGGCCAGACGCACGGTCATGAGGTTCCGCGACTTCTCGATCCCCGTGCGGAGCGGCGTTGGGCCGTAGAACTGGTTGGAATAGTTCTTGGGACGCCACATGCCCTGCGGCGTGTTGATCTCGATCGGCGCATCCACGACGATCGTGGCAGGCGAGAACCCGCTGTCGAGCGCCGCGGCATAGACGAAAGGCTTGAACGACGATCCGGGCTGACGCGTCGCCTGCGTCGCGCGGTTGAAGACCGAATGCTGGTACGAGAACCCGCCTTGCATCGCCAGCACGCGACCCGTCTCGACATCCATCGCCATGAACGCACCCTGGACCTGCGGCACCTGGCGCAGCGTCCAGCGGATGAGCGATCCGTCCGCATCGTTCGTCATCTCGCGAACATGAACGACGTCACCGCGCTCGAAATTGTCGGCGAAACTTCCGCGGATCCACGAGATGTCGTCACGCGGGATCGACTGCTCGCCGTGTCCTTCGACTCCCACGCGCATCGACTGATCGCCGATCTCGAGCACGACGGCCGGGTACCAGCGGTTCACCAGGTCGATGTCGCGGGCAAGCGAAACACCCGCGAGGGCCGTTTCCCAATCGCCGAGCGCATCGGCAGATATCGTCTTGCCTGTGCCGCGCCAGCGACCCAGACCACGGTCGTATTGTTCGAGCGCGCGGCGCAGGCTCACCGCCGCGACCTCCTGCAGCTCCTCGTCGATGGTGGCACGCACCGACAGGCCGCCGGCGAAGAACTCGCCCTCGCCGTAATCACGGCTCAGCTGGCGGCGGATCTCGTCGGTGAAGTAGTCACGCGGCGGGATCTCCTCGCGGAAGCTCGGGAAATCGCCGCCCTGAACCGTCCGGAGGGGAGAAACGCGCGCCTCGCGATAGGCGGCCTCGTCGATATAGCCGTTCTCGAACATCTCGCGCAGCACATAGTTGCGGCGCGAGATTGCGAATTCGCGGTCGCGGACGGGATGTGTATAGGCAGGCCGCTGCGGCAGCGCCCCGAGATAGGCGGCCTCGGACACGGTCAGTTCGTCGAGCGACTTGTTGAAATAGGTCTGCGCGGCAGCCGCGACGCCGTAGGAATTCTGGCCCAGGTAGATCTCGTTCAGATAGAGCTCGAGGATCTCGTCCTTGCTCAGCGAATTCTCGAGCCGGACCGAGAGGATCAGCTCCTTGATCTTGCGCTCGGCCGTCCTGTCGGAGCTCAGCAGGAAGTTCTTCACCACCTGCTGCGGGATCGTCGAAGCCCCCCGGAGCCGTCCTCCCCGCGCCATATCGGCCGCGGCCGACAGCATGCCGAGCGGGTCGTAACCCTGGTGCTGATAGAAATTCTTGTCCTCGGCCGAGATGAACGCGTGCTTGACCAGATCGGGAATGTCCTGCGCCTCGACGAAGAGCCGCCGTTCCTTCGCGAACTCGTCGATGATCTCACCCTCGGAGGAATAGATCCGGCTGATCGTCGGTGGCTGATACTGGCTCAGCTGATCTGTATTCGGAAGATCACTTCCGTACATCCAGAAGATCGCGCCGATGGTCAGCGCCATGGCCAGAAGCCCCATGGTGACGAGCGTGAAGATGCCGCCGAAGATCGAAAGGATGAAACGGATCATGTGACTTGGGCCCCCCAATGTCGCCCGGTGGCCCGCTATATCGCGAGGATGCTAAGAAATCAAAAGCGCAACACCACCCCGATCGGCTGAATGACGCGAAGGTGAGACCTTCGCGCCGACCCCGTTCATTGCCGCACGACGGCCCCTGCCGCGGCATCTTCCTCCGCCCAGGACGCGATCGCCTCGCGCAGGCCCGCGACGGCGCGGGCGCGCCATGCGGGATCGGCGAGATCCGCCCGATCCTCTGCGACGCTCGCGAAATCGAGCGAGACGTGGATGGCCGGAAGCGACGCGGCCTCCGGCACAGAGAACCCCGCGCTGAGACGTGGCCGACGGTGCAGGTCGTCGGTATGTCTGGCAAGCCCGTCGACGATCCAGGCCGCGAGCCTCTCTCCCCTCGGCGCGGCCTCGAGCAGATCGCTATCGTTCCGGGCCGGATCGTCGGACGCAGCTTCCGCGTCCTGCAGCCGCGCGGCGGGAGGGGCAATCCGCCAGGGAGCATCGTCCGGCGCGGCATCTGCGCGAAGCGACAGGACCAGATCGGCGTTTGCGGCACGCGGACCGGGATCGTCTCCCGGCCCGAGCAGATGCACCTCGTGGCCGTCCCGGCCGAGCGCATGGGCAAGCGTGCGTGCGACACCCGCCAGAAGCGCCGACATGTCCTGCGAACGCGGGGCCGATTCGGAAGAGGGTTCGGCACGGCCGGTGTCGATGACGACCTGCAGGCGACCATCCCGGCTTGCTGGAGGCAACTCAGGCGCATCGCTTCCGGGAAGGACGAACAGATCGCTCTCGGGCGCGCCGGAGACCGCCTCGAAATCGCGATCGCTCGTGGGTGCGAGGGACATCTTCAGGACCGCCGCTCCGGGTTGGGCCACCGCTGAAAGGCCCGCCGTCTCGACCCGCATCGGCTGCGCAAGGACGAGCACCATCCTCGACCATCCGGCCCGATAGCGCCCGTAGGTCACGCCTTCGACCAGGTCCGCGTCGACAAGCGCGGCAAGATCGACCTCCGAAAAGTCGAGTTCGGCGAAATCTGCGACCAGACGATGCGGATCGTCGAGCGTGAAGACCCGCCACGGAACCGCTTGGCTCAGCGCGAGCTCGATCTGCAGATCGGACCCGAAATCCTCGATCCGACTGCCGGCCGGGTCGATCTGCGCGATCGCAAGCGGCGCTGCACCGGGCTCGTTCGCGGCCACGGCCGCAGGGCCAAGGATCAGAAGGGCCGGAAAAAGACACGCCCCCACCGCGCGCCCGATAGACGTCTTGAATACCATCGATTGTGCCTCGGTCACTGCCTTCGGGGGTCTTGTCGCCCCTCTCCCTGCAAGCTTAACGCGCGAAATCTTGCCGGGGAAGCGAAAAGCTGCCGATCAGGCCCGGCGACCCTCGCGCCAGCGCTTGAGCCGGGCGAGCCCCTCCGCGATCTCCTCCGTGGATCCTGCGTAGGAAAACCGCAGCATCCGCCCCCCGCGGTCGGGATCGAAATCGAGCCCCGGCGTCACAGCGACCCCGGCCTCGTCCAGTATCTCGGCCGACAGGGCAAGCGCGTCGTCAGTCAGATCCGACACGTCCGCATAGACGTAGAACGCCCCGTCGGGCGGTGCGAAGCGCGAAAAGCCCGCCTCCGCCAGGCCTTCGATCATCGCTTCGCGATTCGCGGTATAGACCGCAAGATTTGCCTCGAGCTCCTCGCGGCAGTCGAACGAAGCGAGTGCGGCGACCTGGCTCGCATGCGAGGGGCAGATGAACATGTTCTGCGCCAGCCGTTCCACCATACGGACATGCGCCTCGGGCACGACCATCCAGCCGATCCTCCACCCGGTCATCGAGAAATACTTGGAAAACGAATTCACGACATAGACATCGTCGGCAAGCTCCAGTGCCGAAACAGGACGACGCTCGTAATCGATACCGTGATAGATCTCGTCCGAGATGAGTGCCACGTCCCGGCCGGCGCAGGCTTCGATCAGCGCACCCAGCGCCTCCTTGTCGAGCATCGTGCCGGCGGGATTTCCCGGCGATGCGAGGATGAGGCCTGCCGCGTCTTCGGGGATCTCCTCCGGGACTGGCTGGAAACGGTTCTCCATCCTGGTCTGGATCCCCACGGGATCGAGGCTCATGGCCTTCAGGATATGACGGTAGGACGGATAGCCGGGAAGGCCCAGCGCAACCCGGTCGCCCGCATCGAAGAGCGCCGAGAACGCCAGCACGAACCCAGCCGAGGCCCCGGCCGTCACGACGACACGCGCGGGGTCGAGATCGACGCCGTAGCGCTCTCCGTAATGCCGCGCGATCCGGGACCTCAGTTCCGGCAGGCCCAGCGCCACGGTATAGCCGAGCGGACCGCGATCCATCGCCGCCCGAAGCGCGTCGCGCGCGCCCTTCGGGGCGGGGGTGCCCGGCTGGCCCACCTCCATATGGACGATATGGCGACCCTCGGCCTCGGCCGCGCGTGCGCGCTCCATCACGTCCATCACGATGAAGGGGTCCACCTGACCACGTCGGGACATGCGCATCGGGCTCTCCTCTCCGGGTTAGGTCGCGTGCCTGCCCCGGCGCGCGCGCCCCGTCAAGCGCTTCACATTCGCCTCATCACGGGTTGCGGATCGGCCGCGATCTGCGAAGTTGACCGCGACATTTTACAGGAGCCGTCCGCGATGAAGACTTCCCTGATCGCCGCAATCCTCGCCCCCTGCCTCATCCTTTCCGCGCCTGTCATGGCGCAGGAGGACGACGCGGAATTCGGCGAGCGTGTGCGCGCCTATCTGCTCGAGAACCCCGAGGTCATCATGGAAGCGGTCGCGGCGCTCGAGGCCCGGCAGGCCGAGGTGCAGACCGCCGCCGACGCGGATCTGATCGCGGCAAATTCGGACGCGCTCTTCCAGAGCGGGGACGACTGGATCGGCGGCAATCCCGAAGGCGACGTGACGATTGTCGAGTTCTTCGACTATCGCTGCGGATACTGCCGCCGCGCGCATCCCGAAGTCTCCGAACTGATCGAGAGCGACGGAAACATCAAGCTGATCCTCAAGGAATTCCCGATCCTCGGTCCGCAATCGGTGCTGGCCTCGCGCTTCGCGCTCTCGACACGTGCCGTCGCGGGCGACGAGGCGTATGGTCAGGTCAAGGATGCCCTGATGACCATGGAAGGGGACATGACGCCCGACAGCCTTCTCGCACTCGCCGAAGAGCTCGATCTCGACGGTCAGGCCATTCTCGACGGCATGGGCGAACCCGAGATCGAGTCGACGATCTCCGCGAACCACGCCCTCGGTCAGGCGATGGGGATCAGCGGCACGCCCAGCTTCGTCTTCGGCGACCAGATGGTGCGTGGTTATGTCCCGCTCGACGCGATGCGCGAACTCGTCGAGGAAGAGCGCGGCGAGGGCTGAGCGGGCTTTGACTTCACCGCAAACCCGCTAGGTCGTGGCTCGGATCGGTCACGACAGGAGAAAGACATGGAGCGCCACCGCAAGCTTGCAGCCGGAAACTGGAAGATGAACGGCCTGTCCGATCATCTGGGCGAGATCGCCGCCCTGATCGGGAGCCATGGCGACGCGACCTGCGAGATCCTGATCTGCCCGCCTGCGACGCTCGTCGCTCCGATGGCGGCGCATGCCGGATCGCGCATTGCCGTGGGCGGACAGGATTGCCATGCCGAGGCGAACGGAGCCCATACCGGCGATATCTCCGCCGAAATGCTGCGCGATGCGGGTGCGACGTATGTCATTACCGGCCATTCGGAACGCCGCGCCGATCATGGCGAAAGCGACGAAGCCGTGCGTGCCAAGACCGAGGCCGGCTGGAAAGCGGGCCTCGTCGTCATCCTCTGCATCGGTGAGACGCTCGATCAGCGCGAGGCTGGCGAGACGCTTTCGGTGATCGACGGCCAACTTGCCGGTTCGGTCCCCGAAGGTGCGACAGGCGACAACCTCGTAATCGCCTACGAGCCGGTCTGGGCGATCGGCACGGGCAAGGTTCCGTCGGTCGAACAGATCGCAGAGGTCCACGACCACATCCGCAAGACACTGTCGGAGCGGTTCGGCACAGGCACCGCCGATGCGGTCCGCCTGCTCTACGGTGGATCGGTCAAACCCGGAAACGCGTCCGAGATCTTCGCGGTCGACAATGTCGACGGTGCGCTGGTCGGGGGGGCGTCCCTCAAGGCGGACGATTTCGGCGGCATCATCTCGGCCCTCGAAGGCTAGGTCACATCGACGGCTCTGCGGTCACGTCGTGTCCGTAGAGCCAGTCGAACCGCTTCAACATTATGCCGGGCGCGAGGTTCGCGAGCTTCAGCCCCGCATGCGCCGCGGCCTTTATCGCGCCCGAAAGATGATAGTTCCGCGCATTGGAGTTCGCCATCGCGATCGCCCGCGCGACGCGCGGCGCGCGACTCGCATGGTAATCGGCAAGCGCCGCGTCGCGATCATCGCGCGAAAGCGCCGCTGCAAGGCACCACGCATCCTCGAGTGCGAGATTTGCCCCCTGGCCCAGGAATGGCAGCGTCGGATGCGCCGCATCGCCCAGAAGCGCCATCGACCGCCCGTGCCAAACGCGGGCCACCGGATGAACGTAGAGCCCCCAGAGGTGACAGGTCTCGACGATGCGAAGCCAATCCGCCACCGGCGACGCGAAACCTGCGAATGCGCGGCGCAGAGCGTCCGGATCGCCCTCGACATGCCAGCCTTCCTCCGCCCAGTCGGCTCGCTCCTCCACCGCGACGAGGTTCAACCGCCCCTCACTCAGGGGATAGGCCACCAGATGACGCCCTGGCCCGACGAAGATCTGCGCCTCGGGGGGCGCGTCCGCAGCGATGGTCGCACGCCATGCGACCTGCCCGGTGAACTCCGCCCGATCGGTTCCGTTCAGCGCCGGGCGAAGTACGGAGTTGATCCCGTCCGCACCGACAGCGAAGCCGGTTTCCTCGGTTCCGCCATCGATGACGAACGTGGCAGCCGTGCCGTCTTGCGCGCTTTCGACACGGGTTCCCGGACGGATCGTGACGCCGGCGTCGCGCGCCGCGCCTTCCAGGATGGCGATAAGGGTCGCCCGATGGACAAGACGGTAATCGCGGCTCTTCATCGGCATGCGGATCAGGCTTCGCCCCGTCAGCCCGTCGGTCAGATGCACCGCGCGGCTCTCGATCGATGCCTTCTCGAGCGCGTCGCCGAGCCCGAGCGCACGCAGGACCGCCATTCCATTCGGGCTGATCTGAACGCCCGCTCCGACCTCGGCGATCTGCGGCGCGCGTTCGAGGATCTCGGAATGGATTCCGCGATGCGCAAGAGCGATCGCATGGGTAAGCCCGCCGATCCCTGCCCCGACGATGCTCACGTAATTCCGCATCGCAGCCTCCCGAACGCAGGACACCGGAGCGGTGACCGCCCCGGTGTCCGGAAATCCTGCAAGGGGATCGGCCTTACTCGTCGCGATGAACCTTCTCGCGGCGCTCGTGACGCTCCTGCGCCTCGAGGCTCAGGGTCGCGATCGGCCGTGCGTCGAGCCGCTTGAGCGAGATGGGTTCGCCCGTGACCTCGCAATAGCCGTATTCCCCGTCCTCGATCCGGCGCAGCGCGGCGTCGATCTTGGCGACCAGCTTGCGCTGCCGGTCGCGGGTCCTGAGTTCGAGCGCGCGATCCGTCTCCTCCGATGCGCGGTCCGTCACGTCGGGTATGTTGCGCGTCCCGTCCTGAAGGCCGGTAATGGTGCTGCGACCCTCGTCGAGAAGGTCGTTGCGCCATGTCATCAGCTTGCGCCGGAAATAGTCGAGCTGACGGTCGTTCATGAACGGTTCGTCCTCGGCCGGCCGATACTCGTCCGCAAGAATGGTATCAACTTTCATCGCGAGCTCCCATTGGATTTCGGCCTGGCCGAACATCCGCTTTCCCCTGCTACTGGGGCGGGAATTAACGCAACGACAATGACTTGTCACGCTCCATATACGTCGGTTGCGACCCTGCCGGGCGGCGATTAAGGTTCGGGCGACGGTCGATTAAGGATTGGGCGCAATGCGGTTCACCTCCACCGAGAGCTACGTCGCGACGGATGATCTGACGCTTGCCGTGAATGCCGCGATCACGCTCGAACGGCCGCTGCTGGTCAAGGGCGAGCCCGGAACCGGCAAGACCGAGCTGGCCCGGCAGGTGGCCCGCGGGCTCGGGCTCGAAATGCTCGAATGGCACGTCAAGTCGACGACCCGCGCTGCGCAGGGGCTCTACGAATACGACGCCGTGAGCCGTCTGCGCGACAGCCAGCTCGGCGACGAACGGGTGCGCGACATCTCGAACTACATCCGCCGGGGCAAGCTCTGGCAGGCCTTCGACCGCGAAGATCGCTGCGTCCTGCTGATCGACGAGATCGACAAGGCCGACATCGAGTTTCCGAACGACCTTCTGCAGGAACTCGACCGGATGGAGTTCCACGTCTACGAGACAGGCGAAACGATCCGAGCCCGCCAGAGGCCGATCGTCATCATCACGTCCAACAACGAGAAGGAACTGCCCGACGCCTTCCTCAGGCGCTGTTTCTTCCACTACATCCGCTTCCCCGACATGGAGACGATGAAACGCATCGTCGAACTGCACCATCCCGGCATAAAGCAGGGCCTTCTGACGGCGGCGCTCACGCAATTCTACGAGTTGCGTGATCAGCATGGCCTGAAAAAGAAGCCTTCCACCTCGGAAGTGCTCGACTGGCTGAAGCTCTTGCTGGCCGAGGACATGGATGCCGCCGACCTGCGACGGGACGGGGGCGCGAGCCTTCCGAAGCTTCACGGCGCGCTTCTCAAGAACGAACAGGACGTCCATCTCTTCGAACGTCTGGCCTTCATGGCCCGGCGGCAGGGGTGAGAGGCCGGTCCGGGCCGGATGTTTCGCGCACGAAACATTTTCGCGGCGGGTCCCCGCCGAAGCGCGCCTGCGAGGACGAACCGCTTGGCATTCGCGACGGGTTCGTGAAACAGACAGGGGCGATGGTCCTGCGATCTCTTCTCCTCGGCGCGACGCTCGCCCTGACGGCCTGCGGTCCGCCAGCGCTCGACCTTGCCGACCGGCGAGGCGGAGCACCTTCGGCCCTGCCCCCGATGAAGACCTTCCCGGGGCCACGGATCACGCGGCCGACACGATCAAATACCGATATCGCACGAGATTTCCTCGACCTGACATTCGAGCTGGAATCGGGGCGCGCGGTTCCCGTTTTCACCCGGTTCGAGGGGCCGATCAGCCTGCGGGTGCGGGGCGAGATCCCGGGCTCGCTGGAACGCGATCTCTCGCGGCTGCTCGGTCGCTTGCGGGACGAGGCTGCGATCGATATCTCGCGTGTCCGTCCCGATGGCCCCGCGAACATCACGATCCAGACGATCTCGCGCCGCGACCTCGAACGCAGCGTTCCGGAAGCCGCCTGCTTCGTCGTCCCCCGCGTCGGAAGCTGGGACGAATTCCGCGCCAATCGTCGCAACGAGGTGACCGACTGGACGACCCTCTCCCAGCGAGAGACATTGTCGATCTTCATTCCCGCCGACGTTCCCCCGCAGGAACTGCGCGATTGCCTGCACGAAGAGCTCGCCCAGGCGCTCGGTCCGCTCAACGACCTCTACCGGCTCGAGGATTCCGTCTTCAACGACGACAATTTCCATACGGTTCTGACCGGGTTCGACATGCTGATCCTGCGAATGACCTATGCCCCCGAGCTGCAGAACGGCATGAGCCGCGCCGAGGTGACCGAACGCCTGCCAGCCATCCTGTCGCGGCTGAACCCCGCGGGCAGCAATCGGCCAAGCGACGGGCGCGGCCCGAGCCCGCGCGGCTGGATCGATGCGATCCACGCCGCCCTTGCACCGCGCGGGTCGCAGGATACACGGCGCGAGGCGGCACTCGAGGCCCTCGCAATTGCCCGCGAAGAGGGATGGGACGACAATCGCATGGCGTTCTCGCTCTTCCTGATCGGGAGGCTGACCCTCGACGTGGCACCGGGCCTCGCGCTCGGAGCATTCCTTCAGGCCGCCAACATCTATTCCGCCGATCCATCCACCCAGATCCATGAGGCCCATGTCGGCATGCAGCTTGCGGCCTTCGCACTGAGCGCAGGTGCCGCCGACCAGGCCGTGGCGATCGTCGATGCAAACACCGATGCGGTCATCGCCGCCGAGAACGCCGCTTTGCTGTCGACGCTGCTCTTCATCAAGGTCGAGGCATTGCAACTCATGGGACGTGCGGGCGAGGCGCAGAGCCTGCGTCGCGAGGCGCTCGGCTGGGCGCGCTATGGTTTCGGAAGCGATGAGGAGGTAAGGCGGCGAATGGCCGAAATCGCGGCGATAACGCCCGAACGCGAAGAGGAGACGGCATCGTGATCATCCTGATCTGCATCCTGGCGGGCATCGCCTGGGGAATCGCCGCCGCGCGGAAGGGGCAAGGCAACAGGCTCGACATGCTGCAATACGCGGCTGCCGCAGGGATCGCCGGCGCGCTCGGCGGCCTGCTCCTCACCATCGTGGTCGAGCGGCTTCTGGGATGACGCGCGGCGCGGACTGAGATGTTCCTGCCCTTCTTCACCGAGTTGCGTGCGCGCAAGGTGCCCGTCGGGCTGGGAGAGTTCCTCGACTTTCTCGCGGTCCTGAAGACCGGTCTCGTCATCTACGACGTGGACGGGTTCTATCACCTCGCACGCGCCACCTTGGTCAAGCGCGAGACGCATCTCGACCGTTTCGACCAGGCCTTTGCGGCCGCGTTCCGGGGAATCGAGGCAATTCCGCCCGAAGCCGTCCTCGACGCACTCGACCTGCCCGAGGATTGGCTGAGGACGATGGCGGAGAAGCATCTTACCCCCGAGGAACGCGCCGAGATCGAGGCGCTGGGCGGCTTCGACGCGCTGATGAAGGCCCTGCGCGAACGCCTGGAGCAGCAGCAAGACCGGCACGAAGGCGGCAGCAAATGGATCGGCACCGCCGGGACATCGCCGTTCGGGGCCCAGGGCTACAATCCCGAAGGCGTTCGGATCGGGCAGGAAAGCTCGCGCCAGCGTCGCGCGGTCAAGGTCTGGGACCGGCGCGAATTCCGCAATCTCGACGATGACCGGGAACTCGGGACACGCAACATCAAGGTCGCGCTCAAACGACTTCGCCGCTGGGCCCGCGAAGGCACCGAGGAAGAGCTCGATCTGCCCGCGACGATCCGGTCCACGGCAAGGAACGGCTATCTGGATGTGCAGACCCGACCCGAACGGCGCAACGCAATCCGTGTCCTGCTCTTTCTCGACGTCGGCGGGTCGATGGACGAGCATGTCGATGTGGTGTCGGACCTCTTCTCGGCCGCCAGATCCGAATTCCGCCATCTCGAACAATTCTACTTTCACAACTGTCTTTACGAAGGGGTCTGGCGCGACAATCGCCGCCGCCGAAACGAACAGGTCCCGACCTGGGATGTCATCCACCGTTACGGTCCGGAATGGCGATGCATCTTTGTCGGCGACGCGGCGATGAGCCCCTATGAGGTCGCGGTCCCGGGCGGCGCGAACGAACACTGGAATGCCGAAGCCGGTGCCACGTGGCTTGCACGGGCGGCCGATCACTGGCCCGCACATCTGTGGATCAATCCAGCGCCCGAGGTTTACTGGTCGCAAACCCGATCGACGCGCATGATCGCGGAGATCCTGGCCCAGGATCGAATGGTCCCCATGACGCTCGACGGGCTGACACGCGGGATGAAGGCGCTCGGCTGAATCGGTCCGATCCTGCCGAGGCTCTTCGATCACTGATCGGAACGTATGGTCCAGAACTGCGTTTTGCCTGCGAACGACGAATAGTAGGAGATCGACATGATCAAGAAGCATGGCAGCGCGAACTGGAAAGGCTCTCTCAAGGAAGGCAACGGTACGGTTTCGACCCAGACGGGCGTGCTCGACAAGCAGAATTACGGGTTCAAGTCCCGCTTCGAAGGCGGCACGAACACCAATCCAGAGGAGCTCATTGGTGCAGCCCATGCCGCTTGCTACTCGATGGCTCTCAGCATGATCCTCGGCCAGAGCGATCTGACGCCCGACAGCATCGACACCAAGGCGACCGTGTCGCTTGACGAGGTCGATGGCGGTTTTGCCGTCACGAAGATTCATCTCGACGTGACGGCCTCGATCCCGGGTGCCGACGACGCCAAGTTCCAGGAAGCGGCACAGGCCGCCAAGGAAGGTTGCCCGATCTCGAAGCTCGTAACCGGTGCCGAGATCACGATGGACGCGAAACTCGTCTGATCCTCTTCGCAGAACATTTCGGGTAAGTTTGGAAACACGGCCTGCATCAACGATGCGGGCCGTGTTCGTTTCTGCCCGCAGAGGGTCAGGCAGTTACATGGTCCGACAGTCTTCACGAACCTTTCCGCGACTTCGACGCTGCAGCTGTTGATCGCGCGCCATGGGTAGCCCATCTTCTCGGGATGCTGAAGTTCACGCCGGTCCTGCTCGCGATCCTCTACGCTTTGGCCATGTACCGCTTTTCGGTCTGGCGCACATCCAAGGAGCTCGACGCGAAATCGACCGAGCTTGCAGATGGAAGGCTCAAGGCACTCTGCGACAGGATGGCGAGTGCTCTCGATCTCGACCGGATCCGTGTCCACGTCTACGAGATCGATCCCGTGAACGGGCTCGCCGCACCGGATGGCCGGATCTTCATCACGCGCGGTTTCTATGAAAAATACCGCCAGGGACATGTGAGCGCCGAAGAACTCGCCTCTGTCATCGCGCATGAGCTCGGGCATGTCGCGCTCGGTCACTCGCGGCGGCGAATGATCGACTTTTCCGGCCAGAACGCGATCCGGACGGCACTCGCGCTCGTCCTCGGACGGATCCTGCCGGGGATCGGTATTCTCATTGCGAATGCGCTCGCCTCGCTTCTGGCGGCAGGGCTTTCGCGAAGCGATGAGTACGAGGCCGATGCCTATGCGTCCGCACTTCTCATCAAGTCGGGGATCGGAACCTCGGCACAGAAATCGCTCTTTGCAAAGCTCGATGCATTGTCCGGCGGATCGGGACGCACGCCCGCCTGGCTCATGAGCCATCCCAAGACCGAGGAACGCGTCGCCGCAATCGAGGCGAACGAAGCGAAATGGCTCGACGGATGACCGCCTAGCGCGTCATCGCCTTTCCAAGCTTGGGCAACCGCGCCCGCTTCAGCAGATCGCGGATCGGCCAGACCTCTCCCGATAGCCGCTCCGCCGTTCGGTGTATGGCGGTCACGACCTCGCGAACGGCATCGGGATCCCTGCCCCAGCACATCTGCAGGAATTGATCGGGATCGAGCCGTACGAGCCCTTCCTCGGCAAGCGTCGCCCGAGGGAAGTCACGTGCGTTGAAGGTGCAGATCGCATCGGCATGGCCAGCAATCGCGCTGGCCAGGACATGAACGTCGTTCGGGTCGGGCAGCGACAATCGCTTCAGATCGGCCTCACGTGGCGGGATCTCCGCCTCTGGCCACTCGGACCTGAGGATCTCAATCTCGCGTCGTGCGACCGTTTCGGCCCCGGCCCCGAGCTTCGGCGTTGCCCGCGCCCATTCCTCCAGGATCCGCGCCGACCAGACAGGTTTGAAGAGACCCTTCGAGGCGCATCCCACCAGGATCTCGCGCAGCACCGTCGGATAAAGCACGCAGGCATCGAGGCAGACCCGCGTGGTCACGGGCTGTATCGATCCCACATGCGTATTTGAAGAAAGCAAAGAGGTCCGGGCGCATCCGGAAACTCTTTGCTTTCGAAAATACGCATGGCGACTCCGATCGTCAGAGGCGGAAGTAGAGGGATTTGAGGTATCCGCTCTCCGCGAGTTGCGGCAGCTGCGGATGGTCCGGGCCCGCGAACCCCGTATGGACGAGTTGCCCACGCCGACCGCCCCTCCCGATGCCGCGTGCGCTTGCGTTGCGAAAGGATGCGAGGTCGGCGGCATGCGAACACGAGCACAGCACCAGATACCCGCCGGGGGCGACCAGCGGCGCCGCGAGCCGGGCCACACGCTCGTAGGCGCGCAGGCCTGCCTCGCGCGCGGATTTCGACGGTGCGAAGGCGGGCGGATCGCAGACGACCATGTCGAAACGCGCCTCCTCCCGACCGAGTTCTTCCAGCACCGCGAAGGCGTCGCCGCGCCTCGTCTCGAACCGCTCCGCCACATTCCCGGCCTCGGCACCCGCCCGCGCAAGGGCCAGCGCAGGCTCCGATCCGTCGACGGCCAAAGCACTCGCCGCACCGTTCGCGAGCGCGGCCAGCCCGAAGCCGCCCACATGCGAAAAGACGTCCAGCACGCGACCGCCCCGTGCCAGTCGCGCGGCGAAGGCATGGTTTTCCCGTTGATCGTAGAACAGCCCCGTCTTCTGGCCGCCCTCGAGATCGGCCATGTAGGTCGCACCGTTCATGACGACCGGGATCGGCCCGGTGAGCGTTCCGCGAATCACGCCGCTCTCATCGTCCAGACCTTCGAGCTGACGGGTCCGACCGCTGGCGCTTTTGACGATCGTCGTCACTCCCGTCACGCGGACCAGCGCCTCGATGAGCGGTTCGAGCAGCCTCTCAGCCCAGGCCGCGTTCGGCTGAACGACCGCCGCATCTCCGAAGCGGTCGATCACGACGCCCGGCAACCCGTCGGCTTCGGCATGGATCAGGCGGTAGAAGGGCAACGGATAGAGCCGTTCGCGATGCGCCAGCGCCTGGCCGATACGATCCGCGAACCAGTCGACGTCGATCCGCGCGTCTATGTCGCGATCGAGCATCCGAGCGATGATCTTGGAAGACGGCGTGAGCGCCACGACACCCAAGGGGTTGCGTTCCGCATCCTCGAGTTGCGCGATGCTACCGGCGGAAAGGGCTTTCGTCCGCCGATCGGTCACGAGTTCTT
The DNA here is from genome assembly GCF_032931615.1 of Palleronia sp. LCG004. Taxonomy (NCBI): domain Bacteria; kingdom Pseudomonadati; phylum Pseudomonadota; class Alphaproteobacteria; order Rhodobacterales; family Roseobacteraceae; genus Palleronia; species Palleronia sp. LCG004. The sequence goes on from NZ_CP136759.1 coordinate 1,833,922, forward strand.
CGGAGAAGATCCACGGAAAACCGTGGCGGATCGCGCGGGCATTGGCCTTCGGCTTCAACCGGACGATCGGGAGGGATGCGTTCATCATGATGAGCGCCTTACGCCAGCCGCGCTCCCATGAAAAGCACGGAGCCATGGCTGGTAGCGCTACCCGCGCTATGGTAGATACCTCGCGACAGCTGAGCAGCGAGGCCAACATGACGCTTCAAGCCACGATTACGGACGTCACCGAGCGTATCATCGACAGATCGAAGGACACGCGAGCCACCTATCTCGACCGCATGGCGCGCGCCGCCGAGGAAGGCCCCCGTCGCGCGCATCTGACCTGCGGCAATCAGGCCCATGCCTATGCAGCCGCGGGACCGGATCAGGGCGATCTTGCCCATGGCAAGCAGCCCAATCTGGGGATCGTGACGGCGTTCAACGACATGCTTTCGGCGCATCAGCCGTTCGAGCGGTTCCCGGACCTCATCCGCAAGGCGGCGCGCGAGAACGGCGCGACCGCGCAGGTCGCGGGCGGTGTCCCGGCCATGTGCGACGGGGTCACGCAGGGCCAGGTCGGAATGGAGCTTTCGCTCTTTTCGCGCGACGTGATCGCGCTCGCCGCGGGTGTCGCGCTTTCGCACAATGTCTTCGACGCCGCGCTCTATCTCGGTGTCTGCGACAAGATCGTTCCGGGTCTCGTCATCGGGGCCGCCACCTTCGGCTATATCCCCGCCATCTTCCTCCCGGCGGGTCCGATGACCAGCGGCCTGCCCAACGACGAGAAATCGGCGATCCGCCAGAAATTCGCCGCCGGCGAGGTCGGCCGCGAGGAACTGATGAAGGCCGAAATGGCAAGCTATCACGGCCCCGGGACCTGCACCTTCTACGGCACCGCAAATTCGAACCAGATGTTGATGGAGTTCATGGGGCTGCACCTGCCCGGGGCGAGCTTCGTGAATCCGAACACGCCGTTGCGCGACGCGCTGACGGCCGCCGGTGTCGCACGCGCGACCGAGATCACGCAGATGGGCAACGATTACCGTCCGGCGGCGCATGTCCTCGACGAGAAGGCCTTCGTCAACGGCATTGTGGGGCTGATGGCGACCGGTGGCTCGACCAATCTGCTGATTCACCTGCCCGCCATGGCACGGGCCGCGGGGATCCAGCTCGATCTCGAGGATTTCGCCGATATCTCTTCGGTCGTGCCGCTGATGGCGAAGGTCTATCCGAACGGATTGGCCGACGTGAACCATTTCCATGCGGCGGGCGGGCTCACCTACATGATCGGTGAACTGCTGGATGCGGGCCTTCTCCACGACGACACGCTGACCGTGATGGGATCGGGGCTCGGCGATTACGTGAAGGAGCCGAAACTGCGGGGCTCCGAGGTCGTCTGGGAAGATGCCGATCGCTCGACGCTGAACGACAAGATCCTGCGTCCGGCCTCGGACCCGTTCCAGAAGACCGGTGGCCTTGCCGATCTCAAGGGCAATCTGGGGCGCGGCGCGATGAAGGTCTCCGCCGTAAAACCCGAGCATCATGTGATCGAGGCCCCCTGCCGCATCTTCCAGGACCAGGAGGCGGTCAAGACGGCGTTCCGCAACGGCGAATTCACCGAGGACACGGTCGTCGTCGTGCGTTTCCAGGGCCCCCGGGCGAACGGCATGCCCGAACTGCATTCGCTGACGCCGACCCTTGCCGTGCTACAGGATCGCGGATTGAAGGTCGCGCTCGTGACCGACGGCCGGATGTCGGGTGCATCGGGCAAGGTCCCGGCCTGCATCCATGTTTCCCCCGAAGCCGCGCTCGGCGGGCCGATCGCGCGTCTTCGCGACGGCGACGTCGTGCGTGTCGATCCGGAAAGCGGAACGCTCGAGGTGATCGACGTCGATCTCGATGCGCGCGAGCCCGCGACGGCAGACTTGTCCGGGAACGGACATGGCGTGGGCCGCGAGCTCTTCGAGGTGTTCCGGCAGAATGTCGGCCTTGCCAGCCATGGTGCCGGCGTGGTCGTCTGAGCCGAATCGAGACCAAGGACAACAAGGAAGCCAAGACATGACGCCTGAAACCGCCTCGGAACGCGCCGAGGAGATCTGCCGCCTCGCACCGGTGATCCCGGTCCTCGTGGTCCACGATCCCGCCCATGCCGAGCCCCTGGCGCGCGCCCTGGTCGAGGGCGGCCTGCCCGCGCTCGAGGTGACCCTGCGCACGCCGGCCGCGCTCGAGGTCATCGCCGAGATGGCGAAGGTCGAAGGTGGAACGGTCGGTGCAGGCACCCTTCTCACGTCAGCGGATGTCGAGAAGGCGATCGCGGCCGGCGCGCGCTTCGGAGTTTCGCCTGGCGCGACACCGCGCCTGCTCGACGCCGCCGAGGAGGCCGATCTGCCGATGCTGCCCGGGGCTGCCACGTCGAGCGAGGCGATGCTTCTGCTCGAACGCGGCTACACGGTCCAGAAGTTCTTTCCCGCCGAGGCCAATGGCGGTGCAGCCGCGCTCAAGGCCATCGGCGCGCCTCTGCCGCAGATCCGCTTCTGTCCGACCGGTGGCGTCAGTCTCTCGAATGCAGGCGACTATCTCGGGCTGTCAAACACGCTCTGCGTCGGTGGGTCATGGGTCGCACCGCGCGACAAGGTCGAGGCGGGCGACTGGGACGGCATCACGGCCCTTGCGAGGGAGGCGGCAGGCCTGTCGCGCTGACCTGGCAGCGCGCATGGCGGACGTCCTTCCGAAAGAACATCAGGACAGACGAAGCCCGGCTCACGCCGGGCTTTGCTATATCTGGCGTTATCGAAGATATACCTAGGGCCGCGTGGGAGAGCCGGGGACTTCAGTGCGGCCTTGCCGGGCGAGGGCCGCGGCGGGACCTGGTCGGGCGACGCTCCAGCCCCTCGCGCAGCAGGACGTGCATCGGGTGGTCTGAGGGGGCATCCGAATGACGGTCTATGAGAACCCGGATCGCGCTTTCTGGGGTGACCTCGTCAGGCAGTGACAGCGCCCAATCCACGAGGATCGAACGGCACTGATCGGCCGTGATGCCGTCGATCCTGAAAGCCTCGCGGACGAGGCCCTTCGGGTCGTTCGGATCGCCTTTGCCTTTCATGGTTTCGCCCCTTTCTCTTCCTGCGGCTCGCGACCGAGGAACGTCTCGAATATTCCGGCGGCCCGCACCGCGAACTCGTGCAGGATACGAGGAATCTCGTCGAACCGGTCGCAACCGGCTGCGCGCAGCAGAAGGGCCTCTCCGGACGCGCCGAGCGCCTCGGGTTCGATCGTGTCCTCTCCGAGAAGGCGGGTCGCGGTCCTGTAATTGGCGAGCGTGTCGTGCGCCTCGCGCAGCTTTACTGCATCCTCTGCCTCGATCAATCCAGCCGCGGTGCCAGCACGGATCTGCTGGGCAACCGCCCGGGCGGGACTGCGGGAAAGCAGACCCAGCGTCATCGCCAGAAGCTCGATATCCTGGAGCCTTCCGGGTCCGGCCTTCGGGTCGAGCGGGGCTTCGGGCCGCGCCTTCTCGAGCCTTCGACGCATGTCGGCGACATCCGCGCGGATCGCACCGGCGTCCTGCGGCGCGGCGAGCACCTCGTCCCGCACGTCCGTGATCCCCAGTGACAGCACATCGGGTCCGGCAACGACGCGGGCCCGCGTCATGGCCAGATGCTCCCAAGTCCACGCCTCGCCCCGATGGTAGGTCGCGAAGGATTGCAGCGAGGTCGCGACCGGACCCTGCCGGCCTGACGGACGCAGCCGCATGTCGACTTCGTAGAGCCGGCCCTGCGGCATCGGTGCCTGCAATGCGGTGACGAGCGCCTGGGTCAACCGCGTGTAGTAGAGCCGCGCGCCGAGGGGACGGCGGCCATCCGACGCCTCAACCCCGTCCGCGTCGTAGATCACGATGAGATCGAGATCGGAGCGGGCATGAAGCCGCCCTGCCCCGAGCGACCCCATTCCGACGATCGCGGCACCGTGGCCCGGCGGCGGACCATGGCGGGTCGAGAAATCGGCGACAACTTCCGGCCAGATCTGCCTCAGGACGGCCCCGGCAAGATCGGCATATTGCGCCCCCGCCTCTTCGCCGTCGATCAGACCGCGCAGGTGGTGCACCCCGATCCGGAAATGCCAGTCGCGCGCCCATGCGCGGGCCGCGTCAAGCCGCGCTTCGTAATCGGACGCCCGGGCCAGAACCTGCGCCAGCGACGTCTCCAGCGCCGTCTGACCTGGCCACTCGGCAAAGAACGATCCCCCGATCACCGCATCGAGCACCGCGGCGTTGCGCGCGAGATACGAGGCGAGATCGGGCGTCGTTCCCGCGATGTCGGCGATCAGATCGATCAGCTGGGGATTGGCCTCGAAAAGCGAGAACAGCTGCACCCCTGCCGGTAGGCCGCGCAGGAAATCGTCGAACCGTGCGAGCGCCTGATCGGGCCTTGGGCTTTCCAGCAGACGTTCGAGCACCTTGGGCCGGATCCTGTCGAATATGTCGAGCGCACGTTCCGATCTCAGCGCCGGCACGTTGCGCCACTTGGCGACGAGCGTCGCCTGCGCCTCGGTCAGATCGGGATCGCCAGAGCGGGGCGGAGCGTCGGGCGAGAAGAAATCCTCGGTCAACTCGGCCACGTCCGACAGGCGTTCGGTGATCTCCTTGCGCAGATCCTCGGGATCACGGTCCATCATCGCCGCGACGCGTGCGAAACCTTCTTCGTTTTCGGGCAGTGAATGGGTCTGTGCGTCGGCGATCATCTGTAGGCGATGCTCGACCAGGCGATGGGCCTCGTAATGGTCGGAAAGGCGGAAGGCCACGTCCTCTCCGATCCAGCCCGCTGCCGTCAGCCGCGCGAGCCCGTCGAGCGTGCCGCGCACGCGGAGTGCGGGATCGCGCCCCCCGGCGATGATCTGCCGGGTCTGCGTGAAGAACTCGATCTCGCGGATGCCGCCACGTCCGAGCTTCATGTCGTGACCTGGAAGCGTGATCGGACCGCCGAGCCCGCGGTGATCGCGGATCCGCAGACGGATGTCATGGGCATCCTCGATCGCCGCGAAATCGAGATGCTTGCGCCAGATGAAGGGGCGCAGCCGTTCGAGATAGGCCTCTCCCGCCGCGATATCTCCGGCCGCCGGGCGGGCCTTGATATGGGCCGCCCGCTCCCACGTCCGACCGAGCGATTCGTAGTAGCGTTCGGCCCGCGCCATCGCCATGGCGACAGGGGTCACGACCGGATCGGGGCGCAGGCGCAGATCCGTGCGAAAGACGTAGCCTTCGGCCGTCTGATCGGAGAGCAAGGTGCACATACCACGCGCGGCCTTGACGAAAGCCGCCTGCGCTTCGGGGTAGTCGTCCGGTGCGAAGCGGCTCTCGTCGAACAGGCAGATGAGATCGATATCGCTCGAATAATTGAGCTCACCCGCGCCCATCTTGCCCATGGCAAGCGCGACGAGGCCGCCGCCGTCGTCGGCATTCTCGATCCCGGGAAGTTTTCCGCGCTCGATCTGCCGACGGACCTGGTCCTTCAGGGCGAGATCGACGGCCATGTCGGCGAGCCGCGTGAGCGCGCCGGTGACATCGTGAAGCGACCAGACCCCACCCAGATCCGCCAGCGCGGCAATCAGCGCCACCCGACGCTTGGCGACGCGCAATGCCGGACCGAGAGGGCTCTCGATCGCGCCGAGCGCGCCATCGACCGCCGCTTCGGGCCCGTCGGAAAGCGCCTGCCGGAGCCACTCCGCTTCGCGCCGCATGAGGCCGCGCAGATAGGGGCTACATCCGGCCGCGCCGGCCAGTAGCTCCCGGATGGCGGGGGGTTCGCCCTCGAAAAGGGCGGATACCTCTTCGGCCGGGTCGGGGTCGAAGGGGCGCGGGCAACGGGTCAGACGGTTGGCGAAATCCATGAGGCGAGGCTGACGCCAGCCGGCCGTCGGGGTCAAGCGGTGCTTGCGCCCGCACCGCTCCGATGGCACGAGACGAGGATGAGCAAGAGCCTGAAACGCGTATCCGCCGCGCTCGAAAGTGCGGGGATCGAAGGTCGCCCGGTCGAGGCGACGGAGACGACGCGCACGGCCGCCGAGGCTGCCGCGGCCCTGGGCGTCGAGGTCGACCAGATCGGCAAGTCGATCATCCTGCGCGGCGAGGTCTCGGATCGCGCGGTCCTGTTTCTCACCGCGGGTGGCAACAGGGTCGATGCGGCGCTCGCAAGCGCACTTGCCGGCGAAAGCCTCGGCAAGGCGGATGCGGCTCTCATCCGCGCACAGACGGGCTTCGCGATCGGCGGCGTCGCTCCTGTCGGTCATCTAAAGGAGATCCGGGGCTGGATCGACCGGCGTCTTCTCGATTTCGACGTGGTCTGGTGTGCGGCCGGGACACCACGGCACAATTTCCCCGTGGATCCGCGCCAGCTGATCGAAACTTTCGGCCTTGTACCGGGTGATTTCACGAGCTGATCCAAAATGTAAAAAGAGTTTACATCGACCCTTGAAGGGCGGCTGCCGCATGCGCATCTCCTGTCATGTAAAACGGATTTACATGGACCGGCAGACAAAGGAGTTCCCGGATGAGCACTATCGCAGACGTTCCGACCCAGCGCGGCAACTGGCTGGCCCGCGCCGAGAACTGGCTCGATGCCCGTGGCAAGGCGGCCTGGATCGCGGCCATGGTCGTGGGTTTCATCGCCTTCTGGCCCATCGGCCTCGCGCTTCTCGCGTTCATGCTGTTTCGCGGCAAGTTCGGCGAGACGCGGACCTCCTCCCGTGCGCCGCGCTTCATGACGCGGGGCTCCTCGGGCAACGCGGCCTTCGACGCCTATCGCAACGAGACGTTGCGCCGGCTCGAGGACGAACAGAAAGCCTTCGAATCCTTCCTTGAGCGTCTGCGCGAGGCGAAGGACAAGGCCGAGTTCGATGAATTCATGAAGGATCGTGCCGCCAGGCACGACGAGGAACGGCCCGTCGAGGCCTGATCTCAACTTCGGCCCGCCCCGATCGTCGGGGCGGGACATACCAGTTCTGCAGGAGGCCCGAGATGACCGCGATCGGATTGCCGGATCCCGACACGCTGCCGGAATTCTATTCCGATATCCCGACGAAGCGCGCGATGGCCTGGATCGTCGACGTGATCGTCATCACGTTGATCTCCCTGCTGCTGACCCCGCTCACGCTTTTCACCTCGATCTTCTTCTTTCCGATCTTCTATTTCTGCGTGGGATACGCCTATCGCGTGGCGACGCTCGCACGGGGATCGGCCACATGGGGCATGCGTCTCATGGCGATCGAGATTCGCGACCGGACGGGCGGGAAACTCGATCTCGCAAACGCGTTCCTCCACACGACCGGCTATGCGATCTCGGTCGCGGTGTTTCCGCTGCAACTGATCTCGGGCGTCTTGATGCTCGCGACGCCGCGGGCCCAGGGCTTGACCGATCACGCCATGGGATCGGCCGCGATCAACCGCGCGACGCTCTGATCCCCCATTTTGGGGGGCTTGGCGAGGCCCGCGGGCGTTGCTAGGCTCGTCCGAGGTCGGGAGACATCTCATGCGCCATACGCTGCCCATCGCGCCGCAATTCTACGTTACGGCGCCACAGCCCTGCCCCTATCTGCCGGGTCGGATGGAGCGCAAGCTCTTCACCGGGTTGCAGGGCGACGAGGCACCGCTCCTGAACGACAGCTTGTCGAAGCAGGGCTTCAGGCGATCCCAGAACGTCCTCTATCGGCCAAGCTGCGCGGAATGCTCGGCCTGTCTCTCGGCACGAATCCGGGTGGCGGATTTCCGACCCAGCCGCACGCAGCGACGGGTCGCGCGCAGGAACGGATACTTGCGGCGAACCGCCAACGCGCCCTGGGCGACGGAGGAGCAATACGCGCTCTTCCGCGACTATCTCGATTCACGGCATGCCGACGGCGGCATGGCCGACATGGATATCTTTGAATTCGCCGCAATGATCGAGGAAACGCCGATCCGCAGCCGCGTCATCGAGTATCGCGATCAGACCGGGGAGGAAGCCGAGCTTGCAGCCGTCTGCCTGACCGACGTGCTCGATGACGGGTTGTCGATGGTCTATTCCTTCTTCGATCCCGACCGCGTGGGCGACAGCCTCGGCACCTACGCGATCCTCGACCATGTCGAGATCGCACGGGAATCGGGCCTTCCCTACGTCTATCTCGGCTATTGGGTGCCGGGATCGCCCAAGATGGGCTACAAGGCGAAGTTCGACGCGCTGGAGATCTATTTCGGTCGCGCCTGGCAGCCGTTGGGAGATCCCGAGGCATTCGCGGCAGCCCAGCGGCCGCGTGCCACCGATCCGATCGCCGAACAGGTGGCGCGGATCTCGCTTCCCGACACGATGACACGGCGCGACTAGATCCCGCCCGCCCCGACCGTTCTCCCGATCCCCCGCGCTCAGTTCGGAAAGAGCGCGGGAACCAGCGTGACGACACCCGGGAAGAACCACAGCAGCATGAGCCCCAGGATCTGGATCCCCACGAAGGGCAGGACCCCGCGATAGATGTGTCCGGTCGTTACCGATTTCGGCGCGACGCCTCGCAGGTAGAAGAGTGCGAAGCCGAAAGGCGGCGTCAGGAACGACGTCTGCAGGTTCACCGCGATCATGATCGTGACCCATTTCGGATCCATCGTGCCGCCATAGATGACCGGTCCCACGATCGGCACCACGATGTAGATGATTTCGAGGAAGTCGAGCACGAAGCCTAGGACGAAAAGCACCAGCATCACGATCAGGAAGACGACCATCTCGTTGTCGAAACTGCGCAGGAATTGCTGGATGTAATGCTCTCCCCCGAAGGAGATGACGACGAGGTTCAGCAATTGCGATCCGATGAGAATGGTGAAGACCATCGAGGTGACCTTTGCCGTCTCGCGCACCACCGCCGGCAACACCCCTCCGAACCACAGTACCACGCACGCATAGAGCAGTCCGAACATCGCGAAGAGATAGGCAGCCTGCGCCATGAGGAAGGCCAGCCATTGCTCGACATTCGTCTCGCCAAGCCCCACGCGCAGGTCGAAGTTCACGCCGATCAGGATCATCACGATGATGGCGTAGGTCGACCAGATGATGACCCATCCGGACTTGCCCTGATCCTGCAGCTTCCGGAACGCGGCGAGCATGATCGCGCCGCCCGCCCCCAGCGCCGCGGCAGGCGTCGGATTGGTGATCCCTCCGAGGATCGAGCCCAGCACCGCCACGATCAGGACGAGCGGAGGAAAGACGACGCGTACCAGATCGTTGCGCATCAGCATCCCCGAGGACGCCCGAAGCCCGTAGAGCATGAGACCGATCGGTATCAGGAGAATGAGGAACGTGAGCCCCGGTGTCGTCGTGGGTGCGATCAGCACGATGTCGAGGAGCAGCGCGAGAACGACCCCGAGCGCACCCACCATCAATGGCCGGTGATCGTCTAGGGGGGCCACGCCACGCGCAAAGGCAAGGACCAACCCCACGAGCAGAAGGCCCACCGCGATGCCGGTTCCGATGGGCGCGCGGTCCGCGATCCGCGCCTCCACCGCCGCGGCACGCTCCTCGTCCGTGAGACGGACGGCCTGCGCGGCACCGCCCGACGCGTCGATCGCCTGCTGCTGCGCGACGGCTTCGTCCCATGCGTTCTGGCCGTGCAGTTCGATCATCGCGGCCTGGCATTGCGGCGAGACATTGGTTCGCAGCGACGCGCTCTCTCCCGCTTCGGTAAAGCTGCCGACGAAGAAATTCTGCGATCCGATCACGTTTGTGGCGCTCAGCGCGAAGAACCCGAGCAGGAGTGCTGCCGGAACGCCGAGGAACCATGTCAGCGCCTCGTTCCGGGTAATGATCTCGCCCGTGGGGGCACCGCTCACGACCGGCGGGGCCTTGGACGGGTTCAGCAGCGCGAAGCAGAGCGCATAGCCGCCGTAGAGAAGCGCCAGAAGGATGCCGGGCAGCAGCGCCGCCTGGAACAGCGTTCCGACCGAGACGACCGCGGCCTCCCCCAGATAGGTCAGCGCGTCGGAGCAGCCGGCAAGCTGGGCCCGCGTCTCCTGCGCGGTGGAATAGATGTCGCCCGCGAGTGTTCCGAGCAGCACGATGACGATCGAGGGCGGAATGATCTGACCGAGCGTCCCCGAGGCCGCGATGACCCCGGTCGCGAGTTCGGGGGAATAGTTGTTCCGCAGCATCGTCGGCAGCGAAAGAAGCCCCATCGTCACCACAGTCGCACCGACGATCCCCGTGGAGGCGGCGAGAAAGGCCCCCACCACCACGACCGACACGGCCAGCCCGCCCGGAAGCGGGCCGAAGACCCGCGCCATGGTCGTCAGCAGGTCATTCGCGATCCGCGAGCGTTCGAGCGTGATCCCCATCAGGACGAACATGAGAACGGCCAGAAGAGTCTCGATGCTCTGCCCCGCCAGGACGCGTTCGTTGATCCGGTTGACGATGAAGCCGATATTGCGGTCGAGCGCGGTCTCCCATCCCTGGGGGAACAGCGGCTCCGTATAGGTTGCCAGGTCGGGATATCTGAAGCGCGAGATCGCATCGGACCTCACCCCGTCCGCGATCAGCGCGCGATAGGCCTCTGAGCCGGTATCGACGGCCTGGTGAACGAGGATGCCCGCGGAATCGAGAGCCGCGATGATCGCGAAGGAGATGACGGCCGCACCGCCGATCGCGAAGGCCACGGGGAACCCCGACAGGATTCCGCCGAACAGGCACAGGAACACGATGATGAGGCCGATCTCGACGCCGTCCAGTCCGAAAAGCATTGCTTCGATCTCCTAATGCGTTCCGGTGGCGACATCGTCGTCGCCCATCGTGTCACGGTCGAGATATTTCCCTTCGCTCTCGGGCCCTTCGCGGAATTCGAGATAGGCCCGGTAGAAGACCGACACCGCCTGCAGGAAGACCAGCGCGGTGAAGAGCAGGAGCAGCACCTTGAAGAGGAAATACGCGTTGAAGCCGTTGGGCGAGAAGCCGATCGTCTCGACATTCCAGCGCAGCGCGCGGGCGCGCATCAACAGCTGGTCGAGCGTGTTGCTGGCCGAGGGGTTCGGCACGATCAGAACCCGCCACAGGAAGAACCATGCATAGAGCCATGCCAGAAGCGCGAAGGGCATCATGAAGACGACCGCGCCCACCATGTCGATGATCTTCTTGGTGCGGAAGCTCGCCGGCCCGTAGAGCAGGTCGACGCGGACATGGCCGCCCTGCACGAAGGTATAGGCGCAGCACATCACGACGACGAGGGCGTTGTAGAGCTTCAGCTCTTCTGACCACCAGCTCACGTCGAAGCTCATCACGCCACCGAACCCGAAGCTCAGTTGTGACGCCGCGAAGATGCGCTGCATGAAGATGATCACGATCTGCTGGAGCACCATGAGCAGCCCCGCCCAGGCGAAGAACCGCCCGAGCGCGTTGGCCCCCGTCTCGAGCACACGGACCGAGCCCCACATGATCGAATGCCGCCACATCCCCAGACCCGTGAGGATCAGGAAAAACACCAGCACCACGAACAGGAATTCGACCGAGGCCCCGTAATAGACGAACCGCATCAACGCCTCGGGGTTCGACCAGTCGAGCCACGATGACGGGTGCGTCACCGCATAGCCGAAATTGTAGAATGCCAATGCGATATTGGTGATGAGCCAGATCAATCCGTCCAGCATGCGCGCCCTCGCCTGTCGCCTTGAGGCCCCGGCCCTGCCGGACCGGTCCCGTCGCTTCGTCGCTCGGCGGTCGCGGCACCGTGGCCTGCGCCACCAAGCCTTCCGACAGGGTGGCGCAGTGCCGCGGAATGCCGCGGACCTTCCGATCAGTAGCCGCGGATGCGGTCGCGCTGCCGGGTGAAGGTTCCCTCGGAGGTGCTGATCCAGCCTGCGGAGCTTTGCAGCGAGTTCATGTAGCTTTCGTAGATCCGGGCGTAGAGCTCGTCTCCCATCGGCTCCTGCAGAACTTCCTCGGCCGCCGCGCCGAACGCGTCCCAGACCGAATCCGGGAATTCGAGGATCTGCACACCGCCCGATTGCAGGCGCTGCAATGCCGCCGCGTTGTTCGCCATGAAGAGCGTGTAGGTCCAGAGGTTGCAAGAACGCGCGGCGTGCTGGACGATCTTCTGATGCGCCGGGCTCAACTCCTCGTAGACGCCGAGATTGACGCAGAGGTTCAGGTTCGGCCCGGGCTCATGGAAGCCGGCAGTATAGTAATTGTTGGTGATCTCCTGGAAGCCCGCGGTCTCGTCCGCCCAGGGGCCGATCCACTCGGTTCCGTCGATCGCGCCGGACGACAGCGCCTGATAGACCTCGGCACCGGGCAGGTTCTGCACCGACGCGCCGAGCTTGCCGAGAACCTGACCGCCCTGCCCCGGCATCCGGAACCTCAGTCCCTGGAAATCCTCGGGCGCGTTGATCTCCTTCGCGAACCATCCGCCGGATTGCGGGCCGGTATTGCCGGTCGGGAACGGAATGAGGCCGAAGATCGAATAGAGCTCGTGGGCCAGCGCCATGCCGCCCTCGTGGTAGTACCAGTTGTTGTATTCGGTGAAGGTCATCCCGAACGGCACCTGCGAGAAGAACGACAGGGCCGGATGCTGGCCGAGGAAGTAGTAATCGACGCCGTGATACATGTCGGCCTGTCCGGCGGAGACCGCATCGAAGACCTCGAACGCGCCGACCAGCTCGCCTCCCGCGCGCAGGTCGACGGTCAGTTGGCCGTCGCTCATCTCGGTGATCGCATCCGCCACGTATTGCGCGCTGTCATGCACCCCCGCGAGACCGCGCCCCCAGGTCGTGACCATCGTCAGCGTCCGGTTTCCCTGCGCGTAGACGGGCGCGGCGAGCGTCGATGCGGCGGCGGCCCCTCCGCCCAATGCGGACGTTCTCAAAAAAGAGCGTCGATCCATGTTTGTCCTCCCATGGAGCCCGGGTTGCCCCCCGGGCAGTCGGTTTCGGTCTGCGAACCTTAGCGACACCGCTCCACGTGACAAACAAAAAGATCGGCCAACTTGCCGGTTTCGTTGGCGGATCGCGGTCAGGCTTCGGATTCGCGGGAAACCTTCCGCTCGGAGGATTTCCGTTCGAGCAGCTTCGAGACCAGCGCCCCCAGAAGCACGATGCACGAGGACAGCCACATCCAGACGAGCAGGATGATCGTCCCGCCGATCGCTCCGAAGGTCTCGTTGTAGGACCCGAAATACCGGACGTAGATCGCGAATGCGGCGCTGCCCACGATCCACATCACGCAAGCCAGCGCCGCACCGGGCACCAGCGGACCCCAGCCCCTGAAATGACGCGCGGGAGCGATGCGGTAGGTCAGGATCATGCCGAACGCGGCAATCGCGAGAAGGACGGGCCAGCGCAGCAGCATCACCGCGGTCTCTGTCGCGCCGCCGAGAGGCAGCCAGGTGAGAACGGCCGGCACGATCGCCGCGACGGCCACGCAGAAGAGCACGCCCAGGATCAGGCCCAGCGTCAGCCCCAGCTTCGTGAGTGTGGCCCGGATGATGCCACGATCCTCTTCGGTCTCGTGGATCAGGTTCAGCCCGTCCATGAGCCCCTGCATCGCCTTCGAGGCGGAATAGAGCGCGACCAGTATCCCGAAGAGCGCGGCAAGCCCGAGCCCCCCGCTATCCGATCCGGCGACGCTCTGCGCCTGGTTCACGATGATGTCGTAGGCCGCCTGCGGAACCACGCCTTGCAGGACAGACAGCTGATCGACGACCTGTTGCGGATCGGCGAGGATACCCGCGATCGCCATCATGGCACCGATTCCGGGAAACAGCGCGAGCAGCCCGAAGAAAGCCACGCCCGCCCCCAGAAGCGTGAGCTTCATCCGGAAGGATTCGTTGTAGACCGCCTGCGCCATCGCGAAGAGGGTCTGCGGTCGTTTGGTGATGCTGCTCATCGGCGGCGTCCTTTTCCTGGGGCGTGGCTGCAACGCAGGGGGGAAACACGATTTCTTGAGCGGCGTTCCCATGCCCGGACACTCCGACGCAAGGCTGTTGCACTTTTGCGGATCGGTCGCGGAAAGGCGTCGTGGCGAAATAAAGATACCAGAAACCTGTCCGTTTGGTCATTTTTATCGCGGGTTGGTGGTTGACCCCATCGGCAGAGGGGCCTAAGCACGATTGTATCGGATCAAGGATGGCGCGAGATGACGGTCGTACGGATTATTTTGACGAAAGGGCGCCGGGGCCGGTAGTGCCGACCCCTTTCCGATGAGGACATGCGCCCCCGACTGATCCTCGGGGGCTTTTTCTTGCGCGACGATGTGAGGACGGAAACGATGACGAAGCCGATGACCGGAGCGAAGATGGTGGTTCAGGCCCTGAAGGATCAGGGCGTGGAGGTCGTGTTCGGATATCCTGGCGGCGCGGTCCTGCCGATCTACGACGAGATCTTTCAGCAGGAGGACATCCGCCACATTCTGGTGCGCCACGAACAGGCGGCGGTCCATGCGGCCGAGGGCTATGCACGCTCCACCGGCAAGGTCGGCGTCGCGCTCGTCACCTCGGGACCGGGCGCGACCAACGCCGTGACCGGCCTGACGGACGCCCTCATGGATTCGATCCCGATCGTCGTCCTGACGGGTCAGGTTCCGACCTTCATGATCGGCAACGACGCCTTCCAGGAGGCCGACACGGTCGGCATCACCCGCCCCTGCACCAAGCACAACTGGCTCGTGAAGGAGACGGACGCACTGTCGGGCGTCATTCACGAGGCGTTCCACGTCGCCTCGGCGGGCCGTCCGGGTCCGGTGCTCGTCGACATTCCCAAGGACGTTCAATTCGCGAACGGACGCTACACACCGCGCAAATCCGCCAATGTCAGCCGCTACCAGCCGCAGCGCAAAGGCCACCCCGAGACCATCGCGGAACTCGCCGACGCGATCGCGCGTGCGCGCAAACCGGTCATCTATTCGGGCGGTGGCGTCATCAATTCCGGTCCGCAAGCCTCGCATCTGCTGCGCGAACTGGTGGCGGAGACCAATTTTCCCATCACCTCGACGCTGATGGGTCTGGGGGCCTACCCCGCCTCGCGCGAGAACTGGCTCGGCATGCTCGGAATGCACGGGCTCTACGAGGCCAACCTCGCCATGCACGGCTGCGACCTGCTCATCAATGTGGGCGCGCGGTTCGACGATCGCATCACCGGCCGGGTCGACGATTTCAGCCCGCATTCGCGCAAGGCGCATATCGATATCGACGCCTCGTCGATCAATAAGGTCGTGCATGTCGACATGCCGATCCTCGGCGACGTGGGCGAGGTGCTTGGGCAACTGCTCGAGATATGGCGCGAGAAGGGATCGCAGACCGACGGCCAGGCGCTGAAGAAATGGTGGTCGCAGATCAACGAATGGCGCGCGGTCGAATGCCTGGGCTTCAAGCCGTCCGAAAAGGTCATCAAGCCGCAGCACGCGCTGTCCCGGCTCGAGGCGCTGACCAAGGATCACGACCGCTACATCACCACCGAGGTCGGTCAGCACCAGATGTGGGCCGCGCAATATCTCGGCTTCGAGGCACCGAACCGCTGGATGACGTCAGGCGGCCTCGGAACGATGGGTTACGGGCATCCGGCCTCGATCGGGGTCCAGATCGCGCATCCCAACGCGCTCGTCATCAATGTCGCGGGCGAGGCATCGTGGCTGATGAACATGCAGGAGATGGGAACGGCGGTGCAGTATCGCCTGCCCGTCAAGCAGTTCATCCTCAACAACGAACGGCTCGGCATGGTGCGCCAATGGCAGGAACTCCTGCACGGCGAACGCTATTCGCATTCCTGGTCCGAGGCGCTTCCGGATTTCGTGAAGCTCGCCGAGGCGTTCGGCGCGAAGGGGATCCAGTGCTCGGATCCGGCCGATCTCGACGATGCGATCCGCGAGATGCTCGCGCATGACGGGCCGGTCCTCTTCGACTGCCTTGTCGAGAAGCACGAGAACTGCTTCCCGATGATCCCGTCGGGCGAGCCGCACAACAAGATGCTCCTCGCCAATGCCGAGACGCAGGGCCAGATCACCGCCCCCGGCGCGGTGCTGGTCTGAGAGGCCGATCCGGGGGACGTCGCGTTCCCCGGGCCACCCGGACAGTATTTTTCGACAGATGATGGGGCACCGCCCCCGGGAATGGAGACCGAGATGGCGCTGAAGCTCAAGAAGGGGACGTCGAAGCATTCGGCCTACGATCTACGCGACCCGAATTCCCAGGTGATCGAGCGGCATACCCTTGCCGTGATCGTCGACAACGAGGCGGGCGTGCTCGCGCGCGTCATCGGTCTCTTCTCCGGGCGCGGCTACAATATCGAGAGCCTGACCGTGGCCGAGATCGACCACGAGGGTCGCACCTCGCGCATCACCATCGTCACGACCGGCACGCCCGCCGTGATCGAGCAGATCAAGGCGCAGCTCGGCCGGATCGTGCCTGTGCACGATGTCCACGACCTGACCGTCGAGGGGCCGTCGGTCGAGCGTGAGCTCGCGCTCTTCAAGGTCGCGGGCGAGGGCGACAAGCGGCTCGAGGCATTGCGGCTCGCCGATGTCTTCCGCGCGCGCGTCGTCGACAGCTCGCTCACCTCGTTCATCTTCGAACTGACGGGCAGCCCGGAAAAGGTCGACGCCTTTGCCGAACTCATGCGGCCCCTCGGCCTGAAGGAGCTTGCGCGGACCGGTGTCGCGGCGCTTTCGCGCGGAGAGCCTCTGGCCTCGGCAGGCAGGCTCTGACGCCGGCGGAATACAAGGCGCGTCAACGAAATCGACATTCTTCGGCGGCATCTATCGGTGCCGTGCATCCGCAGAAGGTTCCAGCCATGTCCGCCCCGACCAGACCGACCCCCTCGAAGGATGCCAGAGACCGGCCGCCCGCCCCGATCCGGTTCCAGGACTGGGCCAGCATCTGAACGTGGAGGAACCGCACCGGCCCGCGTCGTGTTCACGGGTAATGGAGCAGCATCCCCACTTTCATCGGCTCGAACGGCTCGAACGGCTCGCCGTCAAGCTCGACAGCGCCTTTCGCATTCCCGGCACGAAGATCCGCGTCGGCTGGGACCCGATCGTCAGCGTGGTGCCACTGCTGGGCGACGCGCTCGCGCTCGCGCCGGGGGCCTACATCCTGAACGAATCCCGAAGGATGGGCCTGCCGCGCCACAAGCTTGCCAAGCAGGTCGTGAATTGCGGTATCGATTTCGCGATCGGCTCGATCCCGGTGCTCGGAACCTTCTTCGACGTGGGCTTCCGATCGAACAAGCGGAACGTGAAGATCCTGCGCGACCATCTCGAAGGTGAAATGAAAACGGCCCCCGCCATGGGCGAGGGCCGTATGTCGTCGCATCACCCCGAGATCGGGGGACGCCGCGGAGTTTAGCCGACCAGCTCGAGCCCGGCGAAGAAGTAGGAGATCTCTTCCTTCGCGGTTTCGGGCGCATCCGATCCGTGGACCGAGTTCTCGCCGACCGATTCGGCGAATTCTGCACGGATGGTTCCGGCATCGGCATCGGCGGGATTGGTCGCGCCCATGACTTCACGGTTCTTCGCGATCGCGTCTTCCCCTTCGAGGACTTGCACGACCACCGGCTCGGACGCCATGAACTCGCACAGCTCGTCGTAGAACGGGCGTTCCGCGTGGACCTTGTAGAACTCGCCGGCCTGCGCCTTGGTAAGCTGGATCCGCTTCTGCGCGACGATGCGGAGACCCGCATCCTCGAACTTGGCATTGATCTTGCCGGTCAGGTTGCGCCGCGTCGCGTCGGGCTTGATGATGGACAATGTACGCTCGGTGGCCATGTCGTGCCTCCTCTTGGATCCGGCGGGCCCTGTGCCTGCCTGTAAATTGCGCGTTCCGATAGCATGGGGTTCCCGCGTTGAAAAGGCGGCGGGCAGCAGGCGCGGATCAGCTCTCCGGCATGACGGGTCCGGTCGCGTCGATCGCGCGGATGACGGCCGGCAGTTCCAGCAGACGGTCGAGATAGGCATTCGCGGCATCGCCGGAGAGCACGCCGGCATAGCGCGCCATGGCGAGGAGGTACGAAATCTGCATGTCGGCGAGTGTCAGCGCATCGCCCGTGAGAAACCGGTTTCGTGCCAGATGGTCGTCGATATAGCCCATGTGAAGCGCGATGGCGTCCGCCGATCTGCGGTCGAGCTCGGTTCCCGACCGCCTGGCCCAGAAGGCCGCACCCACCGGACGCGACAGCGATCCCTCGACGTAATCGAGCCATTCGTCGTGATGCGCCCCTTCCGGGGTACCGGGCTCGGGCGCGAAGCGACCCGCACCGTGACGCGCATGGATATAACGAAGAATTGCAGCGGATTCGGCAAGAACAAGGTCGCCATCCTCGATGATCGGCGACTTGCCGAGCGGGTGGATCCGGCGGAGCGCTTCCGGCGCGGTGTAATCCTCGGTGCGGGGATAACGGACAAGCTCGTAGGGCTGGCCCAGCTCCTCGAGCAGCCAGACGATCCGCACGGATCGCGAATATGCGAGCGAATGGACCTTGATCGACATCTGGCGCGGACTCCTCTTTCGCGACCGTTCGAAAGGCGAGCTAGCCACGATCGCAGTACAGTCCACGTCTTTCGCCCGACCCGCCGCTCTGCTAAGCGCCGCACATGCTGCGAATTGACAACATCACCTACGCCGTCGAGGGCCGTACGCTCTTCGAGGGCGCATCCGCGACGATCCCCGAAGGCCACAAGGTCGGCGTGGTGGGGCGCAACGGAACCGGCAAGACGACGCTCTTCCGGCTCATCCGCGGCGAGCTCGTGCTCGAAGGGGGAAGCATCGGCCTGCCCCCGCGCGCGCGGATCGGCGGCGTGCGCCAGGAGGTGCCCTCGTCGGACGTTTCGCTCCTCGACACGGTCCTCGCGGCAGATACCGAACGCGCGAGCCTTCTTTCCGAGGCCGAGACGGCGACCGATCCCGCCCGCATCGCAGAGGTGCAGACACGGCTCGTCGATATCGACGCCTGGTCGGGAGAGGCCCGCGCCACGCAACTGCTGCGGGGGCTGGGCTTCACCCAGGCCGAGATCGCCATGCCCTGCAGCGCCTTCTCGGGCGGCTGGCGGATGCGCGTGGCGCTGGCGGGGGTCCTCTTCTCCCAGCCCGACGTGCTACTGCTCGACGAGCCGACGAACTATCTCGATCTCGAAGGCGCGCTCTGGCTGGAGAATTACCTGACGCGCTATCCGCACACGGTCATCATCATCAGCCACGATCGCGGCCTGCTGAACCGGTCCGTGAACGCGATCCTGAACCTCGAGGCGAAGAAGCTCACGCTCTATACCGGCAATTACGACACCTTCGCGCGCACCAAGGCCGCGCAACGGGCCGCTGCCGAGAGCCAGGCCAAGAAGACGGATGCCCGACGCGCCCATCTTCAGAAGTTCGTCGATCGCTTCCGCGCGCAGGCCACCAAGGCCAAGCAGGCGCAATCGCGGATCAAGATGATCGAAAAGCTCGAAACGATCCAGACGCCGCAGGAGGCCGCCCTGCGCGCCTTCTCCTTCCCGGAACCCGAAGAACTGTCGCCGCCCATCGTCAACCTCGAATCGGCGAGCGTGGGCTACGGCGAGCGCGTGGTGCTGGGCAAGATGACGCTCAGGATCGACCAGGATGACCGCATCGCGCTTCTCGGGCGCAACGGCGAGGGCAAATCGACCCTGTCGAAGCTGCTCGCCGGCAAGCTCGAACCGATGGGCGGCAATATCACCGCCGCCTCGAAACTGCGCGTGGGCTATTTCGCTCAGCATCAGGTCGACGAACTGCATATCGACGAGACGCCGATCGATCATATCCGCCGTCTCCGCCCCGAAGAGGCCCCGGCGCGGCATCGCGCGCGGCTCGCGGGCTTCGGACTGGGGGCCGATCAGGCCGAAACACTGGTCGGCAAGCTGTCCGGCGGGCAGAAGGCGCGGCTGTCGCTGCTGCTGGCGACGATCGACGCGCCGCACATGCTGATCCTCGACGAGCCGACGAACCACCTCGATATGGAAAGCCGCGAGGCGCTGGTCGATGCGCTGACCGCCTATTCGGGCGCGGTCATCCTCGTCAGCCACGACATGCATCTGCTCAGCCTCGTGGCCGACCGGCTCTGGCTGGTGAAGGACGGGCGCGTCACGCCGTTCGAGGACGATCTCGACGCGTATCGCCGGCTACTGCTGCAACCCGACGAGCCGAAGAAGAAGGATGCACCGAAGCCCACCCCGAAACGGGCGAGCCGCGACGACATCCTCGCGCTGCGCTCCGAGGTTAGAAAGGGCGAGGCGCGCGTCGAAAAGCTCAGCGAGATGCGCGACAAGCTCGCGAAGAAGCTGGCCGATCCCGCCCTCTACGACGACGGACGCTCGGGCGAGCTCGAGACCTGGAACCGCAAATACGCCGAGGTGATGGACGGTCTCGACCGGGCCGAGGCATTGTGGATGGCCGCGCTCGAAAAGCTCGAGCGCGCCCAGGCGTGAGGGGGCGATGACGCCGGATTTCTACGTCACCGCCTTCGTCACGCTCTTCGTGATCATCGATCCGATCGGCACGACGCCGATCTACATGGCGCTGACGCAGGGCATGGCGCGGCGGCGCAGGCGGGCGATCGCGATGCGCGCCTGCATCCTCGGCATGGCGATCCTGCTCCTTTTCGGCCTTCTGGGCGAACAATTGCTGGGCTTCGTGGGCATCTCGATGCCGGCCTTCCGCATCGCCGGCGGGATCCTGCTGTTCCTGACCGCGCTCGAAATGCTCTTCGGACGGCGCACGCAGAGACGTCACGATCAGGCCGATCTCGACGATACCTCGCCCGAGGACGACCCCTCGGTCTTCCCCCTCGCCATCCCGCTGCTGGCGGGGCCCGGCGGCATCGCCTCGATCATCCTGCTGACCGACCAGACTGGCGGCGACATCTGGGCGCAGGTCGGGATCTTCGGCGTGATGATCGTCATCTTCGCGATCGTCTTTGCGCTGTTCCTGGCCGCGGGCCTCATCGAAAAGGCGCTGGGCGATACCGGGATCCTGGTGGTCACGCGACTTCTCGGCATGCTGCTCGCCGCGCTCTCGGTCCAGTTCGTTCTCGAGGGGCTCGCCAATTTCGGTCTCGGCTGAGATGACATTGGCCGTCATCGCGCCTATCTGAGCGGCATGGACGGGAACTCCTTCGCATCGCTGCTCTACCTCGTGCTGCTCGGCTGCTTCATCGGCAGTTATTTCGTCGTCTCTCGCCGGAATCTCGGCAAGACCATCCAGCAGGCGGCGATCTGGGCGCTGATCTTCTTCGGCGCGGCCGCGGCAGCTGCGCTCTGGTCCGACCTCGGCCACCGCATCGTGCCCAGCCAGAACGTCGCGATCGACGGCAGCGTCGAGGTGCCGCTCGGCTCCGACGGGCATTACCACATGACGCTCGAGATCGACGGCACACCGATCCCCTTCATCGTCGATACCGGCGCGAGCGATCTCGTGCTCAGCCGCCGCGACGCCGAACGGGTGGGCATCGACCCCGATGGTCTCGCCTATCTTGGGCAGGCCCAGACGGCGAACGGGATGGTCCCGATGGCGCGGGTCGTCCTCGACGAGGTGAGCCTCGGCGGCGTGACCGAGCAGAATGTCGGTGCGTCGGTCAATGGCGGCGAGATGGACGGTTCTCTGCTGGGGATGAGTTATCTCAGCCGCTTCGGCCGGATCGAGATCGAGGGCGGCAGGCTGACGCTCCGCCGCTGAGCGTCAGGCCTCGGCCTTCTTCTCCCACTTCCCCGTCTCCTCGGACCAGTATTGCGCCGACGCCCCCGCCTTGGTGAGCGCCCGCCATTGCGACCGCGCCTTTTCGAGCGCACCATGGTCTGTTCCGTCGAAGAGGATGCAGACCCTGTCGAGCCGTTCGACCTCCTCGGCAGACACGTCCGCGCCATCGACGCTCATGAGGCACGCGATCCCTTCCGGAAGGTCGCCCGGCGGCGCGATCAGGATCGGCTGCGCGTCGTCATGCGGCCCTCCGGCGCGCCCATGCGGCAGGAAGCTCGCCTCCCCGTAGGTCCAGAGGGCGATGTCGATCTGGTCGAGCCGGACCTCGTTGCCCCCGCGCACGAGGACGCGCCATCCGGCCCCCCGTGCACGTTCGAGAAGCTGCGGCAGGACGACCTCGAGCGGGCGCTGCGTCAGGTGATAGAAATAGGCCGCGCCCATCAGCGCCCGGACATCTCGCGCACCATCCGGTCGAGCGTCCGGACCCCCCATCCCGACGCGCCCGCCGGCGCATAGGGGCTGTCGCCCTTGGTGCTCGCCACACCGGCGATGTCGATATGGCACCAGGGCGTGCCGTCCTTGACGAAGCGACGGAGGAACTCGGCGGCGGTCACGGAGCCCGCAGGTCGACCGCCCACGTTCTTGACGTCGGCGATGCGCGATTCGAGCAGTTTCGCATAGGCCTTGCCCAGCGGCATCCGCCACGCGCCCTCGTCCTCGGCACGCGCGGCGGACAGAAGCGCGTCGCAGAGCGCGTCGTCGTTGGAGAAGACACCCGCATTCTCGTGACCCAGCCCCACGATGATGGCACCGGTGAGCGTCGCGAGATCGATCAGCCCCGACGGCTCGAACCGCTGCTGCGCGTACCACATGACGTCCGCGAGGACGAGCCGGCCTTCGGCGTCCGTGTTGATGACCTCGATCGTGTCGCCCTTCATCGCGGTCACGACGTCGCCCGGACGCGTCGCGTCGGGACCGGGCATGTTCTCGACCAGACCGACCAGCCCCACGACATTCGCGCGCGCCTTCCGCATCGCGAGCGTCTTCATCAGGCCCGCGACGACGCCCGCCCCGCCCATGTCCATCGTCATGTCTTCCATGCCCGCCGCGGGCTTGAGGGAGATGCCGCCGGTATCGAAGACGACACCCTTGCCCACGAAGGCAAGCGGAGCCTCATCGCCGCCTCCCTGCCAGCGCATGACGACGACCTTCGACGGGCTCGCGCTGCCCTGCCCGACCGACAGCAGCGCGCCCATGCCGAGCTCGGCAAGCGCGTCTTCCTCCAGCACCTCGACCTCGAGCCCGTGTTCGGACAATGCCTCGAGCCGCCGTGCGAATTCGGTCGTCGTCAGGACGTTCGCCGGCTCATTGACGAGATCGCGGGTGAAGAACACGCCCTCCGCAACGGCCATGAGCCCCTCGGCATCGATCGCGGCCGGATCCTCGACCATCAGCGTGATCGTCGCGGGTTCCTCTTCCGCCTCCTCGGATTTCGTCTTGTGATCGGTGAACTCGTAGCGGCGCAGCAGGGCACCGAGCGCGATCTCGGCCGCATCCGCGCGACCGTCCGCGACGATGGTAAGATCGCCCGTCCCCGCACGGGAAAGCGCCACGCCCGCGCGCCGCGCGGTCTCCGTATCGTCATCGGCATCGAGGCGGGCAATCAGGACGGTCTCGGCCTCCATCCCCGCGGGCCAGGCGATCGCACGGGCCTCGCCCGGCTTCATCCTCGAAGCGGCGCGGCTCGCCGCGAACCGCCCGACGGCACCGTTCGTCAGCGCATCGACGCGTTCGGCACCGCCACCGAGCGCGCCGCCCTCGCCCATGAACGCGGCAACGCTGCCTTTGCTCTGGCCGAGCGTATCGAGGTCCATCGGCACGATCTCGAGAGTGGCGGGACGGGTCATGCGGGCTTCCTTTCCTCGGGCGATGTCGCGCCGACCCTAATCC
Source organism: Palleronia sp. LCG004 (assembly GCF_032931615.1). NCBI lineage: Bacteria > Pseudomonadati > Pseudomonadota > Alphaproteobacteria > Rhodobacterales > Roseobacteraceae > Palleronia > Palleronia sp. LCG004. Next base: position 1,857,541 of record NZ_CP136759.1, read on the forward strand.
CGCGGGCCGCCACTGGCCAGAAGGCAGTTTCGCCCGCGCGCGGCATTGGCTAATCTCCGGACGCAAGGAACGCTCGATGGGATGGCACGCTTGGGTCGATTGGACAGGTATCTGCTGTCGCAGCTTCTGATGCTCTTCGGCTTCTTCAGCCTGGTGCTGGTCCTCGTCTACTGGATCAACCGGGCCGTGACGCTGTTCGACCAACTCATCTCGAACGGCCAGACGGCGATCGTCTTCCTCGAATTCACCGCGCTCAGCCTGCCGAACGTGATCCGCGTCGTGCTGCCGGTCTCGGCCTTTGCCGCGTCGGTCTACGTCGCCAACAGGCTTCGGGGCGAGAGTGAGCTCGTCATCATGCAGTCGTCGGGCTTCTCTCCGGCGCGGCTCGCCCGTCCGGTCGCGATCTTCGGCATGTTCTGCGCCCTCGTGACGCTCGTCCTCACGCATCTGTTGGTCCCGCTGTCCAGCGGCCGGCTCGATCAGCGCGCGGCCGAGATCGCCCAGGACGTGACGGCGGGCCTGCTGACCGACGGCGAGTTCCTGCACCCGACGGACGACGTGACGATCTTCATCCGCGAGATCACGCCCGAGACCGAGCTCCTGGGTCTTTTCCTTTCGGATGCCCGCGATCCGCGCAAGCGGCTGACCTATACCGCACGCCGCGGTCTGCTGGTCCGCACCGATGACGGGCCCCGCCTCGTGATGTATTCTGGGCTGGTGCAGGACCTTGATCTCAGAACCGAACGGCTCGCCACGACGCGGTTCGAAAGCCTCTCCTTCGACATCTCGGATCTGGTCGAGATGACCGACGACATGCGCCGCGACGCCTCGGAAGTGCCGACATGGGAGCTTCTGACCGCCGGCCCCGCGCTCAGCGACGAGACGGGCGACAGCGTGACGGAGCTGGTCTACGAGGCACATGAGCGGTTCACCCAAGGGCTCTCGGCGCTGGTGACGCCCCTGGTGGGTTTTGCCGCGATGATGCTCGGAGGTTTCTCGCGGTTCGGGGCCTGGCGGCAGATCACCGGCGCGATCTGCGGTCTCATCGCGGTCGAGCTGGTCGACAACATCGCGGGCGCGCAGGTGCTGGCAGGTGCGCCTTGGCCCGTGGCCTACGCCTCGATCGCCCTTGGGCTGATCCTGACGGCGATCCTCCTTCTGCTGGCATCGCGTCCGGCGCGACGTGCGCGGGGGGCCGCCGCCGCATGATCCTCCATCGCTATTTCGCGCGACGCTTCCTTCGCAGCTTCGTCATGGTCGGCGGTGTCTTCCTCGGCATCCTGGTGCTGCTCGATCTCGTGGAGCAGGTGCGCCGCTTCGACGATGACGGGGCGGGCTTCGCGACGCTTCTGGGGCTGACCATGCTGAGCGTGCCGGAAACCCTCTACAGGATCCTTCCGCTCCTCGTGATCATGGCGACGCTCGCGCTCTTTCTCAATCTCGCGCGCACTTCCGAACTCGTCGTGACGCGCGCCTCGGGTCGGTCGGCCCTGCGCGCGCTCAAGGCCCCCGTCGTCATGGCGATGCTGCTGGGCATCCTCGCCGTCGCGGCGATGAACCCGATCGTGGCGGCCACGACGCGGCATTACGACGTTTTGGCCGAGCGGATCTCGGGCTCGAACGGCAACACCCTCTCGATCAGCGACGAGGGTCTCTGGCTTCGTCAGGGCGGCGGCGCGGGCTCGCAGACGGTGATCCGCGCGACCCGCGCCGACCGCGAGGGCACGACGCTCTACGACACGAGCTTCCAGGGCCTCAGCCTCGCGGGCAGCCCGGTCTTCCGCATCGATGCCGCGATCGCCCGGCTCGACGGTTCGCGCTGGGTTCTGAGCGATGCGAAGGAATGGCGCTTCGACAGCCCCAACCCGGAACAGGGCGCACGACTGCACGACGAGCTCGAGATCGACGCCACGCTGACGGCCGAACAGATCCTCGACAGCTTCGCCACGCCCTCGGCCGTGTCGATCTGGGACCTGCCGGCCTTCATCGCGCAGCTCGAGAATGCCGGCTTCTCGGCGCGCAAGCACCGCGTCTGGTTGCAGATGGAACTCGCGACGCCGCTCCTGTTGACCGCAATGGTGCTCGTGGGCGCGGGTTTCACCATGCGCCACACGCGTTTCGGTCGCACCGGGCTCATGGTGCTTCTCGCACTCGCCATGGGCTTTACCCTTTTCTTCATCCGCAACTTCGCGCAGATCCTTGGAGAGAACGGTCAGATCCCCATCGCGCTCGCCGCATGGGGGCCGCCGGTGGCCGCGATCCTGCTGCCGCTTGGACTGCTTCTGCATTGGGAGGACGGCTGACATGCGCGCGATCTGCCTGAGCCTCGCGCTCGCGCTCGCCCCGTTGTCGGGCACCGCACAGGAACTCGCGACCCTCGTCGCCGACGAATTGCGGGTCGAGGGCGACGATGTCCTCGTTGCCGCGGGATCGGTCGAGGTCCTTTACGGCGAGACGCGGCTCGAGGCTGCGGGCATCGTCTACGACCAGTCGACCGACCGGATCAGCGTCACGGGCCCCATCACCCTCGAGGAAGGGGACCAGATCCTCGTCCTGGCCGATCAGGCCGAACTCGACGCCGATCTCGCCGATGGGATCCTGCGCTCGGCACGGCTCGTCCTCGACCGTCAGCTCCAGCTCGCCGCGACGCAGATCGCGCGGGTCGAGGGACGCTACACGCAGCTTTCGAACACCGTGGCCTCGTCCTGCGAGATCTGCGCCGCGAACCCGACCCCCACATGGGAGATCCGCGCCCGCCGCGTCATCCACGACGAGCAGGAACGCCTTCTCTATTTCGACAATGCGACCTTCCGGCTCCTCGGCGTCCCGGTCGCCTATTTCCCGCGGTTGCGCCTGCCCGACCCGACGCTCTCGCGGTCGAGCGGGTTCCTGATCCCCCGGCTCCGCACCACGTCGCGGTTGGGTACGGGGTTCAAGATCCCCTATTTCCAAACGCTCGGCTCCCATGCCGACGTGACCCTGTCGCCCTACCTCTCCGGCTCGACCAGCACGCTCGAGACGACCTACCGGCAGACCTTTCCGAACGGGGCGCTGCGCTTCGACGCCGCGATCACCCGCGACGATCTCCTGCCGGACGAGACGCGACACTACGTCTTCGCGCGCGGTGCCTTCGACCTGCCGCGCGGCTTCCAGCTCGAATTCGATGTCGAACAGGTTTCCGACGAATCCTACCTCATCGATTACGGCTATGCCGATACCGACCGGCTCGAGACCGGCGTGCGGATCTTCCGCGCCCGTGCCAAGGATCTCTTCAACGCCAGCATCGTCAGCTTCGACACGTTGCGCGGGGCCGAAGGCGCGATTTCGGATCGCCTGCCCTCCTATTACGGCACGGTCGATTACCAGCGCGCCACGCCCTTCGCCCAGGGCGAGGTCGTGCTCGACGTCAACGCCGCGACGCTCTCGCGGTCCTCGACGATCGACGGTGCCGGCCGCGACGTGTCGCGACTGGGGATGGGACTGTCCTATCGGCGCGACTGGATCACGCGCACGGGGATCGCGGGCGAGGCCGAGGCCGGGATCGCGGGGGCGCTCTACACCATCCACAACGACAGCCGTTTCGGAAGCGAGGCCGCGCGTCTCACCCCCTATGCGAGCGTGGATCTGCGCCTGCCGCTCCAGCGCAGTTCGGCGGGCGGCGTGCGCGAGCTGATCGAGCCGATGGTCCAGCTCGCGTGGTCGGACGTGACCGGCGATGCGGTCCCCAACGAGGACAGCATCCTCGCGGAGTTCGACGAGGGCAATCTCATGGCGCTGTCGCGCTTTCCGGGCGACGACCGGATCGAAACGGGCGCGCGCGCCAATGTCGGCGTGCGGTTCACCCGGACGAGCCCGGAAGGCTGGACCCTCGGGGCCGTCGCCGGTCGCGTCTTCCGCACGACGAGCGAGAACGACCTCGACGGCGGGGCCAGCGACAGCACCGGCGGCTTCACCCGTGGGTCCGGCCTCGGGGGCAAGAGCTCCGACTGGCTCGCCGCCGCGCAGGTCCGGCTGGGCGAGCGGATCGCGTTCACGGGGCGGACCCTCTTCGACGACGAGCTCGAGCTCACCAAGAACGAGGCGCGGCTCGGCTATCTCGGCGAGCGTCTCGCGCTCGAGACGGCCTATGTTTTCCTCGACGGCGAGCCCGCCGAGAACCGCCCCCGCGACACCCACGAACTCACCCTCGAGGGCGAGTGGCGGTTGTCGCGCCACTGGATCGGAAAGTTCGATACCCGTTACGATTTCGACGTGGACCGCGCGCAGCGCTCCGGTCTCGGGCTCGAATACCGGTCGGAATGCATCAGCGTCGACATGTCCCTCTCCCGCCGCTTTACGCAGACCGACATCGTGGATCCGGCCACGGAATTCGGGATCACCGTCGCGCTTGCGGGCTTCGGCGACAGCCGTGTCGACGAGACCTTTCGCAAGCGCTGCGATGGATGATATGAGCCCCGCGACACCGCCCCAGCGACGAGAGCGAGCGCCGACATGACATTCCGCCTGTCCCATCTCCTGCTCTGTGCGCTGCTCGCAGCCCCCCAATGGACCTTCGCGCAGAACCTCTTCGCCCCCGCGATCGAGGTCGACGGCCGCGTCGTCACCCGGTTCGAGGTCGATCAGCGGGCACGCATGCTCGAACTCTTCAACGCGCCCGGCGATCCGCGCGAGGCCGCGCGCGAAGCCCTCATCGACGAGCGTCTGCAACTCGCCGAAGCCGCCCGGATCGGACTTGCCATCTCCGAGGAGGATCTCCTCTCCGGCATGGAGGAATTCGCCGCCCGCGCGGATCTCTCGCGCGAGGAATTCGTGGCGCAGCTCGCGTCGCAAGGCGTCGACGAGACCTCGTTCAGGGATTTCGTGCGCGCCGGGATCGCATGGCGGCGCATCGTGCGCGCCCGCTTCGGCAACGAGGCCTCGCGCGTCACCGAGGCCGATGTCGAGGACGAGATCCGCACGCCCCCCGCGCCGGGCCTCCGCGTCCTCATGAGCGAGATCATCCTGCCCGCCAACAATCCCCAGAACGCCGCGCGCTCGCGCGAGATCGCTCCGCGGATCGCCGAGATCGACACGATCCCCGCCTTCGCCGCCGCCGCCCGCGAGATCTCGGCCTCGCCCTCCCGCGATCGGGGCGGTCAGCTCGACTGGCTGCAGCTCTCCGAACTGCCGGGGCCGCTGCGCTCCGCGATCTCGTCTCTCAGCCCGGGCGAGGTGACGCAGCCGCTGTCCTTGCCGAACGCCATCGCCTTCTTCCAGCTCCGCGCGATCGAAGAGGTCGCGATGGATGCGCCGATCCGCTCGATCGACTATGCCGCCTTCTACATTCCCGGCGGCCGTTCGCCCGAGGCGCTTCGACAGGCCGCGGAACTCGACGCGAACGTGCAGACCTGCGACGACCTCTACGGCGTGGCCGAGGGCCTGCCCCCCTCGCGGTTGCAGCGCGATCGCCTGCCCCCCGACCAGATACCCGCCGATGTGGCGGTGGCGCTGTCCCAGCTCGACGAGAACGAGGTTTCAACCGCGCTGACCCGCGCGGACGGGCAGACGCTCGTCTATCTCATGCTCTGCGGTCGCTACTACCAGGACGAGGACACGCTCGAAGCGGTCGATCGCTCCGCCGCGCGCGACGCCCTCATCAACAGGCGGATCGGTCGCCGCGCCGACGCCTATCTCGCCGAGCTGCGCGCGAACGCCGACATCTCCTATCCATGAGCGCGCCCGTCGCGCTCAGCTGCGGAGAGCCCTCGGGCGTCGGCCCCGAGATCGCGGCGGCGGCCTGGCGCGCCCTCGGCCCCGCCCTGCCGTTCTTCTGGATCGGCGACCCCGCGCATCTGCCCCAAGGCACGCCCGTAGCCGAGATCGCGACCCCCGCCGAAGCCGCGGCGGTCGCAGGACATGCGCTTCCGGTCCTGCGTCACCGTTTCGCCGCCCCCAATGTTCCCGGCCGTCCGGACCCCGCGAATGCGGCGGGCGTCGTCTCCGCCATTTCGCGCGGGGTCGATCTCGTCCAATCGGGAGAGGCATCGGCGCTCTGTACCGGGCCCATCCACAAGAAGGCCCTGATCGACGGCGCGAATTTCGCCTATCCGGGCCATACCGAATACCTCGCGGCCCTTGCCGGGGTCGACCGCGTCGTCATGATGCTGGCCTGCGAGGCCCTGCGCGTCGTGCCCGCCACGATCCACATCCCCCTCTCCGACGTGCCGCGCGCCCTGACGCGGGAGGGGTTGGAGGCGACGATCCGCATCACCCATGCCGCCCTCATCCGCGATTTCGGGATCGCCGCGCCGCGGATCGCCATTGCGGGCCTCAACCCCCATGCGGGCGAAGGCGGTGCCATCGGCGGCGAGGAGATCTCGATCATCGCTCCGGTGATCGACGCCTTGCGCGCCGAAGGGTTCGACCTGCGCGGGCCGGCATCCGCGGACACGATGTTCCATGCCGAGGCCCGGTCGCGCTACGATGCCGCGATCGCCATGTATCACGACCAGGCGCTGATCCCGATCAAGACCATCGACTTCTCGGGCGGCGTGAACGTGACGCTGGGCCTTCCGTTCATCCGCACGTCGCCCGACCACGGCACCGCGCTCGACATCGCGGGCACGGGCCGGGCCGATCCGACATCGCTGATCGCGGCGCTCCGCATGGCCGCGCGGATGGCGACCGCCCGGGCCGCGGCATGAGCGCGATCGACGACCTCCCCCCGCTTCGGGCTGTGATCGCGGAGCATGGTCTCTCGGCCCGAAAGTCTCTCGGACAGAATTTCCTCCTCGATCTCAACCTCACGGCCAAGATCGCGCGCCAGGCGGGCGATCTGTCGTCCTCGGACGTGCTCGAGATCGGGCCGGGGCCGGGCGGGCTCACGCGGGGGCTGCTTGCCGAGGGCGCGCGCCGGGTCCTCGCCATCGAGAAGGACGCGCGCTGCGTCCCGGCGCTGCAGCAGATCGCCGACACCTATCCCGGGCGGCTGGAGATCGTGAACGGCGACGCGCTCGAGATCGACCCCGAGGCAAGGCTCACCCCGCCGATCCGGATCGCGGCCAACCTGCCCTACAATGTCGGAACGGAACTGCTGACGCGGTGGCTCGACCCGCCCGACTGGCCGCCCTTCTGGACGTCGCTCACGCTGATGTTCCAGAAAGAGGTCGCGGAACGGATCGTCGCACGCCCGGGCTCGAAGGCCTATGGCCGGCTAGCCATCCTCGCCCAATGGCGCAGCGAAGCCCGGATCGTGATGGAGCTTCCGCCCGAAGCCTTCACGCCGCCGCCCAAGATCCGGTCGGCCGTGGTGCACCTGACGGCCCTGCCCGAGCCGCGCTTCCCGGCTCCGGCGGATCGGCTGTTCCGACTGACGACGGCGGCTTTCGGGCAGCGGCGCAAGATGCTGCGCGCCTCGCTGAAGCCGCTTCATCCCGAAATCGAGGATATCCTGGCCGAGGCCGGCATCGCGCCGACACGCAGGGCCGAGGAGCTTTCGGTCGAGGAATTCTGCACGCTCGCGCGGACCTGGGCCGCGCGTTGAGGCGGCCTTATTCGGCCGCCTGATTCTCGCCGCCGCCATTGCCTTCCTGCGGGGTGTCGTCCGCAGTCTTGCGCTTGCGGGTCCGGCGCGGTTTAGGCGCATTTTCCGGCGTTTCGACAAGGCCCGATCCGCTTTCATCGGATCCGGTGTCGATCACGTCGTCGCGCGGGCCTTCCGTCTTCTGCGGCTCGTCCTTGGGGGCGGGCTTGCGACGGTTGCGCGGCTTGCGGACGGGTTCGGCAGGTGCCTCTTCCTGTGCCGCGGGTTCGGCTGGCCTGGCCTCGTCCCGGCTGCGATCGCCATCGTCCTGTCCCCGCCCGTCATCCGGGCGGCGGGCATCCCCGCCGTCGTTCTGCTGGCGCGGCTGATCGGAATTCGGCTGGCGGTTCTGGTTCTGCTGCTCGTGCTGCTCGCGCTTCTGATCCATCTCGCGCTGCGCCTCGGCCAGCATGCGCGTGTAGTGCTCGGCATGCTGGGCGAAATTCTCGGCGGCGACGCGATCGCCCGAGAGCTGCGCGTCGCGGGTCAGCTGATTGTACTTGTCGATGATCTGCTGCGGCGTTCCGCGCACCTTGCCCTCCGGGCCGGAGCTGTCGAAGACCCGGTTGACGATATTGCCGCCGGAGGGACGATTGCGGTTGTTCTTGGACCGCGAGCGTTTGTTCGAAGTTCGCATATGGAGAAGGTTCCGGCCTGTTATGTGACACGCGCCAGTCCCGTTTGTTGCAAGGGGCCGCGAATGGCGGCCTCGGGTCGGCGTCGATGTTCTGGCTATGCCAGAGGCGAACGCGACCGCGTCCCGCCATCTGTGATCCTTGTCAGACCATGTCGGGATCGTCGTGACAAGGGATTTCTTTCGAATTGCGCGTGTTTTCGCTGTATTTTATCCCGCCAGCCCCAGAACGACCCGATCGCGTCCTTCCAGATCGGCATGACAGGCGATCGACCGGAACCCGGCCGCCTCGAAAAGCCCTTGGACGGCACCGCGCTGCCGCCAGCCGATCTCCACGGCGAGCCAGCCGCCCGGATGCAGGTGATCGCGCGCGCCCTCGACGATCCGGCGGTAGGCCCCGAGGCCGTCGGCCTCGTCCGTCAGCGCGCCGCGGGGATCGTGCCCGCGCACGTCCGGCGACAGGCCCTCCATTTCGTCGAGCGCGATATAGGGCGGGTTCGACACGATCAGGTCGAACCGCCCCGTGACATGCGCGTACCAGTCGGATTGCAGGAACGACGACCGCCCCTCGAGGCCCAGCGCCCGCGCATTGCGCGCCGCGATCCCGAGCGCTCCGTCCGAGACATCCGTCCCCACGCCCCGCGCGTCCTTTCTCTCGGACAGAAGGCTCAGCAATACGCAGCCCGACCCCGTCCCGAGGTCGAGGCAACTCGCCCAGTCGAGGTCTAGCGCACGAGCCACGAGCGTCTCGGTATCGGCACGTGGATCGAGCACGTCATCGCCGATCTCGAACCGATGCGTCCAGAACTCCCGATATCCAAGGATGCGCGAAAGGGGCCTCCCCCCGGCACGCGAGGCCACGAGCGCCTCGAATCGCGGGGCGACCTCCGCGATCCGGTCGTCGTCGAGATCATGGAGCCGGTCTCGCCCCACCCCCGCCGCATGCGCCAGAAGTGTGCGCGCCTCGCGCATGGGATCGGCCAGCCCGGCAAGTTGCGCCCGGCCCCGGGCGAGCAACGCGTCGCGCGGCCTCACCCGTCCATTTCCGCAAGCCGCGCGGCCTGATCCTCGGCGGTCAGGGCCGAGACGATCTCGTCCAGATCGCCCTGCATCACCTGGTCGAGCTTGTAGAGCGTCAGGTTGATGCGGTGATCGGTCATGCGGCCCTGCGGGAAATTGTAGGTGCGGATCCGCTCGCTCCGGTCGCCCGACCCGACCTGGCTCTTGCGTGCGCCGGCGCGTTCGTCGGCCATGCGCTGGCGTTCCGCGTCGTAGAGCCGCGCGCGCAGCACCTGCATCGCGATCTCGCGGTTGCGGTGCTGCGACTTCTCGCTGCTCGTGACGACGATGCCGGTCGGCAGATGGGTGATGCGCACGGCCGAATCGGTCGTGTTGACGTGCTGGCCGCCCGCGCCGCTGGCGCGCATCGTGTCGATGCGGATGTCGCCCGGGTCGATCGCGATATCGACCTCCTGCGCCTCGGGCAGCACGGCCACCGTCGCGGCCGAGGTGTGGATGCGCCCGCCCGATTCGGTGGTCGGCACCCGCTGCACGCGATGCACGCCCGATTCGAACTTCAGCGCGGCGAACACCCCCTCGCCACGGATGTTGGCGACCAGTTCCCTCAGCCCGCCAAGCTCGGTCTCAGCACGTTCGACCACGTCGAAGCTCCAGCCCCGCGCCTCGGCAAAGCGCTGGTACATCCGCATGAGGTCGGCCGCGAAAAGCGATGCCTCCTCGCCACCCGTGCCGGGCCGGATCTCGAGGATTGCGGGGCGTCCATCGGCCGCGTCCTTCGGCAGGAGCGCCACGCGAAGGCTTTCCTCGACCTCCGGGATGCGCTTGCGCAGGACGGGCAGTTCCTCCTCGGCAAGCTCGCGCATCTCGGGATCGGCAAGCATGGCCTCGGCCTCGGCGATGCCGTCGAGCAATGCGCGGTATTCGCGGATCTCGGCCACGATCGGGCGCAGCTCCGCATATTCGCGGCCCTGCGCGGCGATATCGCCGCCGCCCTGGGACATCGCGGCTTCGAGATACTCGAACCGGTCGGTGATCTGCGCAAGTCTGTCGAGGGGAACCATGGCTCGCGTCATTCGCCCGAAAGCGGCCTCCCGGTCAAGCCCCGTCCCCGTCGAGCCCCGCATCGGCGAGCCATCCGCGCACGCGACGCGCGTTCACGCCCATGTCGCTCTTGCCCATCACCAGATGCCCCGAGATCAGCACGCGGCCGTCCTCGGTCCAGAGATGCGTGACGTCGGGAAATCCCAGGATCCGCGTCCGCGTCACCGCGATGAGCCGCCCCTGGCCCGGACCGCCTTCGCGCAGCGTCGTGCGCGGCGCATCCTCGATGATCCGCGCGAGATCGCCATAGGCGACATCCGGATCGTCGGGCGCGCGCACCGCCACGATGCCCGTCGATTCGACGTGATCCCCGATCGACCAGTCCCCTTTCGGCCAAGCGAGCGCGTCCTCCGGCACCGGACGCGTCCGCACCCAGACCGAGACCGCGGCGATGCCCAGAAGAACGATGACGAGCGCTGTCAGCATGGTTGTCCTCACATCGGCGGCTGGCGCAGTTCGACGAGCCGCGCGAAGAAGCTCGCCCCGAGGGGGGCGATCTCGTCGGGAAAGTCGAATGCGGGATGATGACAGAGCGGACCGCCGCCCGTACCGAGCTTGAGATAGGCCCCCGGCCGCGCCTCGAGCATGTAGGAGAAATCCTCGGCCCCCATCGCGGGACGGACGTCGCGATGGACGCGCGCCTCGCCCACGAGGTCGGCCGCGACATCCGCGGCCCGCCCCGCCTCGCGCGCGTGGTTCACCGTCGGGGGATAGTCGCGCAGATAGCCCGTATCGACCTCCACGCCGAACATGGCGGCCGCACCGTCGGCGATCTCGCGGATGCGCCGCTCGGCCAGGTCGCGCATCGCGGGCGTGAAGCTCCGGACCGTGCCCGCGATCGTGCCCCGCCCCGGCGTCACGTTCATGGCGCTGCCGGCATGGATCTGCGTGACCGTCACGACGAGGCGGTCGATCGGATCGGCGTTGCGCGAGACGATCGTGTCGAACCCCTGCGCGATCGCGACCAGCGCCGGGATCGGATCGACGCAGGTATGCGGATAGGCGGCATGTCCGCCCCGACCCGACACCTGGATCGAGAACTCGTCCACCGCCGCCATGATCGGCCCCGGACTCGTCAGGAAATGCCCCGCCTCGAATTGGGGCGCATTGTGGATGGCATAGACCTCCGACACGTCGAAGCGGTCCATCACGCCCTCCTCGACCATCACGCGGCCGCCGCCGCCCGTCTCCTCGGCGGGCTGGAAGATCAGCGCGACGCGGCCCGCGAAATTGCGGGTTTCCGCGAGGTATCGCGCCGCCCCGAGAAGCATGGCCGTATGACCGTCATGCCCGCAGGCATGCGACCGCCCCGGAACGGTCGAGGCATGCTCGGCCCCGCTCTCATCCGCCATCGGCAGCGCGTCCATGTCGGCGCGAAGCCCGATCGTCGGCCCCTCGCCCCGCCCTTCCAGGATGGCGACGACACCGCTCGTGGCGATCCCCTCGTGGATCTCGTCGACGCCGAATTCCCGCAGCCGCGCGGCCACGAAAGCGGCGGTCTCGTGGCATTCGAACCCGAGTTCGGGATGGGCGTGCAGATGCCGCCGCCATGTTTTCATGTCGTCGGCGAAGGCCGCGATGCTGTTGAGGACGGGCAACTGGACACTCCGGATCTGATGCGCCAACTCTGCCCCCATGTCTTTCGCAAAGCCGGGCAGACCGCAATGACCGATCCGATTCTCGACATGCCAGACGGACTGCCGCGCCTGCGCGCCGTGATGGCGCGGCTGCGCGATCCCGAACGTGGATGCCCCTGGGATCTCGAACAGGATTTCGCGACGATCGCCCCCTACACGATCGAGGAGGCCTACGAGGTCGCCGACGCGATCGAACGCGACGCGATGGACGAGCTGCGCGGAGAGCTGGGCGATCTGCTCTTCCAGTCGGTCTATCACGCGCAGATGGCCGAGGAACGCGGGGCCTTCGACCTCGACGACGTGATCGCGACGATCACCGCCAAGATGATCGACCGTCATCCGCATGTCTTCGGCGAACAGTCGCGCGACAAGTCCGCCGCCCAGCAGTCGGCCGACTGGGAAGCCGTGAAGGCGGCCGAGCGGGGCCGCGCCGGCACGCTCGACGGCGTGGCGCTGGGCCTGCCCGCGCTGCTGCGTGCGGAAAAGCTGCAGAAGCGTGCGGCGCGCGTGGGCTTCGACTGGCCCGACACGGCCCAGGTCGCCGCCAAGATCGCCGAGGAGGCGCAGGAGCTGGTCGAGGCCCGCGAGACGCTCGATCCCGCCCGGATCGAGGACGAGATGGGCGACATGCTCTTCGCGCTCGCCAATCTCGCGCGGCATCTGGGCATCGATCCCGAGGCCGCCCTGCGCGGCACCAACACCAAGTTCACCCGCCGATTCGCGCATATCGAGGCCCGCCTGGCCGAGCGGGGCCGCAACCCCGCCGACAGCGACCTTGCCGAGATGGACACCCTCTGGGACGAGGCGAAGCGGATCGAGAAAGGCTGACCGCCCCTTGATCCCGCGCCGCGGCTGTAGGACCTTCGCGGCGATCCACCCTCACCCGGCGAGGCCATGCCCCCCTTTCGCTTCATCCATTCGTCGGACCTGCATCTGGGACGCAAGTTCCTCGCAGTGCCCGAGCCGCCCGACGGCAACGTGCGCGGCCGCCTGATGGAGGCGCGCCACGCCGCGATCGGACGCCTTGCGGCCGCCGCGCGGGATCGCGGCGCGCGGCATGTCCTGCTTGCGGGCGACACGTTCGACAGCGCCACGCCCTCGGCGCAGGTCGTCCGCCAGGCGCTCGGCGCGATGGGTGACGCGCAGGACGTCGAGTGGTGGCTCCTGCCCGGAAACCACGACAACCTGCGCGATGCCGAACCCCTCTGGGAGGGGATCGTCCGAGACGCACCCGCCAACGTCCACGCGATCCGCGAGGCCGCGCCGGTCGATCTCGGCGGCGCGACGCTCCTGCCCGCGCCCGTCACGCATCGCGATCCGGGCCGCGACCTCACCGAAGCGCTCGTCGACATGCCCTCGCCCGACGGCATGCCGCGCCTCGGCCTCGCCCATGGCGGGGTCACCGACTTCTCCGAAGGCGGGGCCGTCGTGCCGTCGGATCGCGATCGCAGCGCGCGGCTCGACTATCTTGCGCTCGGCGACTGGCACGGGCGGCTCGCCATCGGTCCGCGCGTGCAGTTCAGCGGCAGCCCCGAGCAGGACAGGTTCCGCCACGACCGACGCGGCTGCTGCCTCTCGGTGAGCCTCGGAGGGCCGGGTACCGAACCCGCCATCGAGGAGGTCGAGACCGGCTCCTTCCTCTGGGCACGGTCCGACCTGCGCCTCGGCGAAGGCGAGGACGCGGCGGCGGCGTTCCGCGCGGTGCTGCCCGGAACGGGGCGGCGCGATACCCTGCTGAAACTGGTCGCCACCGGTTGGGCCACGCTGCCGCAGCGCGCCGCGCTGGAGGACGCCGCCCTGGCCGAAACTCCCGACTTCGCCTTTCTCGACCTCGACATGGCGGCGCTGGGCCTTCTCCACGACGAGGCCGATCTCGACGGGATAGATCGCTCGGGCGCGCTCCGCATGGCGGCCGAGGATCTGCATGCCGCCGCGCGGGACCCCGCCACCGCCGAAGCCGACCGCGAGATCGCGGGCGCGGCGCTCGCCCGGCTCTACGGCTACATGCGGGCCTTCGACGCATGAAGCTGCGCGCGATCAGCCTTGTCAATGTGCGCAAGTTCACCGACCCCGTGATGGTGGACGGCCTCTCCGACGGGCTCAACATCCTGAGCGAGCCGAACGAGGCGGGCAAATCCACCCTCTTCGACGCGCTCCGCGCGCTCTTCTTCGTGGCCCATCGCTCAAGGTCCAAGGAAATTCTGGGCCTCAAACCCCATGCCGACGGCGCGCCCGAGGTCACCGTCACGATCGAGACCGAGGACGGGCTCTTCGACATCACCAAGCGCTGGCTCTCGCGCCCCGAAGTGCGGGTCGTGCAGGGCGGGCGGCTGATCGCGCAGGCCGATGCCGCCGAGGACTGGATCGCGGCCCGGCTGTCCGGCGGCGAAGGCGGACCCGCCGGTCTCATCTGGGCCCGCCAGGGGGCGACCCATCTCCAGGGCGCGGGCGGCAAGGAAAGCGAGCAGGCGCTCGACGCCCGGCGCGACCTGCTCTCCTCCGTCACGGGCGAGGTCGAGGCGATGACCGGCGGGCGGCGCATGGATGCGGCCGTCGCGCGCTGCCGCGACGAACTCGCCGCGCTCGCCACCAAGACAGGCGCGCCCAGGGCGCAGGGCCCGTGGAAGGCCGCGCGCGACCGCGTGGCCCTCCTGAGCGAACTTGCGGCCGATCTCGACGGCACCGCGCGCCTCCTCCACGATGCGCTGGATCAGCGCCGCCGCCAGCGCGCCGCCCTGGCCGAGCTCGAGGATCCGGAGCGGCGCGAGGAGCGACGCGCCCGTCGCGCCCAGGCCGAGGCCGCCCATGCCGAGGCCGAGCGTCACGCGCAGGCGCTCGAGACCGCCACCGCCGCCGTCGAGACCGCGCGCCTCACGCTGCAGGCGGCCGAGGCGCGGCGCGATGCCCTGGACGCCGCGCGCACCGATCTGGCCGAGGCCGAGAGCGCCGCGCGCGATACGGCCCGTGCCGCCGATTGCGCCGGCGAGGCCGCCCGCGCGGCCCGCACCCGGCTCGACACCGCGCGCGAGGCCGCCGACGCGTCCGAGCGGCGCGTGACCGAAGCCGAAGCGCGCCATGCCCGCGCGCAAAGACGCCAGGCCGCGCGCGAAGGTGCCGCCCAGCGCGAGGATCTCTCCCGCCGCATCGCCGAGGCCGAGACACTGCGCCGCCGCGCCGAGGAGGCCGACGCCCGCGCCGCCGCCGGGCCGGACGATGCGGCCCTTCGCAATCTCGACACGCTGGCCGCCGATGCCGCCCGTGCCCGTGATGCGCGCGCGGCGGGCCTCGCGCATCTGACCCTCCGCTATTCGCGGGACGATGCGCCGCGCCTCGCGATCGACGGAAAACCGCTCGAAGACGGAGCCCGCGTGACGCTCGACACGGCGACCGACATCGCGATCGCCGGGATCGGGACGCTCTCCTTCGCGCCGGGCGCGGGCGGCGCGGATCCCGCCCCCCTGCGGCGGGCCGAGGCCGCCCTCGCCCATGCGCTCGATGCGCTCGGAACCGACGACATCGCCGCGGCACGCGCGATGGGCGAGGATCGACGCATGGCCGAACGCGCCGCGGGCGAGGCGCGCGCGACGCTCGCGGGTCTCGCGCCGCAGGGCATCGAAGCGCTGCGCGCCGCACATGCGCGAATCCCGCCCCCCGACCCCGACGAGTCCGACGACATCCCCGACCCGACCGAGACCGACGCCGCACTGGTCGCGGCACGCGAGGCGCGGATCGCCGCCCGCGGCCCGCTCTCCGCCGCGCAGGATGCGCTGGCGCAGGCCGGAAACGATGCCGCCCGGGCCGAGGCGGCCCGTGACGCGGCGGGCGATCGGCATGCGCGGGCAAGGGCGTCGCTCGAACGTCTCGCCCCCGAAACCGACCCCGAGGCACCGCTCGCCGCCGCCCGCGATGCCCATGCAAAGGCATCCGAGAGGCGCGAGGCCGCCGCGGCCCTCGCCCCCGATCTCGAGGCGAGCGCCGCGACGCTCGCCCGCGCCCGGGCCGTCGAGACCAACGCGGAGGAGCGCATCGCGACGCTGCGCCCCGAACTCGCCACCCTCGACGAACGGATCCGCCGCGCCTCCGGCGATGCGGTGGAGGAACGGCTGGCCGAGACGCGCGACATGCTGCACGCGGCCGAGCAGGATCTCGCCCGGATCGAACGCGAGGTCGCGATCCTGATGCGGCTCCGCGCCGCACTCGAGGACGTTCAGGAGACGGCGCGCGAACGCTATTTCGCGCCCGTCGCGGCCGAGCTGCGGCCTCTTCTGAACCTGCTCTGGCCGCAGGCCGAGCTCAGCTGGGCCCCCGAGACGCTTCTGCCGGACGCCCTCATCCGCGACGGACACCGCGAGCCGGTCGAGATCCTGTCTGGCGGCACGCAGGAACAGATCGCGATCCTCGTCCGGCTGGCCTTCGCGCGGATGCTCGCCCGCGCGGGACGGCACGCCCCCGTCATCCTCGACGACGCGCTGGTCTTCACCGACGACGACCGGATCGAGCGGATGTTCGACGCGCTCCATCGTCAGTCGGGATCCGCGCAGATCATCGTCCTGACCTGTCGGCAGCGCGCCTTCCGCGATCTCGGCGCGCGCGAACTGAGCCTCGCGCCGCTGAAGCGGGCCGACCCCTCCGACTAGCGGATACCGCCTCGCCTGCTGCCGACGCGCATCGCCCGGCACATCGTGCATGCGGGGGCGCTTGCGCTCCCGCCCCGGCTGGCTCAGGGGTAGCGTCGAGAACCTCGAGGGGATCGTGCAGGATGGACGAAAGACGCGGAACCGACGCAGCAGGCGGCGTGCTGGTCGCGGCGACCATGATCCTCGTCGCGATCCGGGAATGGGGCGGCGGCGCGGTCTTCTCCTATGCGTCGATGGCCACCAGCGTGGCGGCCCTCGTGCTGCTGTCGCTGAACGTGCGCTGGTCGCGCCGTGCCTTCCTGGTGATCGGTGCCGCGCTTTCTGCCATCGCCGTCGCGACCCTGCCCGACTGGCCCGGGGCGATCGCCCGGGCGCTTGGCGGCGCGGCCTTCATCATCGCGTTCTTCACGGCCCTGACGAGCCTGCGCAGCGCAGCCATCTCGTCCAAGCCGGTCTCCGATGCGGGACGTTTCCTCGCCGATCAGCCGCCCGGCCGGCGCTACCTCGCCCTGACGCTCGGTGGCGCGCTGTTCGGGCTGATCCTGCTTTACGGCGCGATCACGCTTCTGGGCTCCCTCTCGCGGCAAAGCGCGCAGGACGAAGCCAACCCCGAGATCACGCGGATCAGGCTGCGCCGGATGATGGTCGCGATCCAGCGCGGCTTCATCGCGACGCTGCCATGGTCGCCGCTGACCTTCGCCATGGCCATCTCGACAAGCCTCGTGCCCGGGTCGAGCTGGGCGGCGGCAGTCCTGCCGAGCCTCGTCTCGGGGCTGCTTCTCGCCGGGATAGGCTGGGCACTCGACACGGCGCTGAAACCCCGGATCACCGGCCCCCGCCCCGTCCGCCGCGCGCCCGAGGGCCGATGGGGCCGCAAGCTCGCGCCGCTTCTCATGCTCCTCGCGGTGCTGGGCGCGCTCATCACCGGGATCCACATCGCGACCGGCGTGGGTGTCGTCGGCGTCGTGATGGTCGTCGTGCCCCTCCTGTCGCTGCTGTGGATGGTCGAGCAGGACGTCCTCGGCCATCGCCGCGGCGTGATCGGCCATGTCGCCGAGCGCGCGCGCGACTTCGCGACGGTCGAGATGGCGGGCCTCAGGGCCGAGGTCGTCCTCCTCGCGATGGCGGGCTTCATCGGATCGCTCGGATCGAGCCTGACCGCACCGCTCATCGCGGATCGCGGCATCGACCTCGCCGGCATCTCGCCGTACTTCCTGCTGCTCGGCATCTTCTGGATCATCCCGATCACGGGCCAGTTCGGCATGAACCCGATTCTCTCGGCCTCGCTGATCGTGCCGCTGCTGCCGCTGCCCGCCGAGATGGGCGTGGCCCCCTCGGCCGTCATCCTCGCCATCACCAGCGGCTGGGCGCTCAGCGGGGCGACCTCGCCCTATACGGCATCCGTGATGATGGTCGGGCAATACGGCGGCGTCAGCGCGCTGCATGCGGGTCTCAGGTGGAACGGGCTCTACGCGCTCATCTGCGGCATCGTTCTGTCGGGATGGATCGCGCTCGCGGCGACGATCCTCTGAGGCATCCGACATTCGGGGAATGAGTGGCGCGGTTGACGGGGCTCGAACCCGCGACCCCCGGCGTGACAGGCCGGTACTCTAACCAACTGAGCTACAACCGCACTCTCGTTCGACGGGTCGTTCGGGGCAATGGTGGCGCGGTTGACGGGGCTCGAACCCGCGACCCCCGGCGTGACAGGCCGGTACTCTAACCAACTGAGCTACAACCGCCCATTGCCCGCTCGGACCCGGTCCGAACGTGAGGGGCGTTCTAGAAGCGCCGTCCGGGACCGTCAAGCGCGATCGGCCGCGATCCGTCGTTTTTCGACAGAAGCGGGCCGAGCCTGTTCCAGATCACGGCGACGATGGGGGTCGGATGGCCGAGCACGGACGTCGTCGTGGGCCCGGCCTCGATACCGCCATGCGCGGCATAGAACCGCCGCGCGGTACGATTGGCCGAAATCACGGTCAGCCAGACGCGCCCCTCGCCCCGCGCGTCCAGCCGTTCGGCCGCCGCGCGAATCAGCCGATGGCCGATCCCCGTTCCACGCCGCTCGGGCGATGCATGAAGGTTGTCGATGAACGGCCAGCCATGGCGCGTCATCAGCCTGACGAAGCCCACCAAGCGGTCCCCCTCGACCGCGCAGATCACGTCGGGCGGCAACACGGCCCAGCGCGCCGCCATCTCGGGCTCCAGCCGGTCGATCGCCTCCGCCGGCACGAACGGGGCGTAGGCCGACCGCCAGCTCGCGGTGTGAAGCGCGCGGATCGCGTCGAGGTCACCGGGCGCGGCGTCGCGCAGCGTGATCGTCAAGGTTGAGGTCCCGGCCCGGCTTCGGGCTCGAAGCTCATTCGAGCTCGTCCAGCGCGACCGATTTCCGCTCGATCTGGGCAGAGATATGCACCAGGTCCGCGACGCTGGCGGGCGGCCAATGCGTGGCGTTGTCGTAGGCCACCATCTCGCACAGCCGCGCCGAGAGGTTCAGCAGAACCCGGTCCCGGCTGCCATGATCGAGATTCCGGACCTGCACGCCGAGCTTCTCGAACAATGTGTTGAGGATGGCTTGATCTTCGTCCGGCAGGTAGTGATGCGGCATACCGTTGCTCCGTTGGGAATGGCACCTCGTCCTACGCGTTCGACAGGAAACAGGAAACGACCCGCCCCTGCGACGAATGCAGCACGTCGCTACCACACGTGGACCAATCGTGCAATTTCCAGCGCAAGCCCCGGCCTTCCCGGCCGGGCGCGGTGGTGGGCGATGACGGGCTCGAACCGCCGACATTTTCGGTGTAAACGAAACGCTCTACCAACTGAGCTAATCGCCCCTGAGCGCGTCTTATAGCGACGCGCGCGCGTCGGACAACCCCCCGTCGCGGGCTTGGGCCCCCGTCCGTTCAGCCGGCCACCTTTTCCCGAAGCGCGCGCTCGACCGCCGTGGGCACGAACCGCGAGACGTTGCCGCCGAGCCGCGCGATCTCCTTGACCAGCTTCGAGGCGACGGCCTGATGCTCGGTATCGGCCATGAGGAACACCGTCTCGACCGAATCATCGAGCACGCGGTTCATGCCGACCATCTGGAATTCGTATTCGAAATCCGCGACCGCCCGCAGTCCGCGGATGATGAGCTGCGCGCCCACGTCGCGCGCGCAGTCGATCAGCAGGTTCTCGAAGGGATGCACCCGGATCGTCATGCCGAAGCGTTCCTGCAGCGGACCGCATTCCGCCTCGATCATCGCGACGCGCTCGTCGAGCGAGAAGAGAGGCCCCTTGTCGCCGTTGATCGCGACCCCGATGACGAGCTCGTCGACAAGGGTCGCCGCGCGCTGGATAATATCCATATGCCCGAGCGTCACCGGATCGAAAGTTCCGGGATATAATCCAGTCCGCATGGTCCCTCCCCGTCCATTCGGGTGAAGCAACGCGATCGGGCGCGCGATTGCAAGGCCCAGTCAGTACCCCATGACCATCCCTTCGAGGGCGTCGCGCTCCATCCTCAGTTCCGACAGCCGCGCCTTGACCACGTCGCCGGTCGAGATGAGCCCGACCAGCCGCTCGTCCTCGACAACGGGCATGTGGCGAAAGCGGCCTTCGGTCATCCGCGTCAGGATCTCCTCAGTATTGTCCTGCCCCACGCAGGTCTCGACCTTGCGGGTCATGAGGTCCTCCACCCGCGCATCGAGGCATTCGGCCCCCTTGCGCCCGAGCTCGCGCACGATGTCACGCTCGGACAGGATGCCATCGGCCCGCTGACCGTCGCGCGACACGACGAGCGCACCGATCCTCTTCTCCGAAAGCACCGCCACCGCGTCGGCCACGCTCGCCTCGGGTGCGATCGTCTCCACCCCCGGTTGCGGCTTCGAGCTCAGGATCTGCTCTACCTTCATCGCGTCTCCTCCCTGCGAAATGGTCCTTTCACGATACATGCCCGGCGGGAATCCCAAAGGATTTTTCTCGCGATGGATCGAGACACTTTCACTCCCCCCTCCGCCCGCATACGCTGCCCCCGACCCGTTCCGTAGGAGGATTCCATGACGACCGAACTCAGCCACTGGATCGACGGCAGGCACGTGCCGGGCACGTCGGGCCATTTCGCCGACATCTTCAACCCCGCCACCGGCGAGGTTCAGGCCAAGGCGCCGCTGGCCACCAAGGACGAGCTCGACGCCGCCGTGCAGAGCGCCGCGAAGGCGCAACCGGGCTGGGCCGCGACCAATCCGCAGCGCCGCGCGCGGGTGCTCATGGAATTTGTGCGACTGCTGAACCGCGACATGGACAAGCTCGCCGAAGCGCTCTCGAAGGAGCACGGCAAGACCTTCGCCGACGCCAAGGGCGACGTGCAGCGCGGCCTCGAAGTGGTCGAGTTCTGCATCGGCGCGCCGCATCTGCTCAAGGGCGAATACAGCGACGGCGCGGGCCCGGGCATCGACATCTATTCCATGCGCCAGCCGCTCGGCGTGGTCGCGGGGATCACGCCCTTCAACTTCCCCGCCATGATCCCGATGTGGAAGTTCGCCCCCGCGCTTGCCTGCGGCAACGCCTTCGTCCTCAAGCCGTCCGAGCGCGACCCCTCCGTGCCGCTGATGCTGGCCGAGCTGCTGAAGGAAGCGGGTCTTCCCGACGGCGTTCTGCAGGTGGTGAACGGCGACAAGGAGGTCGTCGACGCGATCCTCGACAACGAGGTGATCCAGGCCGTGGGCTTCGTCGGCTCCACCCCCATCGCCGCCTATATCTACGAGCGCGGCTGTGCCAACGGCAAGCGCGTGCAGTGCTTCGGCGGTGCCAAGAACCACATGATCATCATGCCCGACGCCGATCTCGACCAGGCGGCCGATGCGCTGGTGGGCGCGGGCTACGGCGCGGCGGGCGAGCGGTGCATGGCGATCTCGGTCGCGGTGCCGGTGGGCGAAAAGACCGCCGACGCGCTGATCGAAAAGCTCAAGCCCCGCGTCGAGAAACTCAATGTCGGCCCCTGGTCGGACGAGGGCGCGGATTACGGCCCGGTCATCACCGAAGCCGCGCGCGAGAAGATCAAGGGCCTCGTCGAAAGCGGCGTCGAGGCGGGGGCCGATCTCGTCGTCGACGGACGCTCCATGGCGGCACCGCAGGGCTACGAGGACGGCTTCTGGGTCGGACCGCATCTCTTCGACAACGTCACGCCCGACATGGAGATCTACAAGCAGGAGATCTTCGGGCCGGTCCTGTCGACCGTGCGCGCCAAGTCCTACGACGAGGCGATGACGCTCGCCATGGACAACGAATACGGCAACGGCATCGCGATCTTCACGCGCGACGGCGACGCCGCACGCGACTTCGCCAACCGCATCAACGTGGGCATGGTGGGCGTCAACGTGCCGATCCCCGTGCCGCTCGCCTACCACACGTTCGGCGGCTGGAAGAAATCGGCCTTCGGCGACCTGAACCAGCACGGGCCCGACGCCTTCAAGTTCTACACCCGCACCAAGACCGTGACCGCGCGCTGGCCTTCGGGCATCAAGGAAGGCGGCGAGTTCAACTTCAAGGCGATGGACTGATGGAACGGGGTCCGGACCTTCCGCGACCGGGCGGCCCGTTGCGGCCATGCGACCCGGCGCGGGCGCGCCGGACCCCCGCCCGCGAAGGGCGCGGCCCGCGATGAGCGGGCCCGCCCCCATGACGCCGCCCAGCGCCGCGATCGTGGTCGGCACCTATCGCCATCCCTCGCAGACCTTCGTCAACCGACATGTGGACCACCTCTTCGACGGGCGGACCTGCATCATCGCGAGCGATCGCCGCGACGATCCGGGCAACCGCCCGGTCTTCGATCGGCAGGCCTTCCGCGGGCCGCTCCTCTGGCGCGCGGGGCGGCCCGTCGCCGCCGCCGCGCTTCATCTCGGGCGCGGAACGGGGCGCATCCCCTGGGGGGCCGAGAAGGCCGCGATCGCCGATTTCATCCGCGCCTCGGGCGCGACGGTGATCCTGTCGGAATTCGGCAGCAAGGCCATCCACGTGAGCGCCATCGCGCGCGAGCTGTCCCTGCCCTGCTTCACCTATTTCCGCGGCTCCGATGCCAGTTCCGAGCTTCGCAAGGCCCGGCGGCGGCGCAGCTACCGCGCGATGATGCCCGATCTCAGCGGCGTGATCGCCGTCAGCCGCTTCCTTCTCGACAATCTCGCGGCCGCCGGGATCGAGCATCCGAACGCGCATGTCATTCCCTCGGGCGTCGATCCGCGCCGCTTCGCCCCCGCCGAAAAGATCCCGGCGAGCTTTCTCGCCGTCGGCCGCATGGTCGAGAAGAAGGCCCCCGACATCACGCTTCGCGCCTTCGCCCGCGCCACCCGCGACCGTCCGGACGCGACCCTGCGCTTCATCGGCAGCGGTGCCCTGCTCGACCCCACGCGCGCGCTCGCGCAAGAGCTCGGACTGGCCGATCGCGTCCGCTTCGACGGCGCGCAGGACCACGAGACGGTGCGCCGCGCCCTCGCCTCAGCCGAAGTCTTCGTCCAGCATTCCGTGACGGCCGCGGACGGCAATACCGAAGGCCTGCCCACGTCGATCCAGGAGGCGATGGCCTCGGGCTGCGTGACGGTCGCCACGCGCCATGCCGGGATCCCCGAGGCGATCGACGACGGGGTGAGCGGCTGGCTCGGTCCCGAACGCGACGAGGATGCCTTCGCCGCGCTCATGGAACGCGCGCTCGCCGCCGATACCGCCGCGATGGGGGCCACCGCCCGCCGCGTGGCCTGCGAGCGGTTCGACAACACGCGGCTCCTCGCGCGGCTCGAGGACGTCCTGCAGGGAGCATCGCGATGAGCGACGGCACATCCTTCACCATCGGCATCGAGGAGGAATACCTGCTCGTCGATGCCGAGACGTTCCAGCTGTCGGATGCGCCCGACGAGATGCTCGGGGCCGCCCGCGACGCGCTCGGCGATCAGGTCGCGCCCGAATTCCTGCGCTGCCAGATCGAGGTCGGCACGAAGGTTTGCGCGGGCATTTCCGAGGCGAGACAGGATCTGTCGCATCTGCGCCGCGAGATCGCCCGCATCGCGGGCGAGTTCGGCCTGAAACCCATCGCCGCGGCCTGCCATCCAACCGCCGACTGGACCGAACAGACCCACCGCGACCGCGACCGCTACAACGATCTCGAGCGGGATCTCGCCGCGATCGGGCGGCGCATGATGATCTGCGGCATGCACGTCCATGTCGGCATTCCCGACAATGACGACCGCATCGACCTGATGAATCAGGCCAAGTACTTCCTTCCGCACCTGCTCGCGCTCTCGGCCTCCTCGCCGTTCTGGCAGGGCGAGGATACCGGCCTCGCCTCCTACCGGGTCGGGGTCTTCGACAACCTGCCGCGCACGGGCCTTCCGCCCCGGCTCGACGGATGGGGCGACTACCGGCGGTCCGTCGACACGATCGTCGCCACCGGCATGATCGAGGATGCCTCAAAGATCTGGTGGGACCTGCGCCCCTCCGAGAGTTTCCCGACGCTCGAGACGCGGATCTGCGACGTGATGCCGAGGCTCGACGACACGCTCGCCGTCGCGGCCCTCATCCAGTGCATCCACGGGATGCTCTCGCGGCTCAAGGATTCCAACCAGCGCTGGCGCATCTACGAGAACTTCCTCATCGACGAGAACCGCTGGCGCGCCCAGCGCTACGGCTGCGACGAGGGGCTGATCGACCTCGGCCAGGGCGCGGTCAAGCCGATGCATCTCCTCGTCGACGAACTCATGGACCTCGTCGCCCGCGAAGCCGAGATCTTCGACTGCCAGGGCGCGATCGCCCGCCTCCGCGACATCGTGCGCGAGGGCAATTCCGCCACCCGGCAGCGCGCCGTCCATGCCCGCGCCAGGGCCGAAGGGGCCGACGACGCGCAGGCGATGAACGCCGTCATCCGATCGCTGACCGAGGAATTCCTCGCGGGGGGCGACGCATGAACTTCGCCATGACCGAAGAGCAGGAGGCCATCTTCGACATGGCCCGGTCGTTCGGGCGGGATCGCATCGCACCCCATGCGCGCGACTGGGAAGCGCAAGGCACCATCCCCCGCGATCTCTGGTCCAGGGCCGCCGAGCTGGGCTTCGGCGGCCTCTACGTCTCCGAGGAGGCGGGCGGCGTCGGCCTCTCGCGGCTCGACGCGACGCTGGTCTTCGAGGCCCTCAGCATGGCCTGCCCTTCGGTCGCCTCGTTCCTGTCGATCCACAACATGTGCGCGTCGATGCTCGACCGATACGGCTCGGACGATCTCAGGGCGCGTCACCTCGCGCCCGCCATCGCGATGGACCACGTGCTGAGCTACGCGCTCACCGAACCGGGATCGGGCAGCGATGCCGCCGCGCTCTCCACCCGGGCGGTCCGCACGGATGACGGCTTTTCCGTCACGGGGTCCAAGGCCTTCATCTCCGGCGGGGGCTATTCCGACGCCTATATCGTCATGTGCCGCACGGGCGGGGACGGACCGCGCGGCATCTCGGCGCTGGTGATCGAGGACGGGGCCGAGGGCCTTGGCTTCGGCGGGCTCGAGGACAAGATGGGCTGGCGGTCCCAGCCGACCCGCTCGCTCCGGATGGACGAATGCCGCGTCCCGGCCGCCAACCTGCTGGGCGACGAGGGGGCGGGCTTCCGCTATGCCATGGCCGGGCTCGATGGCGGGCGGCTCAACATCTCGGCCTGCTCGCTCGGCGCGGCGCAGGCCGCGCTCGACGCGACGCTCGGCTACATGCGCGAGCGGAAGGCCTTCGGATCGGCACTGTCCGAGTTCCAGGCCCTGCAATTCCGCCTCGCCGATCTCGAGATCGAGCTTCAGGCCGCGCGCGTCTTCCTCCGGCAGGCCGCGTGGATGCTCGACCAGGGGCATCCGGCCGCGACCAAGCATTGCGCGATGGCCAAGAAATTCGTGACCGAGGCCGGAAGCCGCATCGTCGATCAATGCCTGCAACTTCACGGCGGCTACGGCTATCTCGCCGATTACGGCATCGAAAAGCTCGTCCGCGACCTGCGCGTGCACCAGATCCTCGAAGGCACGAACGAGATCATGCGCCTCATCACCGCAAGGAGCCTGCTCAGCCAATGACCGACACGATCATCCGCAGGACCGGCCGGGCCGGGCGCATCACGCTCGACCGCCCTCGCGCGCTCAACGCGCTCACCCACGCGCAGAGCCTCGAGATCGAGGCCGCGATCACCGCCTGGGCCGACGATCCCGAAGTGGACGTCGTCGTGCTCGACGCTATGGGCGAAAAGGCCTTCTGCGCCGGCGGCGACATCGCCGCGATGTACCATGCGGGGATCGCGGGCGATGTAGAAAGCGCCCGTGCCTTCTGGCGCGACGAATACCGTCTCAACGCCAGGCTCGCGACCTATCCGAAGCCGATCGCCGCCTTCATGCAGGGCTTCACCATGGGCGGCGGCGTGGGCCTGGGCGGGCATGTCGGCTGCCGCGTCGTCGGCGACAGCACCCGCATCGCGATGCCCGAATGCGGCATCGGTCTCGTCCCGGATGTGGGCGGGTCGCTGCTTCTGGCGCGGACACCGGGACATGCGGGCGAATATCTGGGCCTCACCGGCGCGCGGATGAAGGCCGCCGACGCGATCTGGGCGGGTTTCGCCGATCTCTACCTGCCCGAAGACGGCTGGCCCGACCATATCCGCAAGATCGAGGAAACCGGCTCCCTCGACGCGCTGCGCGAGGCGGCACGCGATCCGGGCGCATCCGATCTGGCGGCCCGCGCCCCCTGGATCGACGAATGGTTCGCGCATGAGGACCTCGTCGACGCCTTGCAGCACCTCGAGGGGCAAGACGACGGTTTCGCGCGCGAAACGTATGAGGCCGTCACCCGCGGATCGCCGCTTTCGGCCGCGGTGACCTTCGCGCTCATCCGCGACGTGCGGGGCCACGGCACGATCGAGCATGCGCTCGACATGGAATACCGTGCGACGCATCGCGCGATCTCCGACGGCGACCTCCTCGAGGGGATCCGCGCCGCGGTGATCGACAAGGACCGCACGCCGAAATGGCGCCACGACCGCATCGCGGACGTCACCGGGGACGAGGTCGCGGCCATGCTCGCGCCGCTCGGCACCTGATCGAGATCACGGATGGGGGGAGACATCATGAAGATCGGCTTTATCGGCCTCGGGAACATGGGATTGCCCATGGCCGAGAACCTCGCCCGCGCGGGCCACGACATCGCGGGCTTCGACGTGGCGGGCATCGGCTCGGACATGTTCACCAGCGCCGCCAGCGCGGCGGAGGCCGCGCGCGACGCGGATGTCGTCATCACGATGCTTCCGAGCGGCGAGATCCTGCGCCGCGTGACGGACGAGATCGTCCCGGCCATGAAACCGGGCTCGGTCTTCCTCGACTGCTCGACCGTCGACGTGGAAAGCGCCCGCGACGTGGCCGAGACGGCGCGACGCGCCGGTCTCTCCGCGCTCGACGCGCCCGTGTCGGGCGGGATCGGCGGGGCGAAGGCCGGCACGCTCACCTTCATGGTGGGCGGCGATGCGGACGGGTTCGAACGGGCCGGATCGCTCTTCGACATCATGGGGGCCAAGGCCGTCCATTGCGGGCCGTCCGGCAACGGTCAGGCGGCCAAGATCTGCAACAACATGATCCTCGGCATCACCATGATCGGCACCTGCGAGGCCTTCGCCCTCGCCGACCGGCTGGGGCTCGACCGGCAGGCGATGTTCGACGTCGTCTCGACCTCCTCGGGCTATTCCTGGTCGATGAACGCCTATTGCCCGGCGCCCGGGATCGGCCCCGAAAGCCCCGCCGACAACGACTACAGGCCCGGCTTTTCGGCCGATCTCATGCTCAAGGATCTGCGCCTCGCGCAAAAGGCGGCCGAGGCCGCGGGGGCCGACACGCCGCTCGGCCTCGCCGCGCGGGACCTCTATGCCCGCTTCGTCGAGGAGGAGGACGGTGCGGGGCGGGACTTCTCGGCGATGCTGCCGCGTTTCGCGGGAAGGAAACGGTGACGGGGGCGCTGCCCCCGATCGCCGCGGCGCGGCGATTCCCCCGGAGTATTTGAGGGACAGATGAAGGGGGCCGAGTGGCGGGGATAGCCCTCCGGGCGCGGGTGGTTTAAGAGGCTCCGAATTCCTTGCCCTGCCTTTCCGGAGCCACCCATGGACCGCATCCTCGTCACGTCGGCCATTCCCTACATCAACGGGATCAAGCATCTCGGCAATCTGGTGGGCAGCCAGCTTCCCGCGGATCTGTTCGCGCGGTTCCAGCGCGCCCGCGGCCGCGAGGTCCTGTTCCTCTGCGCGACGGACGAACACGGCACGCCGGCCGAGCTTGCCGCCGCCAAGGCCGGTAAGCCCGTCGCCGAATATTGCGCCGAGATGTGGCAGGTCCAGAAGGACCTGAGCGACGGTTTCGGGCTCAGCTTCGACATGTTCGGGCGGTCCTCCTCGTCGCAGAACCGCGCGCTCACCCAGTATTTCGCGGGCCGGCTCTTCGAGGCGGGACTGATCGAGGAGCGCTCCGAGACGCAGATCTATTCGAAGGCCGACGGCCGCTTCCTGCCCGACCGCTATATCGAGGGCACCTGCCCCAATTGCGGCTACGACCGCGCGCGGGGCGATCAGTGCGAGAATTGCACCAAGCAGCTCGACCCGACCGACCTCATCGACGCGCGCAGCGCGATCTCGGGCTCCACGGATCTCGAACCGCGCGAGACCAAGCATCTCTATCTCCTGCAAAGCCGGATGCGCGACGACCTGCGCGACTGGATCACCGGCAAGACCGACTGGCCCATCCTCACGACCTCCATCGCGCGGAAATGGCTCGACGACGGCGAGGGGCTGCGCGACCGCGGCATCACCCGCGATCTCGACTGGGGCGTGCCGGTCCGTCGCGGCGACGCGGATTGGCCGGGAATGGAGGGCAAGGTCTTCTACGTCTGGTTCGACGCGCCGATCGAATACATCGCCGCGGCCCATGAATGGGCGGATGCGAACGGCCTGTCCGAGGCGGACTGGCAGCGCTGGTGGCGCACGGATGCAGGCGCGGACGATGTCCGCTACGTGCAATTCATGGGCAAGGACAACGTGCCCTTCCACACGCTGAGCTTCCCGACGACCATCATGGGCACCAATTCCGTCGGCGCGGAACAGTGGAAGCTCGTCGATTACATCAAGTCGTTCAACTACCTCAATTATGCGGGCGGTCAGTTCTCGACCAGCCTCGGGCGCGGCGTCTTCATGGACCAGGCGCTCGAGATCCTGCCGGCCGATTACTGGCGCTGGTGGCTTCTGAGGAACGCCCCCGAGACGAGCGATGCCGAATTCACCTGGGAAAGCTTCCAGGCCGCGTCGAACCGCGACCTCGCCGACGTGCTCGGCAATTTCGTGAGCCGCGTGACCAAGTTCTGCCGCTCGAAATTCGGCGAGACGGTCCCCGCGGGCGGCACCTACGGCGAGGCCGAGGACGCCGTGATCGCCGATCTGGAGATCCGCGTCGCCGCCTATACCGCGCATATGGAGGCGATCGAGGTCCGCAAGGCCGCCTCCGAGCTCCGCGCCATCTGGGTCGTCGGCAACGAGTACCTTCAATCGGCCGCCCCCTGGTCGGTCATCAAGGAGGACGAGGACCGTGCCGCGGCGATCATCCGCTTTTCGCTCAACCTCGTGCGGCTCTATGCGGTGCTCTCGGCACCCTTCGTGCCGAATGCCGCGCAGAAGATGCTCGACGCGATGGACTGCCCGGCCGACTGGCCCGACGACGTGCGGCAGGCTTTGTCGCATCTCGACGGCGGCCATGCGTTCGAGGTGCCCGAGAACCTCTTCGGGAAGATCACCGACGAGGAACGGGACGACTTCGCCGCACGTTTTTCGGGCACGCGCTGACGCGAAAGCCGCCTGTCGCGACCGGGTCCGCCGGCGCGCTCCGAGAAGACTGGCGCAAGATGGCGCAAATGTGATTTGATGGCACCACAGCCCGGCATGATCCGGTGCAGAGAGGGGGCCCCGTGAACGAAGAGGAGAAGGCCCTCGCGGCCGAATACGCGCTCGGCCTTCTCGACGACGAGGAGGCGCGACGGATGACCCGCCTGCGCGAGGACGATCCCGCGCTGGGGGCCGAGATCGCCTTCTGGCAGGAACAGATGGCGAGCCTACTGGCGAGCGTCGAGCCGATCGCGCCGCCGCCCCGCATCCTCGACGGGATCGAGGGACGCATATTCGACGACGCGCACCATCAGGACTGGCTCGGCACACTCCTCCTCCCCGAGAACCGCCCGATGCTGGTCGCGATCGTCGCCGCGAAGGCCGTACTCATTGCCGGCATCCTGATCTTCCTGCTCTGAGCCCCGATCGTGCAGGCGCTACCGCGCCGCGCGCGTCTCCGTCCCGTCCTCGGTCCGGGATTGCGGGCCAAGGCACTGCCCCAGATAGAAGAACAACGCGATCGCCGTCAGCAGCGTCGCCCCGAAGCTCGTGAGGATGATCGGCCAATCCCCTTCCGTCCCGTCGCTGATGACGAGCGTCAGGATCGCGGCCAGCGGGATATGCGACAGGACGATGCATGCGAGCCGGATCCGTCTGATGGCCGCCTGTCTCATCGCCTCTCGGCCTCGCCCGTTTCGCGAATACGCATCTCGCGCGCCACTCTAGGGCGATCCGCGCGGGCTTGCAAACGGCGCGTGACCGCACGAATTCGTGATTCTAACCGCGCGGGCGCGCCCGCATGTCGGAGATCTTCGGCTGGAGCGGGTGAAGGGAATCGAACCCTCGTCTTAAGCTTGGGAAGCTCCTGCTCTACCATTGAGCTACACCCGCCTCAGGCGCGGTGATTACGCCGGGCGGGCCCGCGTCGTCAAGAGGCGGCGGAGCACCGCCTCCGCGATGGAATCGCCCCTCCCCGCCCCTAGATAGGAGGCGAAAGCAATCGAAGGAGCATCCGGATGTCTTTGAAGAACATGGCCGTGAAGATGGCACTCGCATTCGCCGCGGCGAAGGGCGTGCAGGCGTTCCAGAGCGCTGGCGGCATGGAAGGGCTCAAGCGCAAGATGGCCGAACAGCAGCGCAAGCAGGGCAGCGGCGCGGGCGCGAAGACACCGGGCCTCGGCTCGGGCGGATCGGGCGGCGGGCTGAGCGACATCCTCGGATCGCTGGGCCTCGGCGGCAGCGGCGGCGGCACGGCTGCGGGCGGCAGGCATGGCGGCAATTCGCTCGCGGGCATTCTTGGCGGGCTCGCCGGGGCCTCGAGCGGCGCGGCCGGGGCCGGCAAGATGACCGGCCTTCTCGACCGCACGCGCGAGACGCCCGAGGATACCGCCGAGGAGGAGCAGGTCTCGGGCCTTATGGTGCGCGCAATGATCCAGGCCGCCCGCGCGGATGGCGAGATCGACCCGACGGAGCGCCAGACCCTGATGGAGATCATCGGCGACAGCGACCCCGAGGAGACCGCCTTCATCCAGGCGCAGATGACCGCGCCGGTCGATGCCGAGGCCCTGGCCCGCGACACGCCCGAAGGCCACGAGATCGAGATCTACACCAGCGCGGTCCTCGCGATCGAGCCCGACAACCGGGCCGAGGCCGAGTTCCTCGACACCCTCGCGCAGGGCCTGAAGCTGACGCAGCATCAGGTCAACGACATCCACGACGCGCATGGCAAGCCGCCGCTCTACACGCTGTAATCCGGTGTCGCGCTATCTCGTCTACGACGTGTTCACGGATCGCCCCTTCGGGGGCAATCCGCTCGCGATCTTCCCCGAGGCGGACGGCATTTCCGAAAATGCGCTGCAATCCATCGCGCGGGAGTTCAACTTCTCCGAGACGGCCTTCGTCCTCGCGGACGAGGATCACGACGCCCGCATCCGCATCTTCACCCCGACGCAGGAGGTCCCCTTCGCGGGCCATCCGCTGATCGGCACGGCCGTCGCGCTGGCCGATGCGGGGGCCGGACCGGGGCTCAGCCTCGCTCTGTCCGGCGGCATCGTCGCGGCCCGGGCCGAGGGCGGGCGCGCGTCCTTCCTGCGCGACGCCCCGCTCGACATCCTGCACGACAAGGTCGATCCGGCCATCGTCGCGCGCTGCCTGGGCCTTCCGCAAGCCAGCGTCGCGGGGGCGGTCATGGCATCGGTCGGCCTGCCCTTCGTGCTTGCCGAGACGGGATCGCGCGAATGCCTCGACGCGGTGCTCTGCGACATCGACGCCTTTCGCCGCGGTCACGCGCTCTACCCGTCGGATTTCGATTTCGCGATCCTCGCCTATCACCGCGAGGGGTCCGCGATCGAGGCGCGGATGTTCGCCCCGCTCGACGACATCCCCGAGGACCCGGCGACCGGCAGCGCGGCCGCCGCGCTCGGGGCGTTCCTGCGCGCATCCGAAGGGCGCGATCTCGATCTCCGCATCTCGCAGGGGGTCGCCATGGGCCGCCCCTCGCTGATCGAGGTCTCGGCCCGCGCCGAGGGCGTCACCATCGCGGGCCATGCCGTGCGCGTCATGGAGGGGCGGCTCCTCGTCTGAAGAATGCGCTGGCCCGGCGGGCATGCAGGCGATAGACCGGCTCGGCGTCGAGACCAGCGAGAGAGCGCCCATGCCCGACACGATCCGAGATCGCTGCGCCGCCCAGGGGCTGCGGATGACCGGCCAGCGCCGCATCATCGCGCAGGTGCTCGAGGACAGCCGCGACCACCCGGATGTCGAGACGCTGCATTCCCGCGCCTCGGCGCTCGACGCGAACATCTCCCTCGCCACCGTCTATCGCACGGTGCGCCTGCTGGAGGACGAGGGAATCCTCGAAAAGGTCGATTTCGGCGACGGGCGCGCGCGCTACGAGGATGCCGAGCGTGACCACCACGACCACCTGATCGACCTCCAGACCGGCCGCGTGATTGAGTTCGTCGACCCCGAGATCGAGGCCCTGCAGGAGCGTATCGCCGCGCGGCTCGGCTATCGGCTCAAGGGCCACAAGCTCGAGCTCTACGGCGTCAAGATTCCCGAGGACTGAGCGATGGACAACCTGCGCGCCATCGCCCTCATGTGCGTGGCCATGGCCTGCTTCGCGCTCGAGGATCTCGTCATCAAGCTCCTGGCCGAGACGCTGCCGACCTGGCAGATCTTCATCCTGATGGGCGGCACGGGGGCCGCGCTCTTCGCCGTGATCTGCCGCGCGCGGGGCGTGCCGCTCTTTACGCGCGCCTTTCTCACGCCGCTCGTCATCCTGCGCAACATGGGCGAGGTGATCGGCGGCCTCGGTTTCGTGACCGCGCTGACGCTGGTGCCGCTGTCGCTCGCCACCGCGATCCTGCAGGCGACGCCGCTCGCGCTCACCGCGGGTGCCGCGATCTTTCTGGGCGAGAGGGTCGGTTGGCGGCGCTGGGTGGCGGTGCTGATCGGGTTCGTCGGGATTCTCGTCGTCCTCGATCCGTTCTCGGCCGATTTCGAACCCGCGGCGCTGCTGGCCGTCGTGGGCGTGTTGGGGCTGGTGATGCGCGATCTCGCGACACGGGTCCTGCCCGACGACCTGCCCTCGCCGCAGATCTCGTTCTGGGCCTATTGCTGCATGCCGATCTCGGGGCTGATCCTGCTGCCTTGGGGCGGCGCGGGGGTGATGCCGGGTGCGGCCGGTTGGACCGGGATCGTCGTCGCGGCCTCGATCGGCGCGATGGGCTACTGGGCGATCACGCTCGCCATGCGGCTGGGCGAGGTCGCGGCCGTGATCCCGTTCCGCTACACCCGGCTCATCTTCGCGATGGCGCTGGGCATCGCGGTTCTGGGCGAACGCCCCGACGCCACGACCCTCGCGGGCGCGGCGCTCGTCGTGCTGACGGGCCTCTACACCGTCTGGCGGGAACGCAAGCTGGCGGCCGAGGGCCGGGAGGTCGACCTTTCCCCCCGCGCCGAGCCGCGCTAGGTATCGCCCCGAACGAGGGATAACGGAGCATTTCCATGAGCACGATCGTCGACATCATTGGACGCGAGATCCTCGACAGCCGGGGCAACCCCACGGTCGAGGTCGACGTGATCCTCGAGGATGGCACGATGGGCCGCGCAGCGGTGCCCTCGGGAGCATCCACCGGGGCACACGAGGCGGTCGAGCGGCGCGACGGCGACAAGAGCCGCTATCTCGGCAAGGGCGTGACCGAGGCCGTGTCGAGCGTCAACAGCGAGATCGCCGAAGGGCTCGTCGGGATGGACGCGCTCGAACAGGAATCGATCGACGCGATGATGATCGAGTTGGACGGCACCGACAACAAGGGCCGTCTCGGCGCGAATGCCATCCTGGGCGTGAGCCTCGCCACCGCCAAGGCCGCCGCCGACTATACCGGCCAGCCGCTCTTCCGCTACGTGGGCGGCACCGCCGCGCGCACCCTGCCCGTTCCGATGATGAACATCATCAACGGGGGCGAGCATGCCGACAACCCGATCGACATCCAGGAATTCATGGTCATGCCGGTCTCGGCCCCCTCGATCCGCGAGGCGGTGCGCATGGGGTCCGAGATCTTCCACACGCTCAAGAAGGAACTGACCTCCGCCGGCATGTCCACCGGCCTCGGCGACGAAGGCGGCTTCGCGCCCGCGCTGGGCTCCACCCGCGACGCGCTCGACTTCATCCTGCGCTCGGTCGAAAAGGCCGGCTACACGCCCGGCGAGGACATCATGCTCGCCCTCGATTGCGCCGCGACCGAGTATTACGAGAACGGCAAGTACGAGATGAAGGGCGAAGGCGCCTCGCTTTCCTCCGAGGAGAACGTCGCCTATCTCGAGAAGCTCTGCGCCGACTACCCGATCCTGTCGATCGAGGACGGCATGTCCGAGGACGACTGGGACGGCTGGAAGATGCTGACCGACGCGCTCGGCGACCGCGTGCAGCTCGTGGGCGACGACCTCTTCGTCACGAACCCCAAGCGCCTCGCCGACGGCATCGCCAGGGGCTGCGCCAACTCGATGCTCGTGAAGGTCAACCAGATCGGCACCCTCAGCGAGACGCTCAAGGCCGTCGACATGGCCCATCGCGCGCGCTTCACCAACGTCATGTCCCACCGCTCGGGCGAGACGGAGGACGCGACCATCGCCGATCTCGCCGTCGCCACGAATTGCGGGCAGATCAAGACCGGATCGCTCGCGCGTTCCGACCGGCTCGCCAAGTACAACCAGCTCATCCGCATCGAGGAACTGCTGGGCGAGACGGCCCATTACGCCGGCAAGTCGATCCTGAGGTGATGATCGAGGAGGGCTATCACCCGGTCCCTCAAGGCATGCTCGCGGCGGTGGTCACGCACCTCGTCTGCGAGCGGCCGATCGATCCGCGGCCCACGCCGCCGGGTCTCAGGCTCGTGCGCGAGACGCGGATGCCGGCGGCCACCTACCGCGACCTCTATCGCCTCATCGGCCGCGACTGGCTCTGGACCAGCCGGCTGATGCTGGGCGACGAGGATCTGACCTCGATCATCTTCGACCCCGATGTCGAGCTCTACGTCCTCGACAGCGACAACGGCCGCCTCGGCATGGTCGAGCTCGACTTCCGCGACCACGCCAACCCGCAGATCGCCTTCTTCGGCCTCGCGCCGAACGCGATCGGGCGCGGCATCGGCCCGTGGCTGATGGCGACGGTGCAGCGGATGATGGCCGATCAGGGGGCCGAGAGGATCAGGCTCAATACCTGCACGCTCGACGCGCCGCAGGCGCTGCGCTTCTACCTGCGCCACGGCTTCCGCGCCGAGCGGCGCGAGGTGCAGATCTTCCCCGACCCCCGCGTCGTGGGTGTGATCGACACAGATGCCGCACCGGCGGTGCCGCTCCTGTGACGGGGGACGAGATCGCGGCCACGCTCGGCCTCGCCCCCCATCCCGAGGGCGGCCATTACCGCCAGACCTGGATCGCCGACGGCGAGGGTCGCCCTGCCGGGACCTGCA
Source organism: Palleronia sp. LCG004 (assembly GCF_032931615.1). NCBI lineage: Bacteria > Pseudomonadati > Pseudomonadota > Alphaproteobacteria > Rhodobacterales > Roseobacteraceae > Palleronia > Palleronia sp. LCG004. The sequence continues at coordinate 1,893,000 of NZ_CP136759.1, forward strand.
TCTATTTCCTGCTCAAGGCCGGCGAGACGAGCCACTGGCACCGCGTCGATGCGGCCGAGATCTGGCATTTCTACTCCGGCGCGCCCCTGATCCTGTCGATCGCGGCGACCGAAACCGGCCCGGCCGAGGATCGCGTCCTGGGGCCGGACCTCGCCGGCGGAGAGGTCCCCCAGATCGTCGTGCCCAAGGATGCTTGGCAGATGGCGCGCAGCACGGGCGACTGGACGCTCGTGGGTTGCACGGTCAGCCCCGCCTTCCGGTTCGAGGGGTTCGAACTCGCCCCGCCGGATTTCGACATTCCGCACAGGCGCACATGAAAAAGGGGCCCCGAAGGCCCCTTTCTTTGTCGCCAGCTCTGACGATCAGTTCCAGAAGCCCTCGTCGACATCTTCCATCTGCTCGAGCTCTTCCTCGGTGCGGTTCGTCACGTAGGCGTAAGTCTGGTCGTCCACCGCCACGAGATTGACGTTTTCGAGCGGGATCATCACGTGCTTGTCCGCGATATCGAGGAACCCGCCGATCTCTGCCACGATGCCGACCATCTGGCCGCTCTGGTCGAGAACGATGTCCTCGATCTCACCGATATCGTTCCAGTTCTCTCCGACGCCGTCATACATCTCGCCATCGGTCCAGTCCGAGGCGTCACCGGTCGTGTAGATGTTGCCGCCCGTGATGTCGCGCGTCCGGATGAGCTGCGCGCCGTCCGATGCCGTCGCCGTCCCGGACGACATCGCATCGCCGGCCGCGCTGTCGCTGCTCGACTGGGCGTAGGCCCCCGTCGTGGCAAGGCCCATGGCAAGCGCGGATACGGTCAACAGTTTCATAATACTTCCACTTTTCAAGTCTGTTCACCGTCCCAACAAGGGCACCGGGGCGTTGTTCCACCCCTTGGTCCGCGTCGCAGAAACGTGAGGGGGCCCCGGATGCACCGATCCCGGGGCCTCACGCCTCGTCGAACGGCTCCACGATCTCGCGCCGCCCGAAGAGGAACGCATCGGCCACCTGCACCAGCGGACGGTCGTCCACATCCGATCGCCGCTCGCGCAGCAGGGTCGCGAAATGACGATAGAGACCGGGATATTCCCCCGGCCCTTCCGCGCCCTGATCGACCCCGTCGATCTTGAGGATCGCCGCCCCCTCCTCGAGCCGGATCGTGCCGTCCTCGGTCTGGAACTCCATCGTCCAGCTCGCCGTCTCCTCCAGCCGCCAGTCGAAATCGGCGGTGATCACCGCCCCCTGCATGTCCACGAATGTCAGATCGACGGCGATCGGCGTGTCGCGGTTCTCGGGAAACCGCAGAACCGAGTCGCGCAGCCGAACAGGTGCGGGCAGTATCTCGGTCAGGATCGACAGCGCGTTGATGCCGGTGTCGAACACGCCCTGCCCGCCCGGCTCCCAGATCCATTGCTGGCCGGGATGCCAGACGCGCACGTTCTCCTTCCACGAGATATGCCCACCCGTCACCTTGCGCCGCGCCAGCCAGTCGCGCGCATCCGCCACGCCCAGCGCATGGCGCAGGTGCCAGCTCGCATAAAGCACCGTGCCCTTCTCTTCCGCGAGATCGGCAAGCTGCCGGACCTCGGCCACCGTGACGCCCGGCGGCTTCTCCAGAAGCACGTCGCGACCCGCGGCGATGGCCTCCCGCGCGGCCTCGAACCGCGGGACGGGCGGCATCGTCATGACGATCGTTCGGATATCCTCCCGCGCATCCAGCAGGTCCGTCAGAGACTCGTAATTCTCGATCCCGTCGACCCCGCCCGACCCGCTGACCGTGGCGGCCAGTTCGAAATCGGGACTGTCCGCGATGGCGGGGATATGCTGATCGTGGGCGATCTTGCCCACGCCCACGATGGCGATCCTGGTCGCACTCATTCTGTCTTCCTTCCGAAACCCGTGTCAGGTGCGGATGTGGCGCGCGGGCATCCGGGATCAATGTGGCGCGCCTTCACACCGGGCGTGCGCTGCGGCATAGATTGACGCGAAACGAAGGAAACATGCCGATGACGGACAGACATGCCGATACCAGGACCCTTATCCTCGGCGGAACGCAGGGCGTGGGCCTCGCCATCGCGCGGCGACTTGCCGCAGAGGGATGCCGCCATCTGATCGTTACCGGACGCGACGCCGCGCGGGGCGAGGCTGCGGCCGCCGGGATCGGCGCGCGGTTCGTGGCAAGCGATCTGTCCGATACCGACGCCACGACGCGCGTCGTCGATGAGGCGGCCGAGGCCTTCGGACGGCTCGACGCGATGGTGGTGGCCGGTGCGCTGACCGATCGCGGCTCGATCCTCGACGCGACGCCCGAGACGTTCGACGCGATCATGGCCACGAATGTCCGAAGCCCGTTCTTCGCGTTGCAGCGCTTCGCGCAGCGCGCCCGCGCGGCCGGCCATTCCGCATCGGTGGTCAACATCCTGTCGATCGTCATTCATGGCGGGCAGAGCTTCCTCGCCCCCTATGCCGCGTCGAAGGCCGCGCTGGCCAACGTGACCAGGAACGCGGCCAGCACGCTCGCCCCCGACCGGATCCGCGTCAACGGCATCAATATCGGCTGGATGGACACCCCCGGCGAGGACGCGGTCCAGCGCAAGTTCCACGGCGGCGGCGACGACTGGCTCGCCCGCGCCGAGGCGTCGCGCCCGATGGGCACCCTCGTCAAACCAGATCACGTCGCGGCCCTCGCCGCCTACATGCTCAGCGCCGAGGCCGGCGTCATGACCGGCGCGCTCGTCGATTTCGACCAGCTCGTGCCGGGGATCTATCCCGAATGAAGATCCTCGACGGCGCGCATCCGTTCTTCCGCCCGCTCTGGCGGCGGGTGGTCATCACGGCGATCTGCCTCGTCTGGGCGGTGGTCGAACTCTCGCGCGGATCGCCCGGCTGGGCCGCGATTTTCGGCGCGATGGGCGCACTCTGCATCTACGAATTCTTCATCGTCCGTCGCTCCGACGACGACAGGTGACACGAAAAAAGGGCCCCCGCAGGGGCCCTTGGAAGTTTCGCGCACCAGTCTCTCTCGTTACCGCTCGTTCAATGTTATCTGCCTGCGTCCTGGCGCACGTCCAAGGCGAGCGCACCCGCCTCGTGACCGGTCGAAAGGGAGGAGGTTTCGCCGCGAAACCTCCCCCCTTCTGCAAACTCCGTTCTCAGCTACACCCGGACGTCCCGCCGCAGGTGTTGCACTTCATGCAGGTGCCGTTGCGCACCAGCGTATAGTTTCCGCATTCCCCGCACGGATCCCCCTCGTAGCCCTGCATCCGGGCCTTGGCGCGGGCATCCATCTGGGTCGCGGGGGCCGTTTCGGTCGCGACGGCCGCCACCGTCTCGCCCCCCTCGTCGAGGGCGACGGCCTGACCGGCATTGCCCTGCAGGACGACGAAGTCCTTGGGCGCGCGGCCCCGCAGATATCCGGTCGAGGCCACCTGCCGCAGCACGTCGAGCGGCGAGGACCCGCCCGATTGGGGCATGTCGGCGAAATTCCGCTTACCCTCTTCCTCGCCTCGGCCGAGTTCGTCGAAGCTCGCGCCTTCGGGTTTCACATGGGCCAGGTCCGTACGGTCGAGATAGCTGACGGCAAGCTCTCTGAAGATGTAGTCGAGAATCGAGGTCGCATTCTTGATAGTCTCGTTGCCCTGCACCATCCCGGCGGGTTCGAACCGGGTGAAGGTGAAGGCGTCCACGAATTCCTCGAGCGGCACGCCGTATTGCAGGCCCACCGACACGGCGATGGCGAAGTTGTTCATCATCGCCCGGAAGCCCGCGCCTTCCTTGTGCATGTCGATGAAGATCTCGCCCAGCTTGCCGTCGCGGTATTCGCCGGTCCTGAGATAGACCTTGTGGCCGCCCACGATCGCCTTCTGGGTATAGCCGCGGCGGCGTTCGGGCATCCGCTCGCGTCCCTTGGCGACCTCTTTCATGACGATCTTCTCGACGATCTTCTCGGCCAGGACGCCCGCCTTTTCCTGGTGCGAGCCGGTGGCGAGGATCTCCTCGGCCTCCTCGTCGTCCTCGACCAGGGCGGCGGCCAGCGGCTGGGACAGTTTCGAGCCGTCGCGATAGAGCGCGTTGGCCTTCACGCCCAGCGACCAGCTGAGCTCGTAGGCGCGCTTGCAATCCTCGATCGTGGCGTCGTTGGGCATGTTGATCGTCTTGGAGATCGCACCCGAGATGAAGCTCTGCGCGGCGGCCATCATGTGGATGTGGCTCTCGACGCTGAGATAGCGCTTGCCGGTCTTGCCGCAGGGGTTCGCACAGTCGAAGATATGGTAATGTTCGCGCTTGAGATGCGGCGCGCCCTCGAGCGTCATGGTCCCGCAGACATGGGCGTTGGCGGCCTCGATATCGGCGCGGGTGAAGCCCAGGTGACGCAGCAGGTCGAAGGTCGGATCGTTGAGCTTGGCGGTGGGGATGCCCAGCGTCTCGCGGCAGAATTCCTCGCCCAGCGTCCACTGGTTCATCACGAAGCGGATGTCGAAGGCCGACGGCAGCGCCGCCTCGATCCGGTCGATCTCGGCCTGGCCGAAGCCGTGGCCGACCAAAGCCTGGTGGTTGATGCCGGGCGCGTTGCCGAGCGTGCCGTGGCCGACCGCATGGCTGACGATCTCGGCGATCTGGGCCGATCCGTAACCGAGATTCTCGAGCGCGGCGGGGACCGAGCGGTTGATGATCTTGAAGTAGCCGCCGCCCGCGAGCTTCTTGAACTTCACCAGAGCGAAGTCGGGCTCGATGCCCGTGGTGTCGCAATCCATGACGAGCCCGATCGTGCCGGTCGGCGCGATGACGGAGACCTGCGCGTTGCGGTAGCCGTGCTGTTCGCCGAGAGCCAGCGCGTCGTCCCACGCACGGGTCGCCAGCGACAGAAGCGACTTGTCGGGGCAGTTGTCGTGGTCGAGCGGCACGGGCTTCACGTCGAGCGCCTCGTAGCCCGACGCCTTGCCATGCGCGGCGGTGCGGTGGTTGCGGATCACCCGCAGCATGTGGGCCGCGTTCTTGGCGTAGCCCGGGAAGGCCCCGAGTTCGCCCGCCATCTCGGCGCTGGTCGCATAGCTCACGCCGGTCATGAGCGCGGTCAGCGCACCGCAGAGCGCGCGGCCCTCGTCGCTGTCATAGCCGTGGCCCATGTTCATCAGCAGACCGCCGATATTGGCGTAGCCCAGACCCAGCGTCCGGAAATCGTAGCTGCGCTGCGCGATCTCCTTCGAGGGGAACTGCGCCATCAGCACGGAAATCTCGAGCGTGACGGTCCAGAGCCGCGTGGCGTGCATGTAATCCTCGGACTGGAACGCGCCGTCCTTGAGGAAGGTCAGCAGGTTCATCGAGGCGAGGTTGCAGGCCGTGTCGTCGAGGAACATGTATTCGGAACACGGGTTCGAGCCGCGGATCTCGCCGTCCTCGGGGCAGGTATGCCAGGCATTGACCGTGTCGTGATACTGGATGCCCGGATCGGCGCAGGCCCAGGCGGCATGGCCGACCTTTTCCCACAGCTCGCGGGCGCGGACGGTCCTTGAGACCTTGCCGTCGGTCCGCGAGATCAGATCCCAGTCGGCATCCTGTTCGACCGCCTTGAGGAAGGCGTCGGTCACGCGGATCGAGTTGTTGGAATTCTGGCCCGAGACGGAGGAATAGGCCTCGCTGTCCCAGTCGGTGTCGTAGGTCGGGAACTCGATCGCGTCGTAGCCCTGCTTGCCGTAATCGAGCACGCGCTTGATGTAGGTCTCGGGGATCGAGACCTTCTTGGCGGCCTTGACCGCGGCCTTCAGCGCGTCGTTGATCTTGGGATCGTAGGCATCCTCGGGCTTGCCGTCCCAGACCTTGAACGCGGCGAAGATGTCGTTGAGATATTTCTCGTGCATCTTCGATCCGGCGACGATCGAGGCGACCTTCTGCTCCTCGAGGACCTTCCAGTCGATGAAATCCTCGATGTCGGGATGGTCGGCATCGACGATCACCATCTTGGCCGCGCGGCGCGTGGTGCCGCCCGACTTGATCGCGCCCGCCGCGCGGTCGCCGATCTTGAGGAAGCCCATCAGGCCCGACGACTTGCCGCCGCCCGACAGCGATTCGCCCTCGGCGCGGAGCGACGAGAAGTTGGTGCCGGTGCCCGAGCCGTACTTGAAGAGCCGCGCCTCGCGCACCCAGAGGTCCATGATGCCGCCATCGTTGACCAGATCGTCGCTGACCGACTGGATGAAGCAGGCATGGGGCTGCGGATGCTCGTAGGAGCTTTGCGACTTGGTGAGCTTGCCGGTCTGGAAATCGACATAGTGGTGGCCCTGCGCGGGGCCGTCGATGCCGTAGGCCCAGTGCAGGCCCGTGTTGAACCATTGCGGGCTGTTGGGCGCGGCCTTCTGCGTCGCCAGCATGTAGCGCATCTCGTCGTAATAGGCGCGGGCATCGGCCTCGGTCGTGAAGTAGCCGCCCTTCCAGCCCCAGTAGGCCCAGGCCCCGGCAAGCCGGTCGAAGACCTGCTTGGACGAGGTCTCGCCGCCCATGACCGCCCCCTCCTCGGCGACGGAGCGCCAGAGGAATTCGGGGACGCCCTTCTCCTTCACGCGGCGGAGATTCGAGGGCACGCCGGCCTTGCGGAAGTATTTCTGGGCGATCACGTCGCTCGCCACCTGGCTCCAGGCGGAGGGGACCTCGACCGCGTCGTTGCGGAAGACGATCGTGCCGTCGGGATTGCGGATCTCGCTCACCGTGGTGGTGAAATCGAGCTCGGCATAGGCGTCCTGCCCGGATTTGGTGAACCTGCGATCGATCTTCATGACGTGTGCCCCATTCGTTTCTTGTCGAGCGGGCGTTTCGCCACCCGCGGATCGCCCGACAGCGGACGTGGCGATTCCGTTGACCGAAACGGGGCATCCGCTTCGGCCTTGTGGTCGCAACTACATCTGGTGCTGTCTTGGCTTGCCGGTACAAATTGGCGCAAGACCCCCGACCGGGCAACGAAACTTTGCGCTTGACCGGGGCTTTTCCACAAGATCTTGGGCCCCTCTTGGAAGCCCTTCAAATTCAACGCTTTCATCGCCGACAGCGAATCGCGCCGCCGTGAACGGAGAAAGAACGTTAACGATTTGTTAAGGATAAATCCGGGGGTGCCCACGACATATCGGGCACAGGAGGCGGAAAAGCGCCCCATCTGGTAAGGAGTTCGATATCTGTTGTGTGATGGTCGGGGCGATAGGATTCGAACCTACGACCTACGGTACCCAAAACCGCCGCGCTACCAGGCTGCGCCACGCCCCGACGCGGCCCTCATAGACCGCCGCCGGGGATTTGGAAAGGGCCGCGCTACTCGGCGCAGGGCCAGGCGGCATCGTCCTGCGGCAGGGCGGCGTGGCGCAGCTCGCTCCCCTCCTCGATGCCGATGCGGGCGGCGAGGCCGCCATTGATCTCGAGCACCGAGAGCACGTTGTCGCCGCCCGGGATCGACGTCTCGTCGAGCGGGACCGCGTTGGCATGGACGCGCGTGACCGTTCCGGTCGCGTCCGCGAAGATCATGTCGAGAGGGATGAGGGTGTTGCGCATCCAGAACGAGACCGGTCCGGCCTCCTCGTAGACGAAGAGCATTCCGCGCCCGGCCGGCAGATCCTCGACATGCATGAGGCCGCGGGCCTGTTCGGCGGGATCGTCGGCGACCTCGACCCGGAAGCGCGCCTCGCCGAAATCGCCGCGCAACTCGACCACGCCGTCACGGCAGGCGGCCATCGCCGCCGGCGACGTCACTCCGATGGCGAGTCCGAGGACGGATCCGAAAAATTGGCGCTTTCCCATACACTCACCTGTGTTGCCAGCTGTCCCCGCTCGCCGTCGGCGACGCGAATCGCGACCGCCTCGCCGGGTTGCAGATCCGACAGCGCGGAGCGGCGCAGGACGTCCATATGTATGAAGACATCATCGCTCTTTCCGAAGACGTTGGCAAACCCGAAGCCCTTGGCGCGATCGAACCACTTGACCCGCGCGGCGACGAGCGGACCCGCCTCGGCGTCGAGGGCGGCATTCTCCGCGCCCTGCTCGTCCACCGTCACCGGAGGTGCCTCGATCGAGAGGATCTCGATCGCCTGGAACCCGCGACGGGTCTCGATCATGTGAAAGCGGATCACCGATCCGTCGGACACCGAACTCTGCCCGAAATTCCGCAGGACGTTGGCATGCAACAGGATGTCGCTGTCCACCGATTCCGTGCGGACGAACCCGTAGCCCTTGGCGGCGTCGAACCACTTGACGTGACCGAGAACACCGTCGGCGCTGTGTTCGCTTTCGTCGCTCATTTCGACTTCTGATGCGACATCCGCAATCTGGTCCATGGCTCTGAGGTGTGGTTCGGTAAAGTATTTCAAATTTTCGACATACCCTTGACGGTCGCGGGTGTTTACTCGGACAACACCTACCTTGCTATGGGAAAAGACATAGCGTTGTCCACCTGCCTTCTTCGCCGGAAGGCTTCCAGACTTCGCGGTCGTGCAGGCGGAACGCACCGTCGGCCCAGAATTCAAAGGATGTCGGGCGGATGCGGAAGCCCCCCCAGAAGTCGGGCCGCGGCGGATTGTCACCGAATCGCTCGGCTACATCGGCCACGCGCGCCTCGAGCTCGGCGCGGCTTTCGAGCGGGCGGGACTGGAGCGATGCCCATGCCCCATGCCGCGAGGCGAGCGGCCGCGAGGCGTAATAGACGTCGGCCGTCGCGCCGTCCTCGCGCGTGACGGTGCCCCGGACCCGGACCTGCCGTCGCAGCGATTTCCAGTGCATCACGAAGGCGCATTTCCCGCTCTGCGCGATCTCTTCGGCCTTCGCGCTTTCGTAATTGGTGTAGAAGACGAAGGCGTCGTCCTCGATCCCCTTGAGCAGCACGATGCGGACATTCGGCATCCCCTCGGCATCCACGGTCGAGAGCGCGATCGCATTCGGATCGTTGGGCTCCGTCGCCTCGGCCTCGGCGAGCCAGGCCCGCGTGAGCGCGAACGGATCGTCCGCGCCGAAGATGCTCGTCTCGCTGCCCATGGCCTCCCTTCCCCGATGCTTGAAGCGCTCAGGTGAATGGCCTAAGCCGACCTGACCACCGGGAATAGGGCGTGAGGGGATTGCGATGTCAAACAATTTGATGGCTGGAAAGCGGGGCCTGATCATGGGCCTGGCGAACGACAAGTCCATCGCCTGGGGCATCGCCCGGACCCTCGCCGATGCGGGCGCGGAGCTCTGCTTTTCCTACCAGGGCGACGCGCTGAAGAAGCGGGTCGAACCGCTGGCCGCACAGCTCGGATCGGATTTCCTCGTGCCCTGCAACGTGGCCGAGATGGAAAGCGTCGACGCGCTGTTCGACGCGATCGGCGAGCGCTGGGGCGAGCTGGACTTCGTGGTCCACGCCATCGGGTTCTCCGACAAGAACGAGTTGCGCGGCCGGTATGTCGATACGAGCCGCGAGAACTTCCGGATGTCGATGGATATCTCGGTCTATTCCTTCACCGCCGTGATGAACCGCGCCGAAAAGCTGATGAAGAACGGCGGATCGGCCCTGACCATGACCTATTACGGTGCCGAGCGCGTGATGCCGCATTACAACGTCATGGGCGTGGCCAAGGCCGCGCTGGAGGCGTCGGTGCGCTATCTGGCCGAGGATCTCGGCAAGGACGGCATCCGCGTCAACGCGATCAGCGCGGGGCCGATCAAGACGCTGGCGGCCAGCGGCATCGGCGATTTCCGCTATATCATGAAGTGGAACGAGCTGAACTCGCCCATGCGGCGCAACGTGAGCATCGACGATGTCGGGGGATCGGCGCTCTATCTGCTGTCCGATCTCGGGCGGGGCACGACGGGCGAGGTGCTGCATGTCGATGCGGGATACCACGTGGTCGGCATGAAGGCGGTGGACGCGCCCGACGTCACCAAGGAGTGACGCGCATGGGCCGGGAGGATCTTCTGGCCTTCGACCCGGCGGTGGCCGACGCGCCGTCGGCGGCCCGCGCGCCCGGCTTGCGGACATGAGCGTCGCGGCCTTCGCGGGCGTGGCCTTTGCGCATCTGCTGGCGGCCATGTCGCCGGGACCGGCCTTCGTCCTGGCCGTGCGGACGTCGATCCTCGAAGGGTTCCGCCCCGCGCTCGGCCTTGCCATCGGGATCGGCATGGGGGCGGCGTTCTGGGCCTTCGCCGCGATCGCGGGGCTGGCGCTGGTCTTCGAACTCGTCCCGCCGCTGTTTACCGTGCTGAAGGTCGCGGGCGGGATTTTCCTCGTCTATCTGGCCGTGATGATGTGGCGGCACGCGCGCGACCCGATGCCCGAGATGCCCGAGGGGCGGCCGCCGCGCGGCATGATCTCGGCGATCCGGCTCGGGGGGTCCGCGATGCTGGCCAACCCGAAACCCGCGATCTTCTTCGGCGCGGTCTTTGTGGGGCTGGTCCCCGCGGCGGCTGAATTCGCCGACAAGACGCTCGTCCTCTTCAACGTGCTCTGGGTCGAGACGGCGTGGTACGTCGTCGTCGCCTGGGTTTTCTCGCGTCCGGGGCCGCGCCGTGCCTATCGTCGCGCCAAGACCGCGATGGATCGCGGCTTCGGTGGACTCTTGGGCGCACTCGGGGCAAAAGTCGCGATCAGTTGAGGCCAGAGAGGTTGAGGCACGTGACAGACCGCCTTCCGCACGAAAAGGGGTTCCACGTCTCGTGGGACCAGATCCACCGCGACGCGCGGGCGCTTGCCTGGCGGCTAGACGGCCTGGGGCCCGACGGCGATGCCGGGGCCAAGGGCGGCGGCTGGCGCGCGGTCGTGGCGATCACGAGGGGCGGCATGGCCCCCGCGATGATCGTCGCGCGAGAGCTCGACATCCGCACCGTCGATACGATCAGCGTCAAGAGCTACGACAACCAGGACCAGTCCGAGGCCCAGGTGCTGAAATCGCCCGATGCCGGGATGATGGGCGACGGCACCGGCATCCTCGTGGTCGACGATCTGGTCGATAGCGGCCGCACGATCGAGCTGGTGAGGAGCCTCTATCCCAAGGCGCATTTCGCGACCGTCTACGCCAAGCCCGAGGGCCGCCCGCAGGTCGATACCTTCATCACCGAGGTGAGCCAGGATACCTGGATCTTCTTCCCCTGGGACATGGCGATGCAATACGTGCCGCCCTATCGCGGGAGCGACTGAGCCCCGCGGACGAAAAGGGGCAGGACGACGCGCCCTGCCCCGGTCCAGATCGACCCGGCGCGGATCAGGCCGCGTCGAGTTCGTCCTTCACGATCTTCTCGATATCGTCGAGCGAATGGTTGGTCAGCGTCTTGGGGATCTCGGCGATGACCTTCTGCGTGACCTCCTGGTGGAGGTTGTCGCGCAGCTCGCCCAGGATCTTGGGGGAGGCCACGATGACGATGCTGTCGAACGCCTTGCCGTGCGCGCGCTTGTAGAGCATGTCCGACACATCGCTCGCGAACTGCTCCTTGGCCAGTTCGTGCCAGTCGGTATCCTCGACGGCCGAGCGGTGCACGCCGTTGCTGTCGTTGAAGCGCCCGCGCCGGTTCGCCGATTGCTCGCGGTCGGGGGGATTCTCCTGCTCCTCCTTGGTCAGGACGGTCAGGTACGGATCCTCGTGATCGGTCTGGTTCTCGAGGATGAGGGCCTTCTCGCCGTCTGCGATCAGAACCCAGGTGCCTTCGGTCAGACGCGCCATCTCACTTGTCCTCGCCGGTGCCGTGATGTCCGCCGAGATTGCCCTCGCCTTCCTCGTCGGACTTGGTGACGCGGGTCGCGCCGCCGCCGCCCACGCTCTGCTTCTTCTCGTCGCGCGTGCCGACGCTGCGTTCGAGCTCGCCCTCGGCGCGGCTCGCCTGGCCGGGGGCCCCGGCCTTGTCCTCGTCGTCGAGGAATCTCTCGGTCTCGCTCACGCCGTCGTTGGATCTCTTGCGTTCGGCCATATCGGCGCTCCTTCCATGTCGTTGCGATCGACCAACCCGGGCCCGCAAGGGGCGGTTCCATAAAGGAAAGGGCCCGCCGAAAGGCGAGCCCCACTTGGTCGAACCGGACGTGCCGTGCCGTCACATGCGGCTGGCGACGTTCTCCCAGTTCACCAGCTTGTCGAGGAAGTTCGACAGATAGGCCGGACGCTTGTTGCGGAAGTCGATGTAGTAGGAATGCTCCCACACGTCGCAGCCGAGAAGGGCCGTCTGGCCGAAGCAGATCGGGTTCACGCCGTTCTCGGTCGAGGTGATCGACAACGCGCCGTCGCGATCCTTGACGAGCCATGCCCAGCCGGACCCGAACTGGCCGCCGCCGGCCGCGGCGAAGTCTTCCTTGAACTTGTCGACCGAGCCGAAGCTGTCGGTCAGCGCTTTCTCGAGCTCGCCCGGCATCTTGCTCTCGCCGGGGCTCATCATCTGCCAGAACTGGTTGTGGTTCCAGTACTGCGAGGCGTTGTTGAAGAGGCCCGACTGCGCGACGGCACTGCTGTCATAGGTGCCCGAGATGATCTCCTCAAGGGACTTGCCCTCCCACTCGGAGCCCTTGACCAGGTCCGCCGTCTTGTCGGCATAGGCCTTGTGGTGGATGTCGTGGTGATATTCGAGCGTCTCGCGGCTCATGCCGTTATCGGCCAGAGCGTCGTGCGCATAGGGAAGATCGGGAAGTTCGAAAGCCATGTGTCCCTCCGTGACGGAATTTCTATGTCTTGGCACCGGGTCGCCACCGCGTGCTGGCGGCACCGCGACCCCGCGCCGGTCGGCAGGAGAAACGAGATAGGCCGTACGATGTTCCGGAAAAGGTCGGAGCCGGCACTCTGCACGGCCCCGCCTCTTTGCTTTTCCAAATACGCATGTCCCGCCCTCGCCCGCTCGCGCAGCCGTGCGCCATGACGCCTTTCGGGCGGGTCGCGGATTCGATATGACATCCGCGATGACACAGAGCCCCCCGGATCCCCGCCCATGTTCTGGCTGATCGCCGCGATGCTGACGGGCCTCGTTCTGGCTCCGGTCGCGGCCGCGCTGCTGCGCGGTGCGCCCGATGCGCGCCCCTCGCCCGACATCGCCGTCTATCGCGACCAGCTGTCCGAGATCGACCGCGATCTGGCGCGCGGCACGCTCGACCCGGACGAGGCGCAGCGCACCCGGCTCGAGGTGCAGCGCCGGCTGCTCGACGCCGATCGGGCCGGCGTCTCGACCCATGGCAGGGCATCGAAGCCGGTGCGGCTTGCCATGGCCGGGCTGGTGGCGATCGGGATCATCGGCGGCGGGTTCGGCCTCTATGCGGTGCTGGGCGCGCCGGGCTATCCCGACCTGCCGATCCAGGCCCGCTTTGCCCAGTCGGAAGAGATCGCGGCGAGCAGGCCGGATCAGGCGACGGCCGAGGCCGAAGCGGCCGAAATCCTGCCCCCGCCGAGCGAGCCCGAAGGCGAGTTCGGCACCCTGATGACGCGCCTTCGCGAGGTTCTGGCCGAGCGCCCGGACGATATAGAGGGTCTGCGGCTTCTCGCCCGGAACGAGGCGGGGCTCGGCGATTTCCGGGCCGCCCGCATCGCGCAGGCCCATCTCGTCGAGGTGCGGGGCGATGAGGCCACGCCCGAGGATCTGGCCGCGCTGGGCGAATTCATGGTGCTGGCCACGGGCGGCTTCGTCTCGCCCGAGGCGGAGCAGGTGATCGACCGCGTCCTGACGGAAAATCCGGGGAACGGGCGGGCGGCCTATTACAAGGGGCTCGCGCTCGCGCAGGTCGGGCGGCCAGACCGCGCCTTCGGCATCTGGCGCGACCTGCTCGAACGCAGCCCCCCCGACGCGCCCTGGGTGGCCCCCGTCCAGGGCCAGATCGTCGAGGCGGCCGAACGTGCCGGCATCCGCTACGACCCGCCCGAGACCCCTGCCCCGCGCGGGCCGAGCGCGGTCGACATCGAGGCCGCCGCCGACATGTCCGAGGAGGATCGCGCGGCGATGATCTCGAACATGGTCTCGTCGCTGTCGGAGCGGCTCGCGACGCAGGGCGGCCCGTCGACCGACTGGGCACGTCTGATCGTCGCCTATTCCGCGCTCGACCGGACCGACCGCGCGCGGGCGATCCTCGAGGAGGCGCGAGACGTCTTCGGCGAAAGCCCCGCGGATCTTTCCACGATCGACGACGCGGCAGCGCGGGCGGGCCTCAGATGATCCACGAGGAAATCGGGGACTTCGCGGCCGCCCTGCCGCCGCGCCGCGCGATTGCCGGGCTCGACCTCGGGACCGTGACGATCGGGGTCGCGGTCACGGACGCGTTCCTGTCGATCGCGACGCCGCTGAGGACGATCAAGCGCAAGAAGTTCACGCTCGACGCCGAGGCGCTGATCGCGATCCTGAAGGAGCGCGAGATCGCGGGCCTGATCCTCGGGCTGCCGCGCAACATGGACGGCAGCGAGGGACCGCGCGCGCAATCGACGCGCGCCTTCGCCCGCAACCTCGACCGGCTCGTCGACCTGCCGATCGCCTTCTGGGACGAGCGGCTGTCGACGGTGGCGGCCGAGCGCGCGCTGCTCGAGGCCGACACGTCGCGGCGCAGGCGCGCGGAGGTCATCGACCACGTGGCGGCCAGCTATATCCTGCAGGGCGCGCTCGACCGTCTCCGCAATCTCGGAGCCGCCCCATGACCGACGAGCCACCCGTCTGGAAACGCCGCGAGATCGCCTCGCCCTGCGTGAATATCTGCGTCATCCATCCCGCCGAGAAGATCTGCGCGGGATGCTACCGCACGACGGCCGAGATCGCCGCGTGGTCGCTCATGTCCGACGAGGAACGCGCGGCGATCATGGCCGAACTGCCCGAGCGCGCGCCGAGGCTGAGGAAACGGCGCGGCGGACGGGCCGGACGGACGAGCTGAGCCGCCCCGGGGTTTCGCGCGCGAAACATTTTTCGAGGCGACCGTTAGCGTGTTTGAGTTGCCCTCGGGCAGGCCCGCGCCTAGTCATGCGGCAACACAACATTCAACGGAGGCGGCCATGAAGGCATCGCGCAAAGTCCAGAAGATCCTGTCGAATTACGAGGGCGAGACGCCCGGCGTGAAGGGCAATCTGTGCCGCATGCTGATGGAAGGCCGGCTGAAGGGCACGGGCAAGATGATCATCCTGCCCGTCGATCAGGGGTTCGAGCATGGCCCCGCGCGCACCTATGGGCCCAACCCGCCGTCCTACGACCCGCATTATCACTATCAGCTCGCCATCGATGCGGGCCTCAACGCCTTCGCGGCACCTCTCGGGATGCTCGAGGCCGGGGCCGATACCTTCGCCGGTCAGATCCCGACGATCCTCAAGGCGAACTCGGCCAACTCGCTGATGTCGAACACCGCGGGCAAGGACCAGGCCGTGACGGCCAGCGTCGATGACGCGCTGCGGCTCGGCTGCTCGGCCATCGGCTTCACGATCTATCCCGGCTCGGACGCGCAGCTCGACATGTACGAGGAGATCGTCGAGATGCGCCGCGAGGCGGCCAGCGTCGGCCTGCCCACGGTCATCTGGTCCTATCCGCGCGGCGAGGCGATCAGCAAGGAAGGCGAGACCGCGATCGACGTCGCGGCCTATGCCGCGCAGATCGCGGCGCTGCTGGGTGCGCATATCATCAAGATCAAGCTCTCGACCGACCATCTCGAGGTCCCCGAGGCGAAGTCGATGATCGAGGAGCAGGGCATCGACGTCTCGACCCAGGCCGCGCGCGTCGCGGAATGCATGCGCTCGTCGTTCAACGGCCGCCGCATCGTGGTCTTCTCGGGCGGGGCGAAGAAGGGCGAGGATTCGGTCTATGACGACGCCCGCGCGATCCGCGACGGCGGCGGCAACGGCTCGATCATCGGCCGGAACTCGTTCCAGCGCGAGAAGTCCGAGGCGCTCGCCATGTTCGACAAGCTCGTGTCGATCTACAAGGACAACGGCTGAGCCGTCTCCCCCGCGGCGACCCGCGGGGGATTCCCAAGACGCGGGAATCGTGTCATCGTCCTGCCCGAGAGCGTTCCGTCAGAGAGCGCCCAGTCGCGAGGCAGACGATGACACATCCGCGCAAGAGCCCGGCCCTGGGCCTGCTCGTCTATTTCACACTGACATTCGTTCTCGGGCTCTATTTCGCCTTCGCCTCGGTGCAGGGCGATTTCGGCCTGCTGCGCCGCATGGAGATCCAGGCGGAGGAGCGCATCCTGCAGGCCGAACATGCCGCGCTCACGGCCGAGGTGGCCGAGATGCGGAACAAGACCCGGAGGCTGTCGGACAAGTATCTCGACCTCGACCTGCTCGACGAGCAGGCGCGGTCGGTGCTGGGCTATCTGCGCAGCGACGAGATCGTCCTGCGCTAGTCGGGCGTTCCGCCGAAGAGGTGGTTCATCACGATCGAGGGCTGTTCGCAGCCCGCCTCTCCGACGATGCGGGCGGGGACGCCGGCCACGGTCTTCATCGGCGGCACTTCCTCGAGCACGACCGAGCCTGCCGCGATGCGCGAGCAATGTCCGACCCGGATCGCGCCCAGAACCTTGGCCCCCGCGCCGATCAGCACGCCGTCGCCGATCTTGGGGTGACGGTCGTCATGTTCCTTGCCGGTCCCGCCGAGCGTGACCGAATGCAGCATCGATACGTTGTCGCCGACCGTCGCGGTTTCGCCGATGACGATGGAATGGGCGTGGTCGATCATGATCCCCTTGCCCATCTTCGCGGCCGGATGGATGTCGACGCCGTAGACCTCAGAGACGCGCATCTGGATGAAATAGGCGAGATCCTTGCGGTCGCGTTCCCAGAGCCAGTGGCCCACACGGTAGGCCTGCACCGCCTGGAACCCCTTGAAGTAGAGAAGCGGCTGCAGGAAGCGGTGGCAGGTCGGGTCGCGTTCGTAGGTCGCGACGAGATCGGCGCGCGCGGCCTCGGTCAGGGTCGGATCGTCGTAATAGGCCTCGTCGGCGATCTCGCGCATGAGCTGCTCGGGCATCTCGCCCGACGAAAGTTTCAGCGACATGCGGAAGGCCAGCGCGTGCGCCAGCGACTTGTGGTGCAGGATCGAGGAGTGGAAGAGCCCGCCCAGCAGCGGCTCGTCGGCGGTGGCCTCCTGGGCCTCGGAGCGGATGCGGCTCCAGACGGGGTCGATCGCGGCGAGCGGCTTGGGATTGAGGCTCATGGCGCGCATCTCCTTCGAGGGTCTCTGGCGGCACTATATAGGGTCGCATCGCGTGGGAGAAAACGACTTATCGCGAAGCCCGCCATCACGAGCGGAGATGCGGCCGTGGCGTTGACGCCCCCCCCGGAATAGGGCTAGGCGGGGCCGTCGGCCCGCCACATTGCCACTTCGACCTCTCCGAAGAAGCCGCAGCGGACCTGTCACCGCCCCCCGGGGCCCGTCCGGAGAGCATGGAATGCTGCGAGATTTCTTCGCCTATTACCGGCCGTGGAGGAAGCTCTTCTGGCTCGATTTCGGCAGCGCGATCGTGTCGGGGCTGCTGGAGCTGTCGTTTCCGCTGGCCATCAAGCTTTTCATCGACGTGCTGCTGCCGCGGGGCGACATCGCACTGACCATCGTGGCCGCGGTCGGCCTTCTGGTGATCTACGCGATCAATACGGGCCTCATGTATATCGTGATCTACTGGGGTCACATGCTCGGGATCAATATCGAGACCGAGATGCGCAGGCGGGCCTTCGACCAGCTCCAGAGGCTGTCCTTCTCGTATTTCGACAAGGTGCGGACCGGCAAGCTGGTGGCGCGCGTGACGCGCGATCTCGAGGAGATCGGCGAGGTCGCCCATCACGGGCCGGAGGATCTGTTCGTTGCGGTGATGACCTTCATCGGTGCCTTCGTGATGATGATGTTCATCGACCTCGAACTGGCGCTCATCACGGCGGCGATCGTGCCGATCTGCGCGGGCATCGTGGTCGTCTTCGGCGGCCGCATGACCAGGACCTGGCGGTCGATCTATGCCCGCGTCGCCGATTTCAACGTCCGCCTCGAAGAGAATGTGGGTGGCATCCGCGTGGTGCAGGCCTTTGCCAACGAACATCACGAAAAGACGCTCTTCGCGCGGGACAACGCGCGGTATCGCGACACGAAGCTGTCGGCCTACCGCGTGATGGCGGCGTCCTCGACGCTCAACTACATGGGCATGCGCTTCGTCCAGGTGACGGTGATGGTCGTCGGCGCGGCCTTCGTGCTGCAGGACACGCTGACGACGGGGGGCTACGTCGCCTTCCTGCTGCTGGTGGGCCTGTTCTTCCGCCCGCTGGAGAAGATCGCCGCGGTGATCGAGCTCTATCCGCGCGGGATCGCGGGCTTCCGCCGCTACCGCGAGCTGATGGCGACGACGCCCGACATCGAGGATGCGCCGGGCGCGACCGACGCGCCGGACCTGTCGGGCGAGATCCGCTTCGAGGGGGTCGGCTTCGGCTACGACGTCGAGCGGCCGGTCCTGTCGGACGTCACGATGCATGTGGGGGCCGGCGAGACGGTCGCCTTCGTGGGTCCGTCCGGCGCGGGCAAGACCTCGCTCCTGGCTCTGGTGCCCCGCTTCTACGAGCCACAGGCCGGGCGCATCACCATCGACGGGATCGACACGCGGACGATGACCCTGACCTCGCTGCGCCGCCAGATCGGCATCGTGAGCCAGGACGTGTTCCTCTTCGGCGGCACGCTGCGCGAGAACATCGCCTATGGCAGGCTCGACGCGACCGAGGAGGACATCCTCGACGCGGCCGGAAAGGCGCGGCTGGGCGAAGTGATCGCGCGGCTGCCCGACGGGCTCGACACCGTGGTGGGCGAGCGTGGCGTGACGCTTTCGGGTGGACAGAAGCAGCGGGTCGCGATCGCGCGGATCTTCCTCAGGAACCCGCCGATCCTGATCCTCGACGAGGCGACCTCGGCCCTCGATACCGAGACGGAGCGGCAGATCCAGCAGGCGCTCAACGATCTGTCGCGCGGGCGCACGACGCTGGTCATCGCGCACCGGCTCGGCACGATCCGCGACGCCGACCGGATCGCGGTGATGCAGGACGGCCGCATCGTCGAGACGGGCAGCCATGCCGACCTGCTGGAGCGCGGCGGGGCCTATGCGCGGCTGAGTGCCGCCTGATCCACGCCGAGGAGCCGCATCGCGTTCTCCTTCAGGATCAGGGGGCGGACCTCGTCCTTGATCGGGGCATCCGCGAAATCCGCGAGCCAGCGATCGGGTGTGATGGCCGGCCAGTCGGACCCGAAGAGCATCTTTCGCTTGAGGATCGAATTGGCGTATTTCACGAAGATCTCGGGGAAGTATTTCGGCGACCAGCCCGACATGTCGACATAGACGTTGGGCTTGTGCTGCGCCACGGCGAGCCCCTCCTCCGTCCAGGGAAAGGAGGGATGGGCGAGCACGATGGGCATGTCGGGGAAATCGACCGCGACATCGTCGAGATGCATCGGGTTGGAGTATTTCAGGCGCATCCCCATCCCGCCCCGCATGCCCGATCCGACGCCGGTCTGCCCGGTATGGAAGAGCGTGATGACCCCCTCCTCCGCGCAGGCTTCGAGCACGTCGTAGCAGGCCGCCCGGTCGTTCGGGAAGAAACCCTGCATCGTGGGGTGGAACTTGAAGCCCCTGACGCCGAAATCGCGCGCGAGGCGGCGGACCTCGCGCGCGCCGGCGCGGCCCTTGTGCGGATCGACCGAGGCGAAGGGAATGAGGATGTCGTCGTTCTCGGCCGCGATGCGGGCCACGTCCTCGTTCGAATAGCGGTTGAAGCCGGTCTCGCGCTCGGCATCGACGGGAAAGATCACGGCGGCGATGTTGCGGGCGCGGTAATGGGCGGCGGTCTGCTCGACTGTGGGGAGCATTCCGTCGGCCCCGGCGGGGTTGCGGAAATACTTGGCCATCGCGGCCTGGAACTCGGTATATCCGTCGTCGCGCGGCCCGCAGCAGGGCTCCTCGGCATGGGTGTGGAAATCGATGGCCTCGATGGATGCGAAATCGACCATGGCGTGATCCTCCCTCTCGCCCGTCGAGCGTAGCAGAAGAAAACGCTATGCGGAAGAATTGTTAATCCCTATAACCATTCCGAGCCGCGACGCGGGAGGCAAAGATGGGCGCAGGCCGCGACGACATCGTCCGGATCGAACGCGAGGGCGACATCGCGACGCTGGTCCTCGACCGGCCCGCGAAGCGCAACGCGATGAACGATGCGCTGGTCGACGCGCTCGACGCGTTCTTCTCCCGCCCGCCGGACGGCGTGCGCGCAGTGATCCTGAAGGGCGAGGGAGGGCATTTCTGTTCCGGCCTCGACCTGAGCGAGCACGAGCATCGCAGCCCGGAAGAAACGGTCTTTCATTCGCGCAACTGGCACCGTGTCGCCGACCTGATCGAGACGGGCGGCCTACCGGTCGTGTCGGTCCTGACCGGCGCGGTGATCGGCGGCGGGCTCGAGATCGCGGCGGCGACCCATGTGCGCATTGCCGAGCCCTCGGTCCGGTTCCAGCTGCCCGAGGGGCGGCGCGGGATCTTCGTGGGCGGGGGCGCGACCGTGCGCGTGGGGCGCATCCTGGGCCCCGACCGGATGCGGGAGATGATGCTGACGGGCCGGAGCTTTGGGGTGGAGGAAGGATTGTCGCTGGGGCTTGCGCATTATTCGGTGGGCGCGGGAGAGGGCCCCGCGCTGGCCGCCGAGCTTGCGAGCCGGATCGCCGACAATGCGCCCTTCTCGAATTACCTGATGCTGCAGGCCATTTCTCGGATCAACGAGATGAGCCGGTCGGACGGGCTTTTCACCGAAAGCCTCGCGGCGGCCATGGCGCAGACCTCGGAAGGCGCGAAGGAGGGATTGCGCGCCTTCCTCGAGAAGCGGGAGCCGAAGTTCAGGTCGTGAAGACCGCGTGCATGCCGCCCCGCCCTCGGGCAGGATGGCGAACGTCAACTGGGAGGACGACATGAGGAAACGCACTTTTCTGGCCGGTCTGGGCGTCATCGCCGCAACCGCGCTGCCGATGGGGCTCCATGCGCAGGAGGTGACGCTGAGACTGCACCAGTTCCTGCCGCCGCAGGCCCCCGTGCCGCAGGAGATCCTGAAACCCTGGGGCGAGCGGGTGTCCGAGGCGACCGACGGCCGCATCGCGATCCAGCATTTCGACGCCATGGCGCTGGGCGGACGTCCGAGCGACCTGATGGACCAGGCGCGCGACGGGGTCGTGGACCTCGCCATGACGCTGGTGGGCTATACGCCCAACCGCTTTCCCCGCACCGAGGTCTTCGAGCTGCCCTTCATGATGACCGAGCCCCGCGCCACGGCGCTGGCCTTCTGGGACATGGTCGAGACCGACTGGCAGGACAACGAATACGGCGATCTGAAGGTGCTGGGGGCCTGGGTCCACGGTCCGGGCGTGATCCACACGGCCGATCCCGTCGAGACCCTCGACGACATGCAGGGCAAGGCGATGCGTGGCCCGACACGGGTCATCAACGACATGTTGCAGGAGCTCGGGGCCACGCCGGTCGGGATGCCGCTTCCGGCGATCCCGGAGGCGCTGTCGAAGGGCGTCGTCTCGGGCACGGTCATTCCGTGGGAGGTCACGTCGTCGATCCGCCTGACGGAGCTCGTCGACAATCACACCGAATTCGGCGGGGACGAGGCGCTCTATACCGCGACGATCGTTCTGGTGATGAACCGCGACAGCTGGAACGCCCTCGATCCCGACCTGCAGGAGGCGCTGATGGCGGAATCGGGTGCCAAGCTGTCGGGAGAGGCGGCGCAGATCATGTACGATTTCGACGCCCCGGCGCGCGAAATCGCGGTCGAGGCCGGCAACAACATCATCACGCTCGGCCCGGAGGAGGTCGCCCCCTGGAAGGAGGCGGCGCAGCCGGTCATCGACCGCTGGGTCGGGGAGATGGACGGACGCGGGATCGACGGGCGCGCCCTGATCGAGCAGGCCCGCGGCCTGATCGAGCAGCATTCGCAGTGACGTCACGGCGGGAGGCATTCCGACTCCCGCGCATTCCCGGAGCCGGGCCCGACCGTGTATGACCTTCTCGCCAGACTTGCCGATGCGATCGCGCGGATCGCGGCCCTCGCCGGGGGGATCATTCTCCTTGCCATCACGGTGCTGACCTGCGTGTCGATCATCGGCCGCGCGCTGGTGCCGCTGGGGATCGGCCCCGGCCCGATCCGGGGGATCTACGACTATACCGAGATCGCGATCGCCGTCGCGATCTTCGCCTTCCTTCCGATCTGCCAGTTGCAGCGCGGCCATGCGACGGTCGATCTGTTCACGCCCTATTTCCCCGGCACCGCGAACCGGGTGCTGGACCTCGTGATGGACATCGCGATGTGCGCGGTGGCCGTGGTGGGCGCGCAGCGGCTCTATCTCGGGATGCTCGACAAGCTCGGCTACGGCGAGACGACGCTGATCGCGCAGGTGCCCGTCTGGCAGGGATATGCCGCGGCGCTCGTCGGTGCGGTGGCCTTCGCGCTGGTGGCCGCGTTCTGCATCCTGCGATCGGCCCGCGCGCTTCTGCGCGGCGAGACGGACGATCCCCGCCATGTCTGACTTCGCGCTCGCGCTCTGGTCGTTCCCGGTCCTGCTGGCGCTCGTCTTTGTGCGGATGCCCATCGCGCTCGCCATGATCGCGGTGGGGGTCGGCGGGTCGTGGATGGTGCTCGGCACGCCGATGATGATGCTGAACCAGTCCAAGACGCTCGTCTACGGGACGTTCTCGAACTATTCCTTCTCGATCATTCCGCTGTTCCTGCTGATGGGCCAGTTCGCGACGCTTTCGGGCATGTCGGCCTCGCTTTTCCGGGCGGCAGAGGCGTTTCTGGGCCACAGGCGCGGTGGCGTCGCGATGTCGGCGGTCGGGGCCTGCGCGGGCTTCGGGGCGATCTGCGGATCGTCGCTCGCCACGGCCGCGACGATGGGCCAGACCGCCCTGCCCGAGATGAAGCGCTACGGCTATCCCGGATCGCTCTCGACGGGCGCGCTGGCGGCGGGCGGCACGCTCGGCATCCTGATCCCGCCATCCGTGATCCTCGTGATCTATGCAATCCTCGCGGAGCAGAATATCGAGAAGCTCTTCGTCGCGGCGCTGATCCCCGGCATCCTCGCGGCCCTGGGCTACATGCTCGCCATCTCGGTCTGGGTGCGGGTGTCGCCAAACGCGGCACAGGTCAAGGCGCGCGTGCCCTGGTCGGGCCGGCTTTCGGCGCTGGCGCAGGTCTGGCCCGTGATGACGATCTTCGTGGCGGTGGTGGGCGGCATCTATGCCGGGATCTTCACGCCGACCGAGGCGGCGGCGGTCGGGGCCGCGGGCACCGGCATCGCCGCGCTCGCCGCCGGGCAGCTCGACTGGCGGCGGCTGAAGCTGGCGATCTACGCGACGGCGTCGTCCTCGGCGATGATCTTCCTCATCATCCTGGGCGCGGGGATCTACAACAGCTTTCTCGCGCTCACGCAGCTTCCGCAGACGGCATCGGCCTGGATCGGGGGGCAGGATGTCTCGCCCTGGATCGTGCTGGCCGCGGTTCTCGTCATGTACCTGATCTTCGGCTGCATCATGGACAGCCTGTCGATGGTGCTGCTGACCGTGCCGATCATCTATCCGATCGTGAGCGTTCTCGATTTCGGACTGGCACCGGGGGATTTCGGGCTCTGGTTCGGGATCCTCGTCCTGATCGTGGTGGAGGTGGGGCTGATCACGCCGCCCGTGGGCATGAACCTTTTCATCATCAACTCGATGGATCGCGACACGCCGATCGGCCAGACCTATCGTGGCGCGCTGCCCTTCGTGCTGACCGACATGGTGCGGGTCGCGATCCTCGTGGCGTTTCCGGCGATCACGCTCTGGCTCGTCCGGTTCATCGACGGGTTGGGCTGAGCGATGGCGTCACTCCCCCTCCCCGCTCTCGTGCGCGGCGCGAAAGTCGCGCAGGATTTGCAGCAGCCGGCGGCGATCGGCGGGCGCGAGGCCGGAAAAGAGGGCCTCTTCGTGACGCTCGACCGCGGCGCGGGCCTCGGCATGGGCCGTGCGGCCCGCCCGCGTCGGGACGAGCGCCTGGATCCGCCGGTCGCCCGGCACCGCCTCCCGGTCGAGATAGCCCTGCCTTTCGAGCGTATCGATGATCGCGACGAGGCCCGAGCGTTCGATCCCGAGCATCCGTGCCAGCGCGCTCTGCGTGACGTGCGGGTTCTGCACGACGAGCGACAGCGCCGAGAAGGAGCGTGGCGAGAGCCCCTCCTCGCCCAGAGTCGCGCGAAAATCGTTCAGCACGATCACGTAGGCGCGCTTGAGATTGTAGCCGATGAGTCCTTCGAGATCGGACGTCGCGGCGAGGTCGCCGTCGGTCGCGTCGAGATCGCTCGTCTGGCCCATGATCGGCCCTCGGATCGTGCGGGGGCCGAAAGCGCGGCCCGGCGGATTTCGGTTCGTTTACATGGTGAACGATATGCAAGGGCCCGGGGCCTGTCCACGCGAATATGCCCCGCCATACCGGACCGGGCAGAGGGGGAATTGCGATGACACGCAGCCAGGTCGTCATCATTGGCGGCGGGCCGTCGGGCCTGCTCCTCGCCCGATTGCTGGCGGTGCGCGGGATCGAGAGCGTCGTCCTCGAACGGCAGACGCGGGACTACGTGCTGGGGCGCATCCGCGCGGGCGTGCTGGAGCGGGGTCTCGTCGAGCTGATGGACGAGGCCGGGATCGGCGCGCGCCTCCACCGAGAGGGGCTGTCCCATGACGGCGTGGTGCTCGCCCGGGGCGATGACGCGTTCCGCATCGATTTCCGCGAGATGACGGGCCATTCGGTCTTGGTCTACGGCCAGACCGAGGTGACGCGCGATCTCTACGACGCACTCGAGGACGCGGGGCATCCGATCGAGTACCGGGTCGAGGATGTCGAGATCCACGATGCCGATACCGACACGCCCCACGTCACCTATCGCGTCGATGGCGAGAGCCGGCGCATCGACTGCGACTTCGTCGCGGGGTGCGACGGGTTCCATGGCGTATCGCGCAACACCATTCCCGAAAGCGTCCGCCGCGATTTCGAACGGGTCTATCCCTATGGCTGGCTCGGCATCCTGTCGGAAACGCCGCCGGTCCATCACGAGCTGATCTATGCCAACAGCGACCGGGGCTTCGCGCTGGCCTCGATGCGCAACCCGCATCTGAGCCGGTCCTACGTGCAATGCCCGTCGAGCGACCGGCCCGAGGACTGGTCCGACGACCGTTTCTGGGCGGAGTTCCGAAGGCGGCTGCCGCGCGCGCATGCCGATGCGCTGGTCACGGGGCCGAGCATCGAGAAATCGGTCGCCCCGCTGCGCTCCTTCGTGACGGAGCCGATGCGCTGGGGGCGGCTCTTTCTCTGCGGGGATGCGGCGCATATCGTGCCGCCCACGGGGGCCAAGGGGCTCAACACCGCCGTCTCGGACGTGCGGTACCTGCACCGGGGGCTTTGCCGGTACTACGAGCAGGGCGAGAGCGCCGGGCTCGACAGCTATTCGCAGGATGCGCTCGCCCGCGTCTGGAAGGTCGAGCGGTTCTCCTGGTGGTTCTCGCAGATCATGCACCGCACCGACGATCAGAGCGCGTTCGACCGCAAGATCCAGCTCGCCGAGCTCGATTTCCTGCGCGGCAACGCTGATGCGCAACGGGCGATGGCCGCCAATTACGTGGGCCTGCCCTATTGAGGGGTTGACGGTGAACCGTTTCGACCGCGGCATGCAGGTCCGGCGCGAGGTGCTGGGCGATGCCCATGTGGACCGCGCCGAGGCCGCCTAGACCGAACTCGACCTGCCCTTTCAGGGGCTCATCGCCGAAGGGGCATGGGGGAATGTCTGGGCCGACGACACGATCAGCCGGCGCGAACGCTCGATGCTGACGCTGGCGCTTCCGGCCGCGACCGGCAATTTCGAGGAAATCCCGATGCACGTCCGCGCCACGCGACGCACCGGGGCGCGGACCCTTCGGCAACGGGCGGGTGCAGGCCCCACATGTCACGCTCTGGATCGTGGCGCGCGGGATCTATCTCGGGCTTCATACCCGCGCCTATTTCGCCGACGAGGCGGCAACGAATGCAGAGGATCCGATCCTCGCGCGTATCGAGCATCGCAGCCGCGTCGCGACGCTTCTGGCCCGGCCGCAGGAGGAGGGATCCCTCTTCGACATCCATCTTCAGGGTCCGGACGAGACCGTCTTTCCGGATATCTGAGCCATGGGCACCCCCTGCATCATCCGTTTCGCCATCACTGGATCGCTGCCGCAGAAATCCGACAATCCCGCCGTGCCGATCACCGTGGCCGAACAGGTCGAATCGACCCACGAGGCCTTCGAGGCGGGGGCGAGCATCTGCCACGCCCATGTCCACAACGACGACGGAAGCCCGTCCGCGGACCCCGAGACGTCCGCACGCCTCGAGGAAGGGATCGGGGCGCATTGCCCCGGCATGATCGTGCAGCTCTCGACCGGAGGGCGGTCGGGCGCGGGGCAGATCGTGCTGAATGAATGGGCCATCGCGGCGGGGGGACATGCGCGCACGGGGCTGGAGGCAATGTCCGCCTCGACCGCGACACGCTCGCGCCCTCGAACGCGGCGCTGGTCGGACGCGCGGCCTGCATCCTCGGATAGCCCGTCGACGTGCGATGACCGTGGGCCCCGGAGGTCCGCCACAGGGTTGTCTCTACCCCGGCGATCCTGCGCTGCAGGATCTGGGCCACTGCCCTGAGGGTCAGCACCATCGCGGTGTCGATCACGTCCTGCGTCGTCGCACCCTGATGAAGCGCGCCTGCCTCATGGCCCGCCCGGGCCTTCAGCTCCGCGATCATCCGCGGCACCGGCAGGCCGTCCCGCTCCGATCCGCGCGCGAGGTCCGCGAGATCGACCGAACCGGGCACGAGGGTCGCGAGCGCGGCCTCCGCCGCATCGGCACCCGCCACGCCGAGATCACGGAGGCCCTCGGTCCAGGCGCTCGAACTCGATCATCCGCCCGAGGAACGCCGTCCCCGGGAATTCCGCCGCGATCCCGGGCGCGTCGATACAGCTTCCGAACGGGCCGTTGCCGGCGAAGGCCCGATCATTGCAGGAGCACCGGCATCGTGATCGGCCCGCGAAAGCCGAAGCCGCGCCAGATGACCGCGTCGCGATCGGGGATCGTCATCCTCGGGAACCGGTCGAACAGGATCGGCAGCATGATCTGGCCGACGGCGCGCCGCGCGACATGGGTGCCCTGACAGAAATGCGGACCGTTTCCGAAACTCTGATGCGGGGTCTTGTCGCGATAGACGATGAAGTCCTCGCCGTTCTCGATCACGTCCTCGTCGCGGTTCGCGCTGGCCTGGATCGTCATTACCGTGTCGCCCTCGGGGATCAGGCAGCCGCCGAGTTCGGTATCCTCGGTCACGAGCCGCGAGGAAGCCTGGATCGGCGCGACCCAGCGCACCCCCTCCTCGAAGGCGCGATCCCAGTCGGCGTTGCGCACCACCTCTTCGCATTGGTCGGGATGGGTGAGCAGACCGTAGAGGATCGTGTTGAGCGCGTCGCGCGGCTCGTTGATGCCGCCGCCGATGGCGATCTTGATGTTGGCGTAGATCTGCGAAAGCTCGATCGGATCCTCGGCGTTCAGCATGACCGACAACGCCGAGTTGTCGGGCTCTGCGCAGTGGCGGTCGAGCAGCCCGTCGAAGAGTTTGTTCATCTCGGCATTGGCGCGGTCGCTGACCTCGAACGGCCCGTCGCGCCAGCCGAAATTTCCGGCCCCGTCGATCAGGGCCTGCGACCAGCGCTGCATCTCATCGTCGGTCGCCTCTTCGATGCCGAGAAGGATCGCGAGGCCGCGCGCGGCATAGGGGCCCGAAAGCGCGGGGAAGAGGTCGACGATTTCGCCCCTGGGCAGGCGCGCGACGTATTCCTCGGCGATGCGGGCATAGCGCGGCATCCAGTCGTCGCGGATCACCCGGGGTGCGAAGGCGGGGGCCATCGCCATCCGCTCTCGCAGATGGTCGGGGCCATCCTTGCGCATCAGGGTATGGGCCTGGAAGGCGCGCTTCATCGGTGTGTCCGGATCGTTCGAGCTGAAGAGATCGGGATTGTCCTTCACGTATTTCGTCTCGGCCGCCTTGGTCAGCAGGGTACGACGTGCGGCGGCCACCCGGCAGACCGGGGCCTCGGCCCGCAATCGGCGATAGATCGGGTAGGGATCGCGATCGAGCGCGTCGAGCGTGATCGTCTCGTCGAGCGGTGCAAATTTGGCCATCGTCCCCTCCCCGGTCGCGGCCCGGAACGCAAGCATGCGAAACCGTTCACCCGGTAAACGATAGACCTCGGATTCCGGTCGTGCACCATTTTTCTGAGGAGGTCGCGACCTTCGCCGCGCGGTCCAAGGGAATTGCAATCGCGTTCAAATCTGGTCACGATAGCGTCAGACATACTCGAGAGCCACGGCATGATCGCGCGACCCGCCTCCCTCGTTCTTTGGACGGGCCTATTCATTCTCGCGCTTGCCGCATGCGACGGACCGCAATCCGCGCTGAGCCCCGGGGGGCGCGACGCGGAGGTTCTCGCCGGGCTCCTCTGGGTGATGCTGGCGGGGGCCGTCGCGATCTGGTTCCTGATCAACGGCCTCTTCTTCTTTCTCACGCGGATCAGGCCCACGCCGATGTCGCGGCGCAAGGCCGAAATGCTAATCATCGGCGGCGGCATCCTGTTCCCGACGGTCGTCGTGGGCGGGTTGCTGACCTACGGCCTGTCGATCATGCCGGACCAGCGCGCGCCGGGTCAGGGCACGCGCATGGAGGTCGTGGGCGAGCAGTGGTGGTGGCGGGTCCATTACTGGCCCGAGGGGGCCGACACGCCCATCGTCTCGGCCAACGAGATCCGCTTTCCCGTGGGCACCCGGTCGGAGATCACGCTGGAGGCCGCGCGGGTCATCCATTCGCTCTGGATTCCCGGGCTCGGCGGCAAGACCGACATGATCCCCGGACGCACCAACCGCATGTCTCTCGAACCGCTCGATGTCGGAACCTATCGCGGGCAATGCGCCGAGTTCTGCGGCGACAGCCATGCGCTGATGGCGCTCAACGCCGTGGTCATGCCGCGCGAGAGCTTCGACGCCTGGCTCGGCCGCATTTCCCGGCCCGCAGCTCCGCCCGAGGGCGCGCTCGAACGGGAGGGGCAGCGGGTGTTCTTCTCGGAAGGGTGCGGTGCCTGCCATGCGGTGCGCGGGACCCAGGCGGCGGGCAGGCTCGGCCCCGATCTCACCCATCTCGCCGGCCGCACGTCGCTTGCCGCCGGCATCATGGAGCTGACGGGAGACAACCTCGCGCGCTGGATCCGTGATCCCGACGAGGTCAAGCCCGGGGCGAGGATGCCCGCATACGATCACCTGAGCGAGGCGGAGATGTCCGCGCTCGTGGCTTATCTCGAGGGGCTGGAATGAGCGCGACCGAATTCACCCCCGATCCCGCCCGGATCTCGGCCGCCGTCGATCAGGACGTGACGCCCGAGGGCATCTATCCCCCGACCGAGGAGATGCTGGCCGAACCCGTCGATCCGGAGGTGGCGCGCGCCCAGGAGGCGCGGTTGCGCGAGGTCTGGGCCGATCCCAAGGGGTTCCGCTACTGGTCCGCCGTGAACAATTCCGAGGTCGGCAAGTGGTACTGCATGATGGCCTTCGGCTTCATGCTGGCCGCCGGGCTTCTGGCGCTTTTGATGCGGGTGCAGCTCGCCGTGCCGGACAACGACTTCATCAGCGCGGACCGGTTCAACCAGTTCTTCACGATGCACGGCTCGGCGATGATGTTCCTCTTCGCGGTGCCGATGTTCGAGGCGATCTCGATCCTGATCCTGCCGGCCTTCCTCGGGGCACGCGACATGCCGTTCCCGCGGCTTTCGGCCTACGGGTTCTGGTGCTTCGTGATCGGAGGATTCTTCGTCTTCGGGTCCGTATTGTTCGATTCCGCGCCGAAATCGGGCTGGTTCATGTATCCGCCGCTTTCGATGCTCGACGGGGGGATCGGGGCGGATATCTGGCTTCTGGGGCTGTCCTTCATCGAGGTCGCCTCCATCGCGGCGGCCGTCGAGCTCATCGTCGGCGTCATCAAGTGCCGCCCGCCTGGGATGCGGATCAACCTCATGCCGCTCTATGCGTGGTATGTCCTCGTCGTGGGGGGCATGATCCTGTTCGCGTTCCCGCCGCTCATTGCGGGCGACCTGCTCTTCGAGATGCAGCGGAGCTTCGACTGGCCGTTCTTCGACCCCGACCGCGGCGGCGATCCGATGCTCTGGCAGCACCTGTTCTGGATCTTCGGGCATCCGGAGGTCTACATCATCTTCCTGCCTTCGATCGCGATCGCCGCGATGGTGGTGCCGACGGCGGCGCAGATCCCGATCTGGGGCTACAGCTGGATCGTGCTCTCGGCGATCGGCACGGGATTCCTGAGCTTCGGGCTCTGGGTGCATCACATGTTCACGACGGGCCTGCCGGCCATGTCGCTCGGCTTCTTCTCGGCGGCGTCGGAGGCTGTGGTGATCCCCACCGGCGTGCAGTTCTTCGCCTTCATGGCGACGCTGATGGTGGGCCGGGTCAAGATGATCCTGCCGATGCTCTGGATCGCGGGGGGCGTCGCGATCTTCACCATGGGGGGACTGACCGGCGTGATGGTCGCGCTCGCGCCCTTCGACTGGCAGGTCCACGACAGCTATTTCATCGTGGCGCATCTGCATTACACGCTGTTCGGCGGGATGATCTTTCCGGTGATCGCGGGCGTCTATTACTTCTATCCGTTCTTCACCAAGAAGAAGATGTCGCCGAAACTGGGACGGATCAGCTTCTGGCTGACCTTCGTGGGCTTCAACATCTGCTTCTTCCCGATGCATCTGACCGGGCTGAAGGGAATGCCGCGGCGTGTCTTCACCTATCCCGGCGATATTGGCTGGGACTGGCTCAACGCGATCTCGACGGCGGGGGCCTTCGTCACGGCGGCGGGAATCCTCGTCTTCGCCTGGGACCTGCTGCGCCCGAAGGGCCACCAGCCCCTGACCGAGCGGAACCCCTGGAACGCCGGGACGCTCGAATGGTCGCATGACGTGCCCGAGGAGTTCTGGGGCGTGCGGTCCGTGCCCTACATCACGTCGCGCTACCCTCTCTGGCAGCAGGAAAGGATCCTCGAGCGGATGGATGCGGGGCGCTACTACCTGCCCGATTCGCAGTTCGGGCATCGCGAGACGCTCATCACATCGGCCATCGACGCGCGGCCGCAGCACATCGCGCGCGTCACCGGGCCCGCATGGTGCACGATCTGGGCCGCGGCCTTCACCGGCGGTGCGTTCATCTTTCCGACCTTCCACATCTACACGCCCGCGATCGTTTGCGGCGCGTTCGCGGTGGTCTGCATCCTCTACTGGCTCTGGACCTCGACCGCCCTGCACCCCGAGGTCGAGAAGCAGGATGTGGGTCTCGGCCTCAAGCTGCCGATCTACGTCTCGGGAAGCGCGGCACCGGGGTGGTGGGGCGTCTTCATCACCATGCTGGGCGACATGACCGCCTTCGCGAGCCTGCTCTTCGGGGTGTTCTTCTACTGGACCGCGCGGCCCGACTTCCCGCCCGAGGGGTCGGAACACGCGACGCTGTCCTGGGTCTATGCGGCCGTGATCTGCTATACCCTCGCCTGGGCCGCGACATGGGGCGCGCGCAACGTGAACCGGGCGGGATCGAGCCGGCGGGCGCTTTTCCTGCTGATCGGGGGGGTCGTGCTGACGCTGATCGGCGCGGGCGCGCTCTTCCAGTCACTCTGGGGCGCGGCGATGAACCCGGTCGAGCATGTCTATCCGGCGATCATGTGGGTGCTGGTGGTCTGGGTCCTGGCCCATACGCTTGCCGGGCTCGTCATGCTCGGCTTCTGCATCGCGGGGATCGTCTTCGGGCGGCTGACACCGCGCTACGACGCGGATCTCTGGAACGTGACGCTCTTCTGGCACTTCCTCGCGCTCACCGCCTTCGCCACCTGCGCGATGATCGGCGCGGTCCCGAGGCTGATGGGATGAGCGATCGTGCGAAACCCCATGTCCCGCCCAAGACGGCGATGTGGCAGCTCATCGCCGGGCCCATCATCTGGTCGGTGCATTTCGTCCTGACCTATGGCGGCACCGCGATCTTCTGCGCCAAGCTCGAGATGGGGCCGCTCGCCCTGCCGCTGCGCGGCTATGTCGCCGGCGTCACCATCGCCGCGCTGGTCGCGATCGCGATCACCGGCTGGCTCGCCTGGGTGAAATGGGACCTCACCGACGACTGGGACTACATCCACGAGGAACCGACCGACGAGGAACGGACCGAGTTCCTGGGCCATGCCGGCGTGCTGCTCTGTGTCGTCTCGGCCATCGGGGTGATCTTCGTAGGGCTTCCCGCGCTCCTCATCACGGGGTGCATCTGATGGCATGGGCCGGGATCGCGGCGGCGCTGGCGGCGATGCTCTGGGCATTGCCGTGGAATGCGTGGATCGGCGAATTCGCGACCCACATGCTGCGCCATATCGCGCTGGTCGCCATCGTGGCCCCCGTCCTCGCGCTGGCGATGCCGGAACGCTGGCGGGGCTTCGCGCCGCCTGTCCTTGCCGGGGCGGTCGTGGAGTTCTTCGTCGTCTGGGGCTGGCATCTGCCGGGGCCCTATCTTGCGAGCACCGAGGCAGGATGGATCGAGGCGGCGCAATACCTGTCGTTCCTGATCGTCGGGCTCGCCGTCTGGTGGGGAGCCTTCGCGGCGGAAAGCCCGCTCGTCGGGGCGGCGGGGCTGTTCCTGACCTCGATGCACATGACGCTGCTGGGCGCGATCCTGATCTTCGCGGGGCGCACGATCTGCGACAACGGCATGACGCTGGCCGACCAGCATCTCGGCGCGATGATCATGCTTGCCGTGGGCACGCCCGCCTATCTGCTCGGCGGGCTCGTCCTCGCCTCCCGCGTGCTGTCCCTGCCCGAGGAAAGATCGACATGAAGACCGTGCTCAGAACCCTCGCGGCGCTCGCGATCCTCGGGGCGCTTGCCGGCGGATCGGTCGTGCTCTTCGGGCTCTACAATGTCTCGGCCCGGCTGGGGCATCTGCCGTTCGTCACTCCGATCCTGCACACGACCTTCCGCAACTCGGTCGAGACATGGTCGATGGGAACGGACGTGCCCGAGGATCTCGGGACGGCCGATCGGGTCGATCTCGGGGCGGGGCATTTCGACACGGCCTGCCGGACCTGCCACGCGGCACCCGGCGACATCCGCTCGGCCACGGTGCTGTCGATGGTGCCGCAGCCGCCCCATATCCGCGAGGCGGTGGGGCACTGGGACGCGGGCGAGCTGCACTGGATCGTGTATCAGGGCGTGAAGATGAGCGGGATGCCCGCATGGCCCGCCGATCGCCCCGACGAGGTCTGGTCCGTCGTGGCGTTCCTCCAGCAGGTCGAGGATATGGACGAGACGCGCTACCGCGCCCTGAACGAGGTCGAGGTTCCCGCAGATGCGCCACCCAAGACGGCCTATTGCGCCTCGTGCCACGAGGCCGACGGCGTGTCGGGCAACGCGCTGATCCCGCGTCTCGACATCCTGTCGGAGACCTACATCGACGCGGCGCTCGACGCCTATCGCGGCGGAGATCGCGAGAGCGGGTTCATGCGGCAGGCGGCGACATCCATCGGGGAAAGCGACCTCGCGGCGCTGGCCTCCTATTTCGCCTCGCGCGGGCCGGGCGCAGCGGCGGAGACGACGGCCGCGCCCGAGCAGGTCGAGCGCGGCCGCGCCATCGCCTATGCCGAGGTGCCGGGATCGGAGGACGTGCCGGCCTGCCGCGCCTGCCACGGCCCCTGGCCCGAGCCCATCGACCAGGCGTTCCCCTCGCTGGCCGGTCAATACGCCCCCTATCTCGAGACGCAGCTCGACCTCTGGCGGGAGGGGGAACGGGGCGGCGGGCCGCGCGCGGAACTGATGCACGAGGCGGCCGAACGACTCACCGACGAGCAGATCGCCGATGTCGCGGCCTATTACGCCTCGCTGGCACCCGCGACCCTCGACGAGGTCGCGGAGTGACCCGTCAGGTCATGCCGAGCGCTTCCATGTACATCTCGAGCATGGCTTCCTCCTCGGCGAGGTCGTTCTTGTCGCGCTTCCTGAGCGCGATGACCTTGCGCATCACCTTGGTGTCGTAGCCGCGGCCCTTGGCCTCGGCCATCACTTCCTTCTGCGCCTCGGCGATGTCCTTCTTTTCCTGGTCGAGCCGTTCGTAACGCTCGATGAATTGCCGCAATTCGTCGGCGGTGACGTGGTAGGAGCTGTCGGTGACGTCGGCGTCGGACATGGAGCGCGATCCCTCGGGCGATGTTGTGTGACGGGCCCCTCCCCTAGCCGCAGCGCCCGCTCTGGGCAAGGCCCCCGCGGCTTGCGCGCGAGGGCGCGATCGCCTAGCGGAGGATCCGGAGAAGCTGGGAAGGACGCGATGGGCTTTCTGATCTGGATCGGTGCCGCGCTTGCGGTTCTGGGGCTCGCGGGGCTCGTCTACTGCATCGTCGCGGCGCTGAAGGCGCGGCGCGCGGGTCTCGACGACGAGGCGCTGCGCGCGCGGCTACAGGGTCTGGTCGCGTGGAACCTCGGGGCGCTTCTGCTTTCGAGCCTCGGGCTCGGCTGCGTGATCGTGGGGATCGTGCTCGGCTAGGAAGGCGGCCCTTGAGATTGGCGGGCGCAGGGTGCAGATTCGCCACCGCGCCACTGACCGAGGAGACGCGTCATGGATATCCGACCCATCACCGACGGCTATGCCGTCTCGCCGCAGATCGATCCGGGCGATCTGCCCGAAATCGCCGCGCGCGGCTTCGTCACGGTGATCTGCAACCGCCCCGACGCGGAGGTCGGCCCGGACCAGGCAAGCGACGCGATCCGCAAGGCGGCCGAAGCGGCGGGTATGAGCTTTGTCTTCAACCCGGTCGTGAACGGCGCGATGGGCCCCGACGAGGTGGACGCGCAGGCGCGGACGATCGAGGGAGCGAACGGTCCGGTCCTTGCCTATTGCCGCTCGGGAACGCGGTCCTGCTTTGCCTGGGCCTTCGGCGCGGTGGAGACGATGCCGGTCGAGGACATCGTCGCGGCAGGCGGTCAGGCGGGCTACGACCTCGGCCCGGCGGTGCCGCAGCTTCGCGCGATGGCTGAGAACGGCAGGGGCTGACACTCCATTCCTATATTGACCGCGGCGACCCGGCCGGGCTGGCGAAGTCACGCGGTCGAGGGGGCAGCTCGACGGTCAGATCGGGTATCGCGGCCTTACCGTAGAGATGACTGACCGGGGGCCGAACGCGCGGCTCAGCCCTCGCCGTTCGGTCCCGGAATGTCGCGGGGCGCACTGGCCCGGGGGAACTCCGCCTCGGTGAATTGCGGAACGGCCTCGCCGATGCGGACAGCCTTGCGGCCGGCGCTCTGGCCCAGACGGCCGAAGCAGAGGGGATGGTTGCCTTGCGCGACGAGGCGGACCGCCCCCATGGAATGCCGCCCGAGCGTCAGCGTATCGCCGGGGCCGAGTGCCTCGATCTCGCCCACCGAAAGGCTCAGCCGCGCGAGTTCCGCGCGCAGGACGACCTCCGCCCCGAGGACCCGCGCCTCGATCTGGTCGCCCCATTCCCGGCTCTCGCCAGCCGCGCTCACCGGTTCCTTCGGGCAGCGCGGGAGAACGATGTCGAGTCGGCCGTTGCGCGGGCCGCCCGGCCCCGCCGTGACCGAGATGGAAAAGAGATCGTGCACCTCGTCCTCGAGCGACAGCGCGATCTCGACAAGGTTCTCGACCCGCGTCGCGTAGCGATAGCCGCTCGCCATCGCCTTCGGGGGAAGTTCGGCGACGAGGGTTTCCTGCGCGGTGAGGACCCGGTCGATCGGATCGGCCACCATCGCCGCGTCGGTCGCCGTCACGGGGCGCGCCGAAAGCTTGCGCGTCTGCACGCGGCCGAGGGTCTGCACCTCGAGCATCGCCGCCAGCAGATCGTGGGAGACGATCGCCACGCCGTAGCCGTGAGGCCCGTCGAGCAACACGGCGAGCGCACCGGGCCCCGCGCGTCGCGCGATCTCCTCGGGGGCGATCGGCTCCTCGATCACGTCCTCGATGACCGTTTCGAGCCCGATGGCCCGGGTGAAGCCGTGCGAGACCGCGCGTCGCCAGACGCGGGACACCGTCAGGGGCGGCGGCGCGCCGGCCGACCGACGGGGCCCGATCTTGCGGAGCAGCGGCGAGGAAGAGGTCATGGGTGTGCAGGGCCTTGGGGGGAATCTCGATTGCATCATCGGCAAGGAGGGTTACCAAAGCTTGAAGATCGGCCCGGCCCCGCCGGGGATGGCGCACCGCGAGCGCCATGCTAGATGTTTCACCGATCGTGGATGGAGGAGAAATTCATGTCAGATCATGCGGAAAAGCGAGCGCCCGATGCGGCTTTCGCCAAGGCGGCCCGGGTGGATGCGCGCCGCTACGACGAGATGTATCGCCGGTCCGTCGAGGACCCCGAGACGTTCTGGCGCGAGGAGGCGCAGCGGCTCGACTGGATGAAACCGTTCAGCAAGGTCCGCGAGGCGAGCTTCGATTACGGCAATGTCGAGATCAGCTGGTTCGGCGACGGCACGCTCAACGTCGCGCAGAATTGCGTCGATCGCCACCTGAAGGACCATGGCGACGACACCGCGATCATCTGGGTTCCCGACGACGATGACGGGTCCGACCAGCATATCAACTACGCGCAGCTTTCGAGCCATGTGAACAAGTTCGCGAACGTGCTGAAGAAGATGGGTGTCGAGCGTGGCGACCGGGTCGTGATCTATCTTCCGATGATCCCGCAGGCGGCCTATGCCATGCTTGCCTGCGCGCGGATCGGGGCGATCCATTCGGTCGTCTTCGCGGGCTTCTCCCCCGACGCGCTTGCAAGCCGGATCGAGGATTGCGGTGCCAAGGTCGTCATCACGGCCGATGGAGGACCGAGGGGCGGCAAGCTCACCGCGCTCAAGAAGAATACCGACGCGGCCTTCGACAAGCTCGACACCGACGCGAAGATGCTGGTCGTCAAGCGCGCCGGCAACGAGATCGCCTGGACCGAGGGACGCGATCACTGGCTCCACGAGATGGAGGAGCAGGTCGACGACGATTGCCCGCCCGAGGAGATGAACGCGGAGGATCCGCTCTTCATCCTCTACACCTCCGGGTCCACCGGCGCGCCCAAGGGCGTGGTCCACAGCCAGGCGGGCTATCTGCTGCATACCGCGATGAGCTTCGAGCTGGTCTTCGACTACCGCCCCGGCGACGTCTACTGGTGCACCGCCGATGTCGGGTGGGTCACCGGCCACAGCTATATCGTCTACGGGCCGCTCGCGAACGGAGCGACGACCTTGATGTTCGAGGGGGTTCCGACCTGGCCCGATGCGGGTCGGGCCTGGAAGATCTGCGAGGATCACGGGGTCGCGCAGTTCTATACCGCGCCGACCGCGATCCGCGCGCTGATGGCGCGGGGCGATCAGTTCGTCGAGCGTCACGACCTTTCGTCGTTGAGGGTGCTGGGCACGGTGGGCGAGCCCATCAATCCCGAGGCCTGGGCCTGGTACGACCGGGTGGTGGGCAAGGGGCGCTGCCCAATCGTCGACACGTGGTGGCAGACCGAGACCGGCGGCCACATGCTGACCCCCCTGCCCGGCGCGACGACGACGAAACCCGGATCGGCGACGATGCCGTTCTTCGGGGTCCGGCCGCTCGTCCTCGATCCGCAGAGCGGCGAGGTTCTCGAGGGCAACGGCGTGGAGGGCGTGCTCGCCATCGCGGAAAGCTGGCCCGGTCAGATGCGCACCGTCTGGGGCGACCACGAGCGATTCATGAACACCTATTTCCAGCAATATGAAGGCGTCTATTTCAGCGGCGACGGCTGCCGGCGCGACGAGGACGGCTATTACTGGATCACGGGACGCGTCGACGACGTCATCAACGTCTCGGGCCACCGGATGGGAACGGCCGAGATCGAATCGGCGCTCGTCTCGCACGAGGCGGTGAGCGAAGCGGCGGTGGTCGGCGTCCCGCACGACGTGAAGGGCCAGGGCATCTACTGCTACGTCTCGCTCATGGATGGCAGGGAGCCGACGGACGAACTGAAGAAGGAATTGCGCGACTGGGTCGCGCAGGAGATCGGGCCGATCGCCAAGCCCGAACATATCCAGTGGACGCCGTCGCTGCCCAAGACGCGATCAGGCAAGATCATGCGCCGGATCCTGCGGAAGGTCGCGGCGAACGAGCACGACCAGCTCGGTGACACATCGACCCTCGCCGAGCCGGAAGTGGTCGATACGCTGATCGCCGAGCGGCAGAACGTCTGAAAGGTGCGGGAGGGGGCCGGTGGCCCCTCCCGACGATGGCCGTGAAGATGAAATACCCCGAGACGCCGGACGGACGTTATTTTGTCGCCAAGGGGCGTCTCTGGCGAAAGACCGACCCGGGCATAACCAAATCGGCACGCGAGGAGGCGGTCTCGCGCCTCATGGCGGCGCGACGTGCCGTGGGACAGGCGAACGACGACGACGAACGGGTCCGCGCACGTGCAAAGGTCGATGCGGCGAAGCGCGATCTGGGCGAGCGGGGGCCTGTCTGGTGGTCCGACGGGAAGCCTGACGAGACGCGCAAGGCCCCCTGGAACTCGAGCTATGCCGAATGGTGGGAGACGCTCGACGAGGCCACGCGCGAGGCGGGGATCGGTTGACCGTTCAGAGGCCGTGCGACCGGTCGTATTGAGACCGCTCGGGTTCCTCCCAATCGGGGCCGCCCCCGAGCACGATCATGTCGAGCGGGTGACAGACGGCCCGATCGCTCGAATGGATGTCACCGCAATCGCCCCCGGGACAGGTGCTCAGCACCGCGAGGAGGTCGATCTCGGCCAGAAGGTCCAGATGATCGCCCGCGCGGGCGGGACTCGCCTTCATGAAATAGCGCCCCTCGTCGGCCGTGAAGCCGGTGCACATGAAGACGTTGAGCACGTCGTGGACATGCGCCTCGGCGATATGAGGATCGAGCCCTGTCGCACGGGCGAGCGCGCGCGTGAGGTTCGAATGGCAGCAATGCTGGTAATCCTCGCCGGACAAGAGCCGCCCGGTATAGGGATCGCAGCGGGTGCCGATCACGTCGTGGACCCGCCCGCCGAACGCATCGGTGCCGTACCAGTCGAGCGTATCGGCCACGATCGTGGCCATCGGCCGCAGATGCGGAAAACAGGACCAGAGCCGGTCGCCGGTCTCCAGATGCGTACCGTGCAGCGCACGGGTCTTGCCCGAGAAGAATCGCTCGGAGAGATCATCGTGGGCGAAGAGGTTCAGATCGCCGACCTGCGACCCTTCGGCGCAGAGGATCCGCAGCACCGCCCCGCGGGGAACACGGATGGCGCGCGCATCGCGCGGGGGCACCCTCACCCTGTCGATCTCGACAAGATCCGCGACCTGCCGCGCGATCCGCGCCGTGTCAGGCCGTGGGAGCGTTCCGGTCGGATAGCAGAGGACGGGCGCGACCGCGCGGCGGTCGGCGGCGTCCTCCGGCGGGGTCACGTATCGCAGACCTGCTGGCCGGTGGCGTCGCGCAGCGGCGGGCCGTTCGGAGCTTCGGAAGCCTCGAGAGCCACGCCGTAGCAGCCATTCTCGTCGCGGATGAGGAAGGCGGGATCGACCCCTTGCGGCAGCGCGGCGAGCGCGGCGGGCGATACGTCGCGGACCCGGCCGGGCTCCTCCTCGGGCATCATGCAGCTCGCAGGCGCGGCCGTCACCAACGCAATCATCGCCATAATCTTCACTTGCGGATCTCCAGCCGGTCCTTGGAATGCCGACCGAAGCTACCAGAGCGGTCCGTGCAGTCAAGCGAGCGGGAAGGTTGCCGATGTATTGCAGCCCCGAACGCTGCCGGGATCGCGGCTTTCCACAGCCGCCATGCTGTCCTATACCGTTGCCGATACGAACGTCCCACAGGCTTGGGACGCCAGATGGGACGAGGATGGCATGACGGATACCCCGCACGACGGAGATGTGAGCTTCATCAAGGCACTGGCCGAGCTTCTCCGCGAGAACGACCTGACGGAGCTGCGCGTGAAGCGCGAATACGGCGAAGACGACAGCCTCGATGTCCGGGTCAGCCGCGGGCAGGTGATGGCCGTGCCCGCCCCGCCCCCGCCGAGCCTGCCCGGCCCCGCGCAGACCTCCGGCGCGGCACCCGCTGCCCCGAGCTCAGAGCCCGAGGCGGACCTTTCGAGCGACCTCGGCGCGGTGACTTCGCCCATGGTGGGCACGGCATACCTCGCCCCGGAGCCGGGCGCGTCGAACTTCGTCGTTCCGGGCGACGCGGTGCAGGAGGGTCAGACCCTTCTCATCATCGAGGCGATGAAGACGATGAACCACATTCCCGCGCCCCGTGCCGGCATCGTGCGTCGGATCATCGTCGAAGACGGCGCGCCGGTCGAGTTCGGCGCCCCCCTGATGATCCTCGAATAGGCCGCATCGATGTTCGAAAAGATCCTGATCGCCAATCGCGGCGAGATCGCCCTGCGCGTGATCCGCGCGGCACGCGAGATGGGGATCGGCACGGTGGCCGTTCATTCCACCGCCGATGCCGACGCGATGCATGTGCGCATGGCCGACGAATCGGTCTGCATCGGTCCCCCGCCCGCCGGGCAGAGCTATCTGAGCTTTCCGGCCATCATCTCGGCCTGCGAGGTGACCGGCGCGCAGGCGATCCATCCGGGCTATGGCTTCCTGTCGGAAAACGCCAACTTCGTGCAGATCGTCGAGGATCACCAGATCACCTTCATCGGTCCCTCGGCCGAACATATTCGCATGATGGGCGACAAGATCACCGCCAAGGAGACCATGAAGGCGCTCGGCGTGCCCTGCGTGCCGGGATCCGAAGGCGGGGTCGCCAACCTCGAGGCCGCGCGCGAGATCGCCGACAGCATGGGCTATCCCGTAATCATCAAGGCGACCGCAGGCGGCGGCGGACGCGGCATGAAGCTTGCCCGGACCGAAGGCGATCTCGCCTCCGCCTGGCAGACCGCGCGCGCCGAGGCGAAGGCCGCCTTCGGCAACGACGAGGTCTATATCGAGAAGTATCTCGACACGCCGCGCCATATCGAGGTGCAGGTCTTCGGCGACGGCAAGGGCCGCGCCGTGCATCTGGGAGAGCGCGACTGCTCGCTCCAGCGGCGGCACCAGAAGGTCTTCGAGGAGGCTCCGGGGCCCGTCATCACGCCGGAGCAGCGCGCGCATATCGGCGCGATCTGCGCGAATGCGGTCGCCCGGATCGGCTATGCCGGTGCCGGCACGATCGAATTCCTTTACGAGAACGACGAGTTCTACTTCATCGAGATGAATACCCGCCTCCAGGTGGAGCATCCGGTGACCGAGGCGGTCTTCGGGGTCGATCTCGTCCGCGAGCAGATCCGCGTCGCGGCCGGACTGCCGATGGATTTCGAGCAGGACAAGCTCACGCTCAACGGACATGCGATCGAGGTGCGGCTCAATGCCGAGAAGCTCCCGACCTTCCGTCCGTCGCCGGGGCGGATCACGCAGTACCACGCTCCGGGCGGCCTCGGTGTCCGGATCGACAGCGCGCTCTACGACGGCTACCGCATCCCGCCCTACTACGATTCGCTGATCGGCAAGCTGATCGTCCACGGGCCCGACCGTCCGGCCGCGCTCGCCAGATTGTCGCGCGCCCTGGGAGAGCTGATCATCGACGGGGTCGACACGACCGTACCGCTGTTCGACGCGCTGCTTCGGGAGCCGGCCATTCAAAGCGGGGATTACACGATCCACTGGCTCGAAAAATGGCTCGAGACGAACCTTCAGTAAGAGCCGGGGTCACACCCGAACTGCTGCTGCAGGCTTATGTGCAGGGCATATTTCCCATGTCGGACGGCGCGGGCGAGGAGGACATCTTCTGGGTCGATCCCCGCCTGCGCGGAATCCTCCCGCTCGACGGCTTTCACCTTTCGCGGTCGCTGAGGCGGAGGATCCGGGCGACCCCGTTTGAAATCACGTTCGACCAGGATTTCGCGGGCGTCCTCGGGGGATGCGCCGATCGGGAAGAAACCTGGATCAACCCCGTCATCGCCGACCTCTATCTTCGTCTGCACGAAAGGGGCGTCGCGCATTCGATCGAGGTCCATGAAGAGGGCGCGCTTGTCGGGGGTGTCTACGGCGTGACGCTTGGCGGGGCGTTCTTCGGCGAATCGATGTTCTCGGTGCGGCGGGACGCGTCCAAGATCGCGCTCGTCTATCTGATCGACCGCCTGCGGGAGAACGGCTTCACGCTCTTCGATACGCAGTTCGTCACCGATCATCTCGTGACGCTCGGTGCCATCGAGATCCCGCGCGATGAATATCGCACCCGTCTTTCAAGCGCGCTTTTGCGGCGGGTCAGGTTCGACGCGTCGGCACCGATCCCCTCGCCCGATCACCTGTTGCAGCGCATGACCCAGACGTCGTAGCGGCGATGTTCGAGCGGGTTGAGCGCGGGCGACGCGGCGATCATCCACCCTGCGAAGGCCGGCTGCTCCTCTCCCGCTTCCCGGATCACGAGATAGGCGAAGGCATCGCCTGCGGGGTTGTCCTGCGGATAGCGACACTCGCCGAGGGTGACCTGAAGGCGGCCGAAACCGACCGTCTCGCCACGGTCGAGTTCGAGGTCGCGAACCTCTCCCGTCATGCGGTCGAGCCCGCGCAACACGGCGGAACTGCCGGTATCGGTCAGAACCTCGGTCGTCGAATGGTCGCGATATTGCGCTGAGGCGAGGCCGGGAGCGAACAGGAAGACGAGCGCAATCGCGCGGATCATTCCGGGCTCCAGGCCTCGTAATCGCCGCGGGGCTTCGGCTGTTCGCGGCGGATCGATCCGACCGGCGCATAGGCCGCGGGCGTGCCCGTCATGTTCGGAAGATGCGCCTTCTCCCACGCCTTCTTCACGACCGGTCGGTCGATCGGCGTTTCGTCCCAGGTGTGGTGCAGCCACCCATGCCAGTCGGGACCGATGCGGCTGCCTTCGACCAAGCCGTTGTAGATGACCCAGCGTCGGCTGTCATCGGCGTTGCGATAGAAGACGTTGCCCGCATCGTCCTCGCCGACCTTGGTGCCCTTGCGCCAAGACCAGAGACGGGTGTTGAGGGTGGCACCGTTCCACCATGTCACGACGCTCAGAAACCTGTCGAGGATACTCATGTCTCGGCTCCGCTTGATCTTGGCGACATATGCCGCATCGGCTGTCCCGCGTCCAGTGGGTGGAGGGCCTGAGCCTCGATCTCGATCTTCATCTCCGGCAATTGCAGCCCTGCCGAGATCATGGTGGCAGCAGGCGGATGCGCACCGAAGACCGCACGCGTGACAGGCCAGCAGAGCGGCCAGTCGCCGGGATTGGGCACGATGTACCTGACCCTCACCACGTCGCGCATCCCCGCACCAAGATCCGCCAGCGCCCGCTCGATCGTCCCGAGGGCGTTCCGGCACTGGGCCACGACGTCGTCGGGCATCACCATCGTGTCGCAATCGTAGCCCGTCGTGCCCGAAACGAAGATCCAGCCGCCGCTGGCGATGGCCCGACAATAGCCGATCTCCGCCTCGAAGAGGGATCCGCTCGTCACACGATTAACGCGGCTTTCATCTTCGTTGGACACGATGATCCTCGATCGTGAAAGAACGGGGGCTGCGTATGAAACGCGTGATCGTCTTCTGTTTCGCAACTCTGGTCGGAGCTGCCGGCACTCTCGTCCTGTCGGCGCACGGTGCCACGGGCATCGTCGCGCTTCGCCACGACCCTCGCATGCCGCTGCCCGAAGCGAGCGTCCTGGAACGGCTGGGAGGAGAGGCCGCGGAGGTTTTCGAGACCGCGATGCTTCGCGCGCTGGAATTCCGGCAAAGGTACCTTCGGCAGAATTCCTGAGCACCAGAGGACCGTGCGCCGCCACTGGCGTGGCGGCGGCGAGACGATCAGGCGGACGCAGTTTCCTTGCCCTCGGCATGGATCATCAAAGGGGCCGCCTCGGATGTCACCGCTTCGTCGTTGACCACGACTTCCTCGA
Source organism: Palleronia sp. LCG004 (assembly GCF_032931615.1). Lineage (NCBI taxonomy): Bacteria > Pseudomonadati > Pseudomonadota > Alphaproteobacteria > Rhodobacterales > Roseobacteraceae > Palleronia > Palleronia sp. LCG004. The sequence goes on from NZ_CP136759.1 coordinate 1,936,989, forward strand.
CGCTGTCCTGCCCCGGCAGGTCGAACATCGTGTCGAGCAGGATGTCCTCCATGATCGAGCGGAGACCACGCGCACCGGTCTTGCGCTCGATCGCGCGTTTGGCGATGGCGCTCAGCGCGTCTTCGGTGAAGGTGAGCCTGGTATCCTCGAGCTCGAAAAGTCGCTGGTACTGCTTGACGAGCGCGTTCTTGGGCTTCGTCAGGATCGTGACCAGCGCGTCCTCGTCGAGATCCTCGAGCGTCGCGATCACCGGCAGACGACCGACGAATTCGGGGATGAGACCGAATTTCAGCAGATCCTCCGGCTCGAGCGAGGAGAGCTGCTCGCCCACGCCGCGTCCCTCGGCATCCTTGACGTCCGCACCGAAACCGATGCCGGACCCCTTGCCGCGCTGCGAGATGATCTTCTCGAGGCCGGCGAAGGCACCGCCGCAGATGAAGAGAATATTCGTCGTGTCGACCTGCAGAAATTCCTGCTGCGGATGCTTGCGGCCGCCCTGCGGCGGAACGGATGCGACGGTTCCCTCCATGATCTTCAGGAGCGCCTGTTGCACCCCCTCCCCGGAGACGTCTCTCGTTATACTCGGATTGTCGGACTTCCGCGTGATCTTGTCGACCTCGTCGATATAGACGATGCCGCGCTGCGCGCGTTCGACGTTGTACTCGCTCGCCTGCAGCAGCTTCAGGATGATGTTCTCGACATCCTCGCCGACATAACCCGCCTCGGTCAGCGTCGTGGCATCCGCCATGGTGAAGGGCACGTCAAGGATGCGCGCCAGCGTCTGCGCGAGCAGCGTCTTGCCGCAGCCCGTCGGGCCGATCAGCAGGATGTTCGACTTGGCGAGCTCGATATCCGTCTTTCCGGCGTGATTGAGGCGCTTGTAGTGGTTGTGCACCGCAACCGAGAGGACGCGCTTCGCATGGATCTGGCCGATGACGTAATCGTCGAGAACTTCGCAGATCTCCTTCGGGGTGGGCACGCCCTCAGAGGATTTGAGCCCCGCGCTCTTCGTCTCTTCGCGGATGATGTCCATGCAGAGTTCGACGCATTCGTCGCAGATGAACACCGTCGGGCCGGCGATGAGCTTTCGGACCTCATGCTGGGACTTGCCGCAGAAGCTGCAATAGAGCGTGTTCTTGCTGTCGCCTGAATTCGTCGCCATCGCTTGTCCTTCCGGGGCATCAGGCCCCGCATCTGGTGTCGCGGGGGCCGGTTTCCTACCCGCCCCGCACCTTGTCCTGACCTCGTGCCGGTAAGCCTAGGACAGCGGATCTGTACCCGCAATCGCAAAAACCCGGCACGACGGGCGTCCTTCGGCCGCGCCCGAGGCCATTCCGGTCACGCCTTCGGATCGTCGCCCTTGGGCCTGTTCTCGACGATCTCGTCGATGAGACCCCATGCCTTGGCGTCCTCGGCGGACATGAAGTTGTCCCGTTCGAGCGCCTCGACGACCTTCTCGAGCGGTTGTCCCGTATGCTTCACGTAGATCTGGTTCAGCCGGTCCTTGAGCTTCTGTGTCTCCTGGGCGTGGATCATGATGTCCGTCGCCTGACCCTGATAGCCGCCCGAAGGCTGGTGGACCATCACGCGGCTGTTCGGAAGCGAGAAGCGCATTCCGGGCTCGCCTGCCGTGAGAAGAAGCGAACCCATCGAAGCCGCCTGCCCCACAACCAGCGTCGAGACCGGCGGCTTGATGTACTGCATCGTGTCGTAGATCGACAGACCGCTCGTCACCACGCCACCGGGGCTGTTGATGTACATGCTGATCTCTTTCTTCGGGTTCTCGGCCTCGAGATGCAGCAGCTGAGCGACGATCAGCGACGACATGCCGTCATGCACAGGACCGGAGAGAAAGATGATCCGCTCTTTCAGGAGGCGTGAGAAAATGTCGTATGCCCGCTCGCCGCGGCTGGTCTGCTCGACCACCATCGGGACGAGGTTCATGTACTGCGCGATGGGGTCTTGCATGGGATCTGCCTCGGGCTTGTCGGTATCGGGATTACCCCGAACGGGTTTCGAGAGTCTTATTATCGCACCAAGCCAGCCGCAAGGGCGGCCGGCTTTCCGCCCGGGGACCAAGGCAATTCGGGCACCCCCCTGCAATTCCCGGGCCGGGGCGCTATAGTTTCCGCCGACAAGCGAAGGAAAGGGCGCAGGCATGGCCGACAGGCAGGACGGGCTCCATGATCTTTTCGTGATCGGCGGCGGCATCAACGGCACCGGCATCGCGCGCGACGCACAGGGTCGCGGCCTCAGCGTCGTGCTGGCCGAGATGGGCGATCTGGCCGGTGCGACATCGTCGAAATCGACGAAGCTCTTCCATGGCGGGCTCCGCTACCTGGAATTCTTCGAGGTGGGACTGGTCAAGAAGGCACTGGTCGAGCGCGAGACCCTTCTGGAGGCGATGCCGCATATCTCGTGGCCGATGCGCTTCATCCTGCCCTATTCGCCCGACATGCGGTTCGAGGGCGACACCCCGACCTCCCGGCTGCTCGGATGGACCATGCCCTGGCTCAAGGGCCGCAGGCCGTCATGGCTGATCCGGGTCGGCCTCTTCATGTACGACAATCTCGGCGGGCGGAAATATCTTCCCGGCACAAAGACGCTCGACCTCGACACGTCGCCCGAGGGCAAGCCGATCGGCGATCGCTTCCACAAGGCTTACGAATACAGCGATTGCTGGATCGAGGATTCCCGCCTCGTCGCGCTCAACGCGCGCGATGCAGAGATCCGCGGCGCGAAGGTGATGACGCGCACCAAGGTCGTCAGCGCGGAACGCCAGGGCCATCACTGGTCGGTCACGGTCGAAGATGTCGAGACCGGATCGCAGCAGACGTTCCGGGCCCGCGCCCTCGTCAATGCCGGCGGCCCGTGGGTCGAGAACGTCGTCAAGAACACGGTTCGGATGAACAGCTCGGAAGGCGTGCGCCTGGTCCGGGGCTCGCATATCGTGACGAAACGTCTCTACGATCACGACAAGTGCTATTTCTTCCAGGGAGAGGACGGTCGTATCGTCTTCGCCATTCCCTACGAGACCGACTTCACCCTGATCGGGACGACCGACAAGGATCACGGGCACGACCCGAGCGTGCCGGCGGAATGCACGCAAGAAGAGCAGCAGTATCTCTGCGACTTCGTGTCGAATTATTTCGAGAAGCCGGTGACGCGCGACCAAATCGTCTGGACCTATTCGGGTGTTCGCCCCCTCTACGACGACGGGGCGAAATCGGCGACGGCGGCGACGCGCGACTACGTGCTGAGCCTCGATGCGGGGCCCGCGACAGACGGGGGCCGGGGATCCGAGCCGCCGCTCCTCAACGTGTTCGGCGGCAAGATCACGACCTATCGCAAGCTCGCCGAACAGGCGCTGACCAAGCTCGAGCCCTTCTTTCCCGAGATGCCCGGCAAGTGGACCGCGGGCGTGGCGCTGCCGGGCGGCGATTTCCCCGTGGACGGCGTGCATAAGCTGACCTCCGATCTCAAGGCCGCGTATCCGTTCCTCGACGACTACTGGTGCGGGCGCCTGATCCGCGCCTACGGCACCGAGGCGCGGGAGGTCTGCGGCGACGCCAGGTCGGCGGAGGATATGGGCCGCGGCTTCGGCGGAACGCTGACCGAAGGCGAGGTCGACTGGCTCATGTCGCGCGAATATGCGCGCACGGCCGAGGACGTCGTCTGGCGGCGCACCAAGCTCGGCCTGCGGATGAGCGCCGAGGAGATCGCGGCGCTCGACACATACATGAAAGAACGGCGCGACGCCCAGCACGCGGCCGAGTAGCAGCCGGCAGCGCGACCGACTTGCGCCCCGCGGTCCGTCGCGCCACCTTGGCCGCCAAGAGATGAGGGAGGCATGATGACGCATATTCTGGCCATCGACCAAGGCACGACTTCGACCCGCGCGATCCTGTTCGACGGAGACATGCGCATCACAGCGTCGGCACAGGAGGAGTTCGAGCAGCACTTCCCGTCGAGCGGCTGGGTGGAACACGAGGCCGACGACCTGTGGGAGACGACGGCCGCCACCTGCCGCGCGGCGATCGAGAAGGCCGGGATCGAGCCCGGCAAGATCCAGGGCATCGGCATCACCAACCAGCGCGAGACCGTCGTCGTCTGGGAGAAATCCACCGGACGGCCGATCCATCGCGCGATCGTCTGGCAGGATCGGCGCACGTCCGAGATCTGCCAGGAGCTGCGCGCGAAGGGCTACGAGGATCAGGTGATCGAGAAGACGGGACTGCTGCTCGATCCCTATTTCTCGGGCACCAAGCTCAAGTGGATCCTCGACAATGTCGACGGCGCGCGCGATCGCGCCAGGAAGGGCGAGCTGCTTTTCGGAACCGTCGATACCTGGCTCATCTGGCATCTGACGGGCGGCAAATCGCATGTCACCGACGCGACGAATGCCTGCCGGACATTGCTCTACGACATCTACAAGGGGCGGTGGTCGACGACGATCGCCAAGATGCTCGACATACCGATGGAGATGCTGCCCGAGATCCGCGACACGGCTGACGATTTCGGCGTGACGCGTGGCGATCTCTTCGGGGCGGAGATCCCGATCCTCGGGGTGGCGGGCGACCAGCAGGCGGCCACGATCGGGCAGGCCTGCTTCAAACCCGGCATGCTGAAATCGACCTACGGCACGGGATGTTTCGCGCTGCTCAATACCGGTGACACGCCGGTCAAGTCGAGCCACCGCCTGCTCACCACCGTGGCCTATCGCTTCGACGGAAAGCCGACATACGCCCTCGAGGGTTCTATCTTCATCGCGGGGGCCGTGGTGCAGTGGCTGCGCGACGGGCTCGGCATCATCGACAAGGCTTCCGCCACGCAGGATCTGGCCGAGAAGGCCGATGACGGTCAGGATCTCGTTCTGGTGCCGGCCTTCACGGGCCTGGGAGCGCCCTACTGGAACGCCGATTGCCGCGGGGCGGTCTTCGGCCTCACGCGCAGTTCCGGCCCGGCCGAGTTCTCGAAGGCGGCGTTGCAATCGGTGGGGTTCCAGACCCGCGACCTGCTCGAGGCGATGCAGGCGGACTGGGAGAGCGGAGAGGAGCCCGAGACGCTTCGCGTCGATGGCGGCATGTCGGCCTCGAACTGGGCGATGCAGTTCCTCAGCGACATCATCGGCGCCAAGGTCGACCGGCCGAAGATCCTCGAGACGACCGCGGTGGGCGCAGCCTGGCTCGCGGGCATGCGGGCCGGGTTCTACCCCGATCAGGAAGGCTTCGCCCAGCGTTGGGAGATCGACCGCAGCTTCGACCCGGCGATGGACGATGCGGAGCGGCAGACGAAATACGAGCGGTGGAAACGCGCGGTGCAGGCGACGATGGACGTCTGACCGGACATGGTGGCCTGACCGAACCCCGTTCGGCTCGGCCACCATGCCTCCTCTTTCAGGCGAAACCTCGGGCGGGGTGAACCTTCCCGGCATATCGCTTCAACCGTGAGCAGCGCGATTTCCGGGCCATCTGCCCTGAAACCGCATGTGCAGACACGATGGCCGGACCGCCATCATAGAAGGCGAACACACCGACTGGATCAGGCGGAAGAACGCCGGAAAGGTGAAACCGCTGCCAACCTTCGTGCAATCCGCAACGGTCAGAAACGGTGGAGCCGAGGCCGGTGATGTCGCGACGCCGGGACCATCCCGAACGCCACATCGGTTCGGGTCTGCGACGCGATAAGGCCTGACTTCACGACGAAAAAGGCCCGGCACTTTCGTACCGGGCCTCGTCTTCGGACTGCGCGCCCTGTCAGATTTTCTGCAGGAGCGCGTTCACGGATTCCTTGGCATCGCCATAGAGCATCCGCGTGTTCTCCTTGAAGAAGAGCGGGTTCTCGATGCCGGAATATCCGGTCCCCTGCCCGCGCTTCGAGACGAAGACCTGCTTGGCTTCCCAGACATGCAGCACCGGCATCCCAGCGATGGGGCTGTTCGGGTCGTCGTTGGCGGCAGGGTTCACGATGTCGTTCGAGCCGATGATGATGACGACGTCGGTGGATTTGAAGTCGTCGTTGATCTCGTCCATCTCGAGCACGATATCGTAGGGCACCTTCGCCTCGGCCAGAAGCACGTTCATGTGCCCCGGAAGGCGACCGGCGACGGGGTGGATCGCGAAGCGGACCTGCTTGCCCTGATCGCGCATCTTCTTGGTGAGCTCGCTCACCGCCTGCTGCGCCTGCGCCACCGCCATACCGTAGCCCGGCACGATGATGACGCTGTCGGCATCCTCGAGCGCGGAGGCCACGCCGTCGGCCTGGATGGCGACCATCTCGCCCTCCATCTCCATCTGCGGGCCGGAGGCACCTCCGAAACCGCCGAGGATGACCGATACGAACTTCCGGTTCATCGCCTTGCACATGATGTAGCTCAGGATCGCACCCGAGGAGCCTACCAGCGCGCCCGTCACGATCAGGAGATCGTTGCCGAGCGTGAAGCCGATCGCCGCCGCGGCCCAGCCGGAATAGGAGTTCAGCATCGACACGACCACGGGCATGTCCGCGCCGCCGATCCCCATGATGAGGTGCCAGCCGATGAACCCCGCGACGATTGCCACCAGGATGATCGTCCAGATGCCCGCCCCGTTGAAGTAGAGCAGCCCGAGGATCAGGCAGAGGATCAGCGCGCCCAGGTTCAGCATGTGGCCGCCAGGCAGCTTCGACGGTTTCCCGTCGACCTTGCCCGAGAGCTTGCCGAAGGCGATGACCGAGCCGGTGAAGGTCACGGCACCGATGAAGATCCCGAGGAAGACCTCGACCTTGAGGATCGCGACCTCGACCGCATCCTTCATCCACAGAAGCTCGCCGAAGCCGGTGAGGTTCGCATCGGCAGGAATGGGCGGCGTGTCACCGGTGAAGACGGGGATCACCCCGCCCGGAGCCGGAATGGCCCCCGCGGCCTTCAGATCCTGAACCGCCTGCAGCATCAGCTCGGCATTGAGGCCGATGAAGACCGCCGCGAGGCCCACGAAGGAATGGAGCGCCGCGACGAGCTGCGGCATCTCGGTCATCTGGACCTTGCCGGCGACGTACCAGCCGGCGAAACCGCCCGCCGCGATCGCGATGATGATCAGCCAGACATTCTGCACGCCCGGCCCGAAGACCGTGGCAAGCACGGCAAGGCCCATGCCCACGATCCCGTACCAGATGGCACGCTTCGCGCTTTCCTGATCCCTCAGCCCGCCGAGGGAGAGGATGAACAGGATGGTGGCGACGATATAGGCCGCCGATTGGATACCGATTCCCATCGTTCCCTCCCCTTACGACTTGACGAACATGGCGAGCATCCGGCGCGTGACCAGGAACCCGCCGACGATGTTGATCGATGCGATCACGACCGAGATCAGCGACAGGATCACCACGATCCAGTTGCCCGACCCGATCTGGAGCAGCGCGCCGAGGATGATGATCCCCGAGATCGCGTTCGTCACCGCCATGAGCGGCGTGTGAAGGCTGTGCGCGACGCCCCAGATGACCTGGAACCCGACGAAGCAGGCCAGCGCGAAGACGATCATGTGGCTCATGAAGCTCTCGGGCGCATAGGCCCCGATCAGGAACATGACCAGCGCGCCGATTGCGAGAAGGCCCACCTGGCTCTGCGTCTGCTGACGGAAGGTCTCGACCTCCTCCGCGCGCTTCTCCTCGGGGGTCTTTTCCTTCTTCTTCTCCTGCTTCGGCTTCGCCGGAGACGGATTCTCGCGCTTGGGCGGTGGCCAGGTGACCTCTCCGCCATGGGCGACGGTGCTGTCGCGGATGACCTGATCGTCCATGTTGTGGTCGATCTTGCCGTCCTTCTCGGGCGTGAGGTCGGCAATCATGTGACGCACGTTCGTCGCGTAGAGCGTCGAGCTCTGCTTCGCCATCCGGCTCGGGAAGTCGGTATAGCCGATGATGACGACGCCATTGTCGGTGACGATGCGCTTGTCCTTCTGCGTCATCTTGCAGTTGCCGCCCTTCTCGGCGGCAAGGTCGACGATGACGGAGCCCGGCTTCATCGCGCGGACCATCTCCTCGGTCCAGAGCTCGGGGGCCTCGCGGTTCGGGATGAGCGCCGTCGTGATGACGATGTCGACATCCGGTGCCTGCTCGAGGAAGAGCGCGAGCTGCTTCTCGCGGAATTCGGGGCTCGACGGTGCGGCATAGCCGCCCTCGCCCGACCCGCCGGCATCGTCGAAATCGAGGAACAGGAATTCCGCGCCCATCGACTCGATCTGTTCGGCCGTCTCGGGGCGCACATCGAAGGCCCGCACGATCGCGCCCAGCGACGTCGCCGTGCCGATCGCGGCGAGCCCCGCCACACCCGCGCCCACGATCAGGATCTTGGCCGGCGGGACCTTGCCCGCGGCGGTCACCTGACCGGTCAGGAACCGGCCGAAATTGTTCGCGGCCTCGATCACCGCGCGGTAGCCCGCGATATTGGCCATCGAGCTCAGCGCGTCCATCTTCTGCGCACGGCTGATGCGGGGCACCATGTCCATCGCGATGAGGGTCGCGCCCTTGTCGGCGGCCTTCTTCATCAGGTCTCCGTTCTCGGACGGATAGAAGAAGCTGATGAGGGTCTGCCCCTCGCGCAGCATGTCCACCTCGGCCTCCGAGGGCGGACGGACCTTGGCCACCACGTCGGCGGCGTCGAACACGGCCTTCGCGTCGTCGAGAACCTCGACGCCCGCCTCGCGGTACATCTCGTCGGTGAAATCGGCCTTGGCACCCGCTCCCGACTCGATGACGCAGTCATGTCCGAGTTTCCTGAGCTGTTCGGCGGAGGCGGGCGTCAACGCGACGCGTGCCTCGCTTTCCTGGTGCTCTGCAATCGATCCGAATTTCATCTCGCTCCCCGTCCCTGCGATAAGGTCATCACTTTTTGTCTAGCGACCGCTTCTGATGGACGCAAGCAACGGGCGGCACGGGGATCGAACGGGACCGGTCCCGCCGGTCAGTTCCTGAGGATCGTCCCGCGGCGCGGACAGAGGACCCGTTCGCCACCGATCCGCCATGCGACCGGCCAGCTCTTCCGGCCCCCATTCGCGAGCGGCGTATAGAGTTCGAAATGCAGATGCGGCGATGCGGAGTAGCCGGTATTGCCCGACAGCGCGATCATGTCGCCCGCCTGGACGCTCTCGCCTTCGGCGACCCTCGCGCTCCGGTAGCTCAGATGCGCGTAGTTCGCGATGGATCCGTCGGCATGTTCGATGAGGATCGTGTTGTCGCGCCCGATGAAGCGCCGGGCGCGGCCGCCCTCGCGGCTGTCCGTGCGCACCATGACGACCCGCCCTGTCCGCGCCGCATGGACGGGCGTTCCGATGGGCATGCCGAAATCCACGGCCTGATCGGCCTCGCCCCTGTGCGAGAACCAGCCGCCGCAGGATTGCACGACCGGCAGTGCCGCGCGGCGGAACGGCAACGCATAGGTTGCGCCGGGATCGGGCCGCGCGCGCGTGTCCCCCGGCACCCATTGGTACCGATAGCGATATTCGTATGGCGGCGATCCCGACGGCGTCAGCGTCACGAAATCGCGGATCTCGCCCGGTCGCAACGTGGCGTTCGCGACGCCCCGTGCGATCATGTTGTCGAGGTCGAGCGTCAGCGCGGCGGTGATCGGCGCATGACCGCTCGCGTTGCGCGCCGACAGGATGACCGATGCATCGCGCGTTTCGGCGATGATGCAGAGGAGACCGTAGCATGTCTCGCTTCGCTGGGCCGACGCGATGCCGGGCCAGACGAGGACGATGCTCAGAAGCGCCGCGCGCAGCATGTCAGCGATCTCAGGCGACCCGGCTCACGTGATGCGGACGCCGCCCTTCGGCCCAGTCGCGGACGGCATCGCCGAACGCCGTAAAGAGCACGCGCGAGACCGGGTCGGCGGCGGCATTGTATTCAGGGTGCCACTGGACCGACAGCGTGAAGCCCGGCGCCCCGTCGATATAGGCCGCCTCGCAGGTACCGTCGGGCGCATGGCCGTCGATCACGAAGCGTGTCCCGGCTTCGATCACGCCCTGCCCGTGGAGGGTGTTGGTCATCACCTCCTGCGCGCCCATCAGGCGGTGGAACGGTCCGCCCTCGGTGAAGGTGACCTTGTGACGAAGGGCGAATTTCTCCTCGATCGTGCCGTCGGGGGGCATGCGGTGATTCTCGCGCCCCGGAAGGTCGCGGATCTCGGGATGGAGAGTGCTTCCCATCGCGACGGCGACTTCCTGAAAACCGCGGCAGATCGCGAAGAACGGCTGACCCGTCTCGGCGCAGGCGCGGATGAGGGCCAGCGCCACGCGGTCGCGCGGCCGGTCGAAGGTGCCGTGCGCCGGCGTCTCGTCGTGGCCGTATTCCTCGGGATGGACGTTCGGGCGACCGCCGGTGAAGAGAAAGCCGTCGCAGGTGGCCATGAGGTCGGCGACGTCGACGAGCTCGGGGTCGGCCGGAATGATCAGCGGCACCGCCTTCGTCACCTGCGCGATGGCCTCGCTGTTCATCCGGCCGCCGCCATGGATCTCGTAGCTGTCGTTGATCAGATGGTGATTGCCGATGATGCCTACGACCGGACGTCTCATACGCGAACTCCAATGGAAGTGCGCAGATTACCAGAAATCTCCGGGATGGCCAATCTTCCGCGTGGGAAGGTGGCGCGAGGGTCTCCCCCCGCGCCACCGGGATCAGGCTTCGCCGTCGAGGCCCGCCGCCTGAAGGCCGGCAAGGCCGGCTTCGGCATCGTTGTCGGAGGTGTCGCCGGTCACGCCCAGCGCGCCGATGACGCGGCCCTCGCCGTCGCGCACCAGCAGGCCGCCCGGAACGGGCACGACCTGCCCGCCGAAGACGCCGTTCGCCGCATTCATGAAATACGCCTGCGATTCGGCGCGGTTCATCTGCTGGGTGCCGGTCATGCCGAGCATCACCGCGCCGTAGGCCTTGCCATGCGCGATGGCATAGCGACCGGGCGAGGCTCCCTCGCCCCGAAGGAATGCCAGCGGGTGCCCGCCCGCATCGAGCATGATCGCCGAAAGCGGCTTCATCCCGCGCTCGCGTCCCGCGGCAACGGTTTCGGTCACGGCCTTGAGGGCCTGGTCCGTCGTGATCATCGCTTATCCTTTCGCCTTGAGTTCCTGCCGCCGGGCATGAAGCACCGGCTCGGTATAGCCCGAGGGCTGTTCGCGGCCGCGGAAGACGAGATCGCAGGCCGCCTTGAACGCAACCGTGTCGTAGCCCGGCGACATCGGCCGATAGGTCTTGTCGCCTTCGTTCTGGCGATCGACCACCTCGGCCATCTTCTTCATCGTCTCCATCACGCGATCCTCGGTCACGACGCCATGATGGAGCCAGTTGGCCAGCGCCTGCGAGCTGATGCGGCAGGTCGCGCGGTCCTCCATCAGGCCCACATCGTGGATGTCGGGCACTTTGGAACACCCGACGCCCTGATCGACCCAGCGGACGACATAGCCGAGAATGCCCTGGGCGTTGTTCTCGATCTCCGAGGTGATGTCGTCGTCCGACCAGTTCGTCCCCTGCGCGAGCGGGAGGCGCAGAAGCTCGTCGAGCGAGCGGCGCGGCCCCCCACCGGCGATCTCGTCCTGAACGGCGAAGACGTCGACCTTGTGGTAATGCATCGCATGCAGCGTCGCGGCCGTGGGCGACGGCACCCAGGCACAGGTCGCGCCCGCCTTCGGGTGGCCGATCTTCTGCTCGAGCATGTCGGCCATGAGGTCGGGCATCGCCCACATCCCCTTGCCGATCTGCGCCCGCCCCTTGAGCCCGCAGGCAAGACCGATATCGACGTTGCGATCCTCGTAGGCCTTGATCCAGTCCGAGTTCTTCATCTCGCCCTTGCGCACCATCGGGCCCGCTTCCATCGAGGTATGGATCTCGTCTCCCGTGCGGTCGAGGAAGCCCGTGTTGATGAAGGCCACGCGCGACTTCGCGGCGCGAATGCATTCCTTGAGATTGGCCGACGTGCGCCGCTCCTCGTCCATGATGCCGAGCTTCACGGTGTTGGCGGGCAGGCCCAGCACGTTCTCGACATGGCCGAAGATCTCGTCCGCGAACGCGACCTCGGCGGGCCCGTGCATCTTGGGCTTCACGACATAGACCGAACCGTGAAGCGAATTGCCGCCGTCGCGCCGCAGATCGTGCATCGCGATGAGGGTGGTGAACATCGCGTCCATCAGCCCCTCGAACACCTCGTTCCCGTCGCGGTCGAGGATCGCGGGGTTGCGCATCAGATGACCCACGTTGCGGATCAGCATGAGCGCGCGGCCCTTGAGCCTGAGTTCGCCGCCATCGGGTGCGGTGAAGGTCCGGTCGTCGTTGAGCTTGCGGGTGAAGGTCTCACCGCCCTTCGTGACCTCCTCCGTGAGGTCGCCCTTCATGAGGCCCAGCCAGTTCGAATAGGCCAGCACCTTGTCGGGTGCATCGACCGCCGCGACGCTATCCTCGCAATCCATGATCGCGCTCATCGCGGATTCGAGCTGGATATCGGCCACGCCCGCCGCATCAGACGCGCCGATCTGATGATCCCGGTCGATGCGAAGCTCGATATGCAGGCCGTTCTTTCTCAGCACGACCGAGGTCGGTGCATCGGCATCGCCCGAATACCCCACGAACTGCTCGGGGTACCTGAGCGGCATGCCATGCTCGACCCGCGGGGTCTCTTCGGCACCGGGCTCGTCGCGCGACTGCGTGGTCTGCGTCCCGCGCCAATCCTCGCCGTTCAGGTGAAGTCCCTCGAGCTTGCCGTCGACGATGCGGTAGCCCACCAGCTGCCGGTGGCTGCCCGACATCATCGGTGCCGCCTCGTCCAGCATGTCCTTCGAGCGGTCGATGACGCGCGATCCCCGGTCCGGATCGTAGTCGCGGCCCTTCGGCAGATCGCCCAGCGCATCCGTGCCGTAAAGCGCGTCGTAGAGCGACCCCCAGCGCGCATTCGCAGCATTGAGAGCATAGCGCGCATTCATGATCGGCACGACGAGCTGTGGCCCGGGCACGTCGGCGATTTCCGGATCGGTGCGCTCGGTCTCGATCGTAAAATCGGGGCCTTCCTCGACGAGGTAGCCGATCTCGCGCAGCATCTCGACATAGGCGCTCTGATCCTCGACGGGCCCGGGATTGTCCCGGTGCCAGGCGTCGAGCTTGGCCTGCATGTCTTCGCGGACCTTCAGGAAATCCGCGTTGCGCGGTCCGAAATCGTGCACGAGATCGGAGAAGCCGTTCCAGAATTTCTCGGCATCCACACCGGTTCCGGGCAACGCCCGTTCCTCGATGAATTCGGCGAGTTCCGTCGCGACCTGCAATCCGGCCCGTTCGCTGCGTTCAGTCATGTCCTCTCCCTGCATTGTCCGCCCCGCGCGTGTCGGATCGACAGCGCGCCGAGCAATATCTCACGTTCTCCCAGTCGCGACGCCACTTCTTGCGCCACGCGAATGGACGCCCGCATCGGGCGCAGATCTTCGTTGGCAGGTCCCCCTTGGACCGCGCCTTCGACATCTATTCCGTCGCCGAGGCCTCCGAGCCCGCGCCGGCGGTCGGATCGACGGATCCTTCCTCGTCGCCCGGCTCGTTTCCTCCCGCGCTCAGGTAAAGCACGAGCAGGATCAGGAGAACCACCGCGAAACCGATCATCCAGGCCATCCCCGCAAGGGGGACCTTGTGACGACGTTTCTGCTTTTCGACATTGGTTTTCGGCGCTGACATCTGGATCTTCTCCGCAATTCCTTCGCCCGCTTGCCGGCGGGACCGTGGGTCCGTAACCTAGTGCGCTGATTAGAACCCCCAAGCCTCGAAAGGCAATCTTCATGAAAGATGCCGCTCCCCGTGCCGTCCATCTGTCGCAGTATCGACCGTTTCCCTATCTGGTCGACGACGTGTCGCTGACCTTCCATCTGCACCCGACGGAGACGCATGTGGTCTCGCGCATCGCGTTCCGCCCCAATCCCGAGGCCGAGCGCGGGCCGCTTCATCTCGACGGCGAGGGGGTGCGTCTCGTCCGCGCGACAATCGACGGCGCGCCGCTGCGCGATCCACGGATCGACGATCACGGCCTGACCGTCGAGGCCCCCGACACGCCCTTCGTCTGGGAGGCCGAAGTCGTGATCGACCCCTCCGCGAACACCGCGCTCGAAGGCCTCTACATGTCGAACGGCATGTTCTGCACCCAATGCGAGGCCGAGGGCTTTCGCAAGATCACCTACTATCCCGACCGCCCCGACGTGATGGCCCCGTTCGACGTGCGCATCGTGTCGGACCTGCCCGTCCTCCTGTCGAACGGCGATCCGGGCGATCGCGGCATAGGCTCCGCACAGTGGAGCGATCCGCACCCGAAACCCGCCTATCTCTTCGCGCTGGTCGCGGGCGACCTCGTTGCCCATTCCGACAGGTTCGTCACGATGGAAGGCCGCGACGTCGCGCTCAACATCTGGGTGCGGCCGGGCGACGAGGGACGCTGTGCCTATGCGATGGACGCGCTCAAACGCTCCATGAGTTGGGACGAGCGGGTCTACGGCCGGGCCTACGACCTCGATGTCTTCAACATCGTGGCCGTCGACGACTTCAACATGGGCGCGATGGAGAACAAGGGTCTCAACATCTTCAACGCGCGCTACGTGCTGGCCTCGCCCGAGACGGCGACGGATGCCGATTACGCCCGGATCGAGGCGATCATCGCCCACGAATACTTCCACAACTGGACGGGCAACCGCATCACCTGTCGCGACTGGTTCCAGCTCTGCCTGAAGGAGGGGCTGACCGTCTATCGCGACCAGCATTTCTCGGGCGACGAGCGCGGCCACGCGGTCAAGCGGATCGAGGACGTGCAGATCCTGCGCGGACGCCAGTTCCGCGAGGATGCAGGCCCCCTCGCCCATCCGGTCCGTCCCAGATCCTACATCGAGATCAACAACTTCTACACCGCGACGGTCTACGAGAAAGGGGCCGAACTCATCGGGATGCTCCGGTCGCTCGTCGGCGACGAGGCCTACCGGCGCGCGCTCGACCTCTATTTCGAGCGTCACGACGGACAGGCCTGCACGATCGAGGACTGGCTGCGCATCTTCGAGGACGCGACCGGCCGGGACCTCGCGCAATTCGCACTCTGGTACGCGCAAGCCGGCACGCCGCGGCTCGACGTCACGACGCGGATCGAGGACGGCACGCTGATCCTGGACTTCGCGCAGCACCTGCCCGAGACGCCGGACATGGAGGAGAAGAAAGCGCCGCAGGTCATTCCCGTCGCCGTCGGTGCGATCGGCCGCGATGGCCGCGAAGTGCTGCCCACCCGGCTGGTCGAGGTGACATGCGCGGAACAGAGCGCGCGGTTCGAGATCGGCACCGACGACGCCGTCGCGTCGGTCCTGCGGGGCTTCTCGGCCCCGGTCATCCTGCGGCAGGACATCCCGCGCGCGGATCGCGCCCTGCTCTTTGCGCATGACACCGACCCCTTCAACAAGTGGGAGGCGGGACGAACGCTCGCCAAGGACGCGCTGGCTGCGATGATCACCGACGGGGGCGAGCCCGACCCCGCCTATCTCGACGCGTTGCCCTCGGTCGTGGGCGACGAGACGCTCGACCCGGCATTCCGTGCCCTCGTCCTGGGCCTGCCCTCCGACGACGACATGGCGCAGACGCTGGCACAGGCGCATCACGTTCCCGACCCCCGGTCCATCGACGCGGCGCGTCAGAGGATGCAGGTCGCGATGGCGCGCCATCTCGAGGCCGATTTCCGCGCGGTGATCGAATCCCCGGGCATTCCCGACGGCTACAGCCCCGATGCCGAATCGGCTGGCCGGCGCAGCCTGCGCAACGCGGCACTGGCCCATCTGACGCTGATCGACGGCGGCGACCTTGCCCGGGCGCAATTCTCGCAGGCCGACAACATGACCGACAGTCTCGGAGCGCTCGTGCCGCTGATCCGGATCGGCGCGGCCGAGGATGCGCTGGCCGCGTTCTACGACCGCTGGCAGAACGATCGCCTGGTCCTCGACAAATGGTTCTCGCTGCAGATCGGCGCGGCCCCGGGCGAGACCGGCGCGGCCATCGCGGCGCGCCTTGTCGAGCATCCGGATTTCGACTGGAAGAACCCCAACCGGTTCCGCTCCGTCATCGGCGGGCTCGGCATGAACCATTCGAGCTTCCATGCCGCGGACGGGTCGGGATACAGGCTGGTGGCCGACTGGCTGCTGCGGCTCGATCCGGTCAATCCGCAGACCGCCGCGCGGATGACGACCCTGTTCGAGACCTGGAAACGATACGATGTCGATCGGCAGGAGATGATCCGCGATGCGCTGGAACGGATGCGCGCGACGGGCGAGCTGTCGCGCGACACCGGCGAGATGGTCGGTCGAATCCTCGGCCGATGAGCGTGGCGGCCAGCGGTTCCGGCGACCGGAACCGCGGCAGCACGACGGTGTTGGACGGGCAAATCCAAACAGAAGATTGGAGACATCCATGCCCGATATCGGCACTGCGAAGATCATCATCATGGCGTCCGACGGTTTCGAACAGGTCGAACTGACGACGCCGAAGGAACAACTCGAAAAGGCCGGTGCGACGGTCCATGTCGCGACGCCCGATGGCGGCGAGATCACCGGATGGTATTTCGACCGCTGGGGCGACAAGATCCCCGGCGACCTGAAGATCTCGGACGTCAATCTCGGTGACTACGACGCCATGGTCCTGCCCGGCGGCCAGATCAATCCCGACGTGTTGCGCACGGACGAGACGGCGGTGGCCAAGATCCGCGACTTCGCGGCGACGGGCAAACCGCTTGCGGCGATCTGTCACGCGCCGTGGCTGCTGATCGAGGCCGACCTCGTGCGCGGCAAACGCCTGACGTCGTACCACTCGATCCGGACGGATCTGAAGAATGCGGGGGCAGACGTGGTCGACGAACAGGTCGCCATCGACGGCAACCTCATCACCAGCCGCAACCCCGACGATCTCGACGCCTTCTGCAAGGCAGTGATCGATGCGGTCGAGACGAAGGCGCAAGCCGCGTGAACGGCTCGGCCCGGCAGGCGAAGACACGCCGGAAGGCCTCTCCTGCCGGGCCGAAACTTGCCTTTTGCGTTCAATCGTTCCATCTGTCAGGCATTGGTGAGAAACCTCAGGTGTCCTCGTGGGCGTAAAAGAGCGGATAGATCAGCAGATCCTCGAGCGTGCCATGTGGCTGCGCCGCGAAACTCTTCCCGTGCGCCTGGCGCGTCCCTGTCTCAATCGGCTCCTCAGCTACGACCGCACGGTCACGCTAGGCCAGGAGATGGAGGACTGGACCGGTCGCGCCCTCATGGACCGCATGAGCGAGATGCTCGCACGCGAAGTCGACGTGACCGGGCTCGAGAACATCCCGCGTCAGGGCGGCGCGATGGTCGTCGCGAACCATCCGACCGGGATCGCGGACGGGATCGTCCTGCATCACCTGCTGGCCCCCCTCCGGCCCGACCTTTTCTTCTATGCCAATGTCGACATCCTGAAGGTCGTGCCGCAGCTCACCTCGATGATCGCGCCCGTCGAATGGCGGCACGACAAGCGCACGCACGGCAAGACGCGCGAGACGATGGCCTTCACCCGCAAGGCGATGGACGAGGAACGGCTCGGGATCATCTTTCCGTCCGGCCGCCTAGCCAAGCGACGCGGTCTGCGACTGTTCGAACGGGACTGGATGCCGTCGGCCGCGATGATCGCGCGCAAGTTCGACGTGCCGATCATTCCGATCAACATCCGCGCGCGCAACTCGGTCCTGTTCTATCTCTTCGACGTGGTTCACCCGAGCCTGCGGGACATCACGCTCTTCCACGAGACGCTGAACAAGGCGCGGCAACCTTATCGCGTCGTCGTCGGCTCGCCCATCTCGGCCAAGTCCCTTCCGACGAGTTCGGAAGGTGCCATCGCCGCGCTCAAGGACGCGACGCTCGCGCTCGGCGGGGCCAAGACGGCTTCGGTCTCGCTCGTCGATTCGTCGCGCCGTCCGTTCCTCTTCGCGCGTCAGAGCAGCCGGCCGGGCTCCGCCTGAAACTCAGCGCGGGCTACGTGCCGCAATGCGTACCGCCTTGGCGTTCGACCGATCGTCACGTGCTTCCTGGGCCAGCTCAGGGCGGGCTTCCGGCCGCGGCGAGGAGAAGAGCTGGCAATATTCCTGCCCTCTGAGCCATTCGCGCATGTCGGCGCGTTTCGACGCGCTGCGCATCGGCCCCCAATCGGCCGAGACACCGCCCCAATCGGGTCCCGACGAATGGATCACCCCGTCGCGCGGAACGGTCGTCGCCATGATGCGGATCGCACAGGCGAGGTTCTTGCCCCCGTCCTTCAGGGCACCGCCCGACCGCGCCTCGCAGCGGTAGCCGTCGGCCGTCGCCGGAGCGATCTGGACGAGACCGAACCAACGCCCCCCACCTCCGACGGCACCCGGCCGCCAACGGCTTTCGTACTCGGCGAGCGTGGACAGGAAGCCGACCCAGAAGGCCCGCCGCGCATGATCCGGCGCACCGTCATATCCCGGGCACCACCGCCCGATATCGCGTGGCGTGAGATCGACGAGAGGGCTGCCATGATCCTTGAGGGCGCGCAGCGCGGCCCGTGTCCAGTCATCCCCCTCGCTTCGGTGGTCCCACCGGGTCGCGGGGATCGGGTCGGCCGCCGGACGGGATTCCGGCCGCATCTCATCGGCCGCGACCGGTGCGGACAGCGTGGCCAGCGCCAGAAGCGCGCCGAGGCAATATCGAAGAACGCCGGGAATCGTTCCGCCCTCAGACCGGTTTCTGGCAGTAGGATTGCGCCCGCGTCCACGCGGACATCTCGGCGCGCTTCGCCGAGGAATGGAAGGGGCCCCAATCGCGCATGCCGCGATCGATGCTGCCCCGGCGGCTGACCTGCGCGGCGGCGATGCGAACCGCGCAGCGAAGGTTCGCGACGCCATCCTTCAGGGCCGATCCGGTCCGCGCGTCGCAGCCATAGCCACGTGCCGTCGCCGGCGCGATCTGCACGAGACCGTACCACGCCCCGCCCCCACCCACGGCTTCGGGGTTCCACGTGCTCTCGTGCTTGGCGAGCGCCGACATCAGACCGGTCCAGAAGGCCGCGCGATTCTCGGCGCTCTGGTCGGGATAGCCGGGGCACCATTGCGCGTAATCCGCGGGCACCATCCGCGGCAGGGCCGATCCGTGCGCCTTGAGCGCGGCGAGCGTCGCCTCCGTCCAGTCGTTCGATTCGGGCCGGAAATCCCAACGTGCAACCGGCAGATCGGTGGGGGCCTCCGGGGTTGAGGCCGGGGTCACGGTGGCACAGGCAGGCAGCAGAAGACACAGCAGGATGGCCAGACGACGCATCATATGGAAACCTTCGGTCGTTTCGATCGAAGCGACGTAGCCCGATTCAGCGAAATCTGACCAGCTGGCCTTCCGGTTACCGGCGACATCCCGCCACCCATCCCTTGCGAAAGGGCGGAGGCGCGCCTATTCGATGGCCTTTAGCGCCCCCTACTGCCCGGAGACGATCCATGCTGGACCTGACCTACGAGCCGCCCGCCCCGAAGGTGATCCAAGGCGCGCACGAGGATTGGGAGCTCGTCATCGGGCTCGAAGTCCATGCGCAGGTCGCCTCGAAAGCCAAGCTGTTCTCGGGCGCGTCGACCCTTTTCGGGGCCGAGCCGAATTCCAACGTCGCCTTCGTCGATGCCGGGATGCCCGGAATGCTGCCGGTGATCAACGAGGGATGCGTCGCGCTTGCCGTCAAGACGGGGCTCGGCCTCAATGCCGCGATCAATCTCCGCTCGGCGTTCGACCGCAAGAACTACTTCTATCCCGACCTGCCGCAGGGCTACCAGATCAGCCAGCTCTACCACCCCATCGTGGGCGAGGGCGAAGTGCTGGTCGACATGGCCCCCGGCATCGCCCGGCTCGTCCGGATCGAGCGGATCCATCTCGAGCAGGATGCCGGCAAGTCGATCCACGACATGGACCCCAAGAGCTCCTTCGTGGATCTCAACCGCACCGGCGTCCCGCTGATGGAGATCGTCTCGCGCCCTGACATCCGCGGCCCCGAAGAGGCGGCCGCCTATGTCGGAAAGCTCCGGCAGATCCTGCGCTATCTCGGGACCTGCGACGGCAACATGCAGAACGGCAATCTGCGCGCCGACGTGAATGTCTCGGTCTGCCGGCCGGGCGATTACGAGAAATACCAGGAGACGCAAGATTTCTCGCATCTCGGCACCCGCTGCGAGATCAAGAACATGAACTCCATGCGGTTCATCCAGCAGGCGATCGAGGTCGAGGCACGTCGCCAGATCGCCATCATCGAGGATGGCGGCAAGGTGGTGCAGGAAACGCGGCTCTTCGATCCCGACAAGGGCGAGACGCGGTCGATGCGCTCGAAGGAAGAAGCGCATGATTACCGCTACTTCCCCGATCCCGACCTGCTGCCGCTCGAGATCGAGCAATCCTTCGTCGACGACATCCGCGCGACCCTCCCCGAGCTGCCCGACGAGAAGCGCGCGCGCTTCGTGACCGAGTTCGGGATGACGGAATATGACGCTTCCGTCCTGACCGCCGATATCGAGGACGCGGCCTATTTCGAAAAGGTCGCGGCGGAGGCCGGGGACGGCAAGATGGCCGCGAACTGGGTCATCAACGAACTCTTCGGTCGCCTGAAGAAGGACGATCGCTCGACCTCCGACAGCCCCATGAGCCCCGCGCAGCTCGGCGCGATCGTCCGCCTCATCAAGTCGGACGCCATTTCGGGCAAGACCGCCAAGGACGTTTTCGAGATCGTTTATACCGAGGGTGGCGATCCCGAGGTCATCGTCGAGGAGCGCGGCCTGAAGCAGGTGACCGATACCGGCGCGATCGAGGAAGCCGTCGATCGGATCATCGCCGAGAATCCCGCGCAGGTCGAAAAGGCGCGGTCGAACCCGAAACTCGCCGGCTGGTTCGTGGGCCAGGTGATGAAGGCGACCGGCGGGACCGCGAATCCCAAGGCCGTGAACCAGATCGTCGCGTCCAAGCTCGGGCTCTAGAAAAAAGCGCGCCGTCCCGGAGGACGGCGCGCCATGCAGACTTTCGGAAAATCAGGCGCGCGGCGCGTTGTCGCGCCGCCATTCCGATCAGTCGCCGATACCGGGCTCGTTGTCGAAGCCGTCGGTGGGCTCGGCGATGGTATCGCCAAGCGTGGCCTGCGGATCTTCGTCGACGACGGCGCGGCCGCCATTCGACTGGCAGGCGGCAAGTGCGGTCAGCAGGACGAGCGGAAGAAGAATGCGTTGCATGTAAGCTCCGTATGGTTAATCGCGACGGACCTGAACGCAGCCGGTCGATGCGCAGTTCCCCGCCGGGCCCGGACTGGACAGAACGCCCCCTTTCAAGCATAGACGGACGTCCGAAACGGCCGAGAGACGAGATCCCGAACATGTCCTATTACGAATATCGTGTCGTTCCCGCCCCCAAGGACGCGCCGAAGGCGAAGGGCGTGAAGGGAATTGCCGCGCGGTTCTCGCAGGGAATGGAAGCCGCGCTCAACGCCGAAGGGCTCGACCGGTGGGAATACCAGCGCTCCGAGACGATGCAGGCCGAAACCAAGCGCGGCCTTTTCCGCAAGACCGTGGTCGAACCCGTGACGGTGCTGATCTTCCGCCGCTGGGTCGAGACCACGGAGATGCCGTTCGCCGGATCGCGTGACGTGCAGACGCTCGGGCAAGCCCGGGCCGAGCCGCAGCAGGCCGACATACCCGCGAGCCCCTCATCGTTCGACGCGGGCCATGGCACGCAGCAACAGCCTCCGATGGGTGCGGCGCCGACCGGTCAGCAGCAGGCCCCCGCCCTCAGCGCCCAGAGGGAGCCGCGCGGCGCGTTGCGCCCCGTTCCGGGGCCGGCCCGCGACTAGTCGTCGATGTCGAGCGCCAGCGCATGGATGCGCCCCATCAGATCCGCGCCGAGCGCATCATGGACCGCCCGGTGACGGGCGATGCGCGACATGCCCCCGAACCGTTCGGCCCTGATCCGGACCGAGAAATGGCTTTCGCCGCCCGCAGGTGCCCCGGCATGCCCGGCATGCGCGGCACTGTCGTCGGCGACATCGAGCTCACGTGGAGCGATGACGTCTTCGAGACGTCGGCGAATTTCGTCTTTGACGGACATGGAACGCAATTTCTCTCTTCACCTCTGATGCACATTCCCTAAACTCTCCCCTCCGCCCAGGAAAGGAGCCATCATGTCGAAAAGTGATCCCTTCGGATTCGATCTCAGGGTGTCTTCGGCGAAGAAGAAGAACCCGCGCGGCAAGCGTGGCATGTCGGGCGCGTTCGAGACCTCGACCCGCATCTGCGAACATCCCGGCTGCGAGGAACACGCGCAATACAGGGCCCCCCGCTCGCCCGACCACCTCGACGAGTATCTGTGGTTCTGCAAGGACCACGTGCGCGAGTACAACCTGAAGTGGAACTTCTTCAACGGGCAGACCGAAGAGGAATTCGACGACCAGATCGCCAACGACCGGGTCTGGGGGCGTCAGACGAAGCCGTTCGGCAAACGCTCGGACGAGCAGCGCGCATGGGCGCGTCTCGGGGTCGACGACCCGCACCAGGTGCTGGGCGACAATGCGACGCGCAATCCCGGCAAGTCGCAGACCGGCGGCACGACGCGCCGCCTGCCCTCGACCGAACGCCGCGCGATCGAGATTCTCGACGCCAAGGACCATTGGACGAAGGCCGAGATCCGCAAGGCCTACAAATCGCTCATCAAGGTACTGCATCCCGATATGAACGGCGGCGATCGCGGCCACGAGGAGCAGCTGGCCGAGGTCGTCTGGGCATGGGACCAGATCAAGGATAGCCGCAACTTCACGAGCTGAACCAAAAAGACCGACCCGGCGCTCGGCCGGGTCGGTCTTTTTCTATCGGTCGATGAACCGATCGGGACCAGCCGTGCCGGTCTCTGCGCCATCTAGCCGATGACGGGCTCGCCCGAACCGGCGGGGCGGAAGACCATCGCGATGCCGTTGATGCAATGGCGCTTGCCGGTCGGTTCCGGTCCATCGTCGAAGACGTGACCCATATGCGATCCGCAGCGATCGCAATGTACCTCGGTCCGCATACCGAACCAGCCCGGATCGGGCTTCGTCGCCACGGCATCCTCGACCGGAGCGTAGAATGACGGCCAGCCGGTGCCGGATTCGAACTTGGTCTTGCTCGGATAGAGGGCCTGGTCGCAGCCCTTGCAATGGAACGTCCCGTCGGCCTTGACGGCGTTGAGCGGCGAGGAATTCGGACGCTCCGTCCCCTCCTCGCGCATCACGTCATAGGCGGCATCCCCGAGCATCCTGCGCCATTCCTCCGGGCTGTGCGTGACCTCGAAGGTCTCGCCCTCGGCGGCGGACAGAAATGTCGGAGCGGTGAATGCGGCGGCACTGCAGGCAAGGAAATGGCGTCGTCTCATAGCGTTCTCCCTTATGCGGTCATCTTTGTACGTTCTTTCCGACGTTTCGCCGAATGTAGAATGTCCGCGAGTTCCGATACAGGGGACATACCCGCCTTTCCCGTCAACTCGCGACACTTTGAACGTCGCTCAGCCCTGCTGAACCTCGCCGATCGCAAGAACGTTCCCGGTCGGACCGGCCCGGGGCGAGCCTCCCGGCGGCTCTTCGGAGATCTCGAGAAGGCCGCCCGGAATGCCGGCCGCCGCGTCGGGGGCAAGCTCGACCACGATCTCCCGCGCCTGCGGCAAGAGCCCCAGCGACAGAGGAACCTCCGCGCCGTCGGGCAGCAGCCAGAGTTGCAGCACGCGCCCCTCGGGGGCCTCGACGTTCAACGATTCGAGGACGAGCACGTCCTCGCGCGGATCGAAGCGCGCCTGCACCGCAACCAGACCGTCTTCCGTGGAAAGGTCGGCGGCATAGATCGGGCCGTCATGCGGCGGCTGAACGACGGGCAGCATGACGGCAAGAAGGACGAGCGCGGCCACCGCGACGAGTGCGCCTCCGAACATGCCGCGCATCATCTGCGACATCGAGAACCGGCTGCGCGTGACGCGGGCGCGATCCGTGCCCTTCACGAACTCGGCCAGTCGCGCTCGCACATGCGCGGGCGGCTCGACCGGCGCGATTTCGTCCGCCATGGGCGCTAGGCGCTCGCTCCAGGCCTGGACCCGCGCGCGCAGACCGCCCTCGACGTCGAGCCGGTTCTCGAACCGCACACGCTCGTTGACGCTCAGCAGATGCAGGACGTATTCCGCGGCGAGCATGTCGTCGACGGGTCCATCCCCGCTCCTATCGATACGATCGCTGCTCATGCGCTCAGGCAATCCTTGAGCCGTTGCAGGCTCCGGCGCAGCCATGTGCGCATCGTGTTGAGCGGCACGTCGAACTTCGTGGCGAGATCCTGGTAGGACAGGCCGTCGAGATAGGCGCCGCGGACCGCCTGGGCGCGGTCGCGCTCCAGCTCGTCGAGACAGGCCGCGATGCGCCTCGCCTCGGAGGCGGCGATGGCCGCCCCTTCCGGTGACGGGCCGCGATCGGGCAAGCGTTCGAGCACCTCTGCGTCCTCCGTTTGCGTCTTTCTCGTCCTCAGGCGGTCGATCGCCGCGTTGCGCGCGATCGTGACGAGCCACGTCATCGGAGAGAGACCGTTCACATTGTATCGTCCGGCATTCCGCCAGACCTTCACGAAGACCTCCTGCAGGACGTCTTCGGCATCTGATCTGTCCTTGAGGACACGCAGGCAGACGCCGAAGAGTTTCGCGCTGGTCGCGTCGTAGAGCGCGAGGAACGCATCCCGGTCGCTGTCCGCGATCCTCAGGATCATTCTTTCGATGTCAGCGACGTCGCGTGCCACGCTTGCCTCCCCGTCCGGTTGGGGGGACTAGATCAAATCGCTTCGGGCATGGCCAGTGGCAAAGCGCGGGCCCGGACCTTCCCCTTGCGGCGTCAGGTGATATGTTGCACCACGCGCAGCGAAGCTTGGGGCCCGCTGCATGCGGTATCCCGAAGGAAGGAAAAGACGATCATGGCCGACGGCAGCATGGATATGGACACGCAGCCCGATACCGAGATCTCGGTACGAGACGTCTTCGGGATCGACAGCGACATGAAGGTCCAGGGCTTTGCCGAACGGACCGCGCGCGTGCCCGATCTCGACAGCACCTACCGGTTCGATCCCGATACCACGCTCGCGATTCTGGCTGGTTTCCAGTACAATCGCCGCGTGATGATCCAAGGGTATCACGGCACCGGCAAGTCGACCCATATCGAACAGGTCGCGGCCCGCCTCAACTGGCCCTGCGTGCGGGTGAACCTCGACAGTCATATCAGCCGGATCGACCTGATCGGCAAGGATGCGATCAAGCTCCGCGACGGCGTGCAGGTCACCGAGTTCCAGGAGGGAATCCTTCCCTGGGCGCTGAGAAATCCCACTGCGATCGTCTTCGACGAATACGATGCCGGCCGCGCCGATGTCATGTTCGTGATCCAGCGCGTGCTCGAGGTCGATGGCAAGCTGACGCTTCTCGACCAGAACAAGGTGCTGACGCCGCACCCCTATTTCCGGCTCTTCGCCACGGCCAACACCGTCGGGCTCGGGGATACGACCGGGCTCTATCACGGCACGCAGCAGATCAATCAGGGCCAGATGGACCGCTGGTCGCTGGTCGCGACGCTGAACTACCTTCACCACGACGCCGAAGCCGAGATCGTCGTCTCGAAGCTTCCGGGCTATGGCAGCGATGAAGGCCGCAAGACGATCTCGCAGATGGTCACGGTCGCCGACATGACCCGGACCGCCTTCATGGCTGGTGATCTGAGCACGGTCATGTCGCCCCGCACGGTGATCGCCTGGGCGCAGAACGCCAACATCTTCAACGATGTCGGCTATGCGTTCCGGCTGTCCTTCCTCAACAAATGCGACGAGCTCGAGCGCGAGACGGTGGCCGAGTTCTATCAGCGCTGCTTCGACGAGGAATTGCCCGAAAGCGCCGCTTCGCTGAGCCTCGGCTGACCGAGCTCGATCCCCGGATCAGGCAACGGCCAGACCCGTCGCCGCGATACCCGACCATGAAAAAAGGCGGCCCCGAAGGGCCGCCTTTCACATTTCGGGAGATCCCGGAATTACTGCGACTGGGTGCCTTCGGCCTCGGGTGCCGTGCCTTCGCCCGTGCCGCCGCCGCTAGTCGCCATGCCGTCGGTCGCCATGCCGCTACCTTCGCCGGACATCGCGTCGCCCTGCTGCTCGGTGGCCTGCTGCTGCTGCTCCATCGCCTCCTGCTGGTTCGCATCCACGAAGGCTTCGGCCGCTTCGAGGTCTTCCTGCGTGGCGCTGGTGACGAGCTGGATGTTGCCGTTCTCGTCGGTCTGCGTGGAAAGCGAATCCATCTCGAGCGCGACGGATTTCTCGCCGATGCCGAGGAAACCGCCCACACCGATCACAATGCCCTGCACGGTGCCGTCGAGCTGCACGATCATGTCGTTGATCTCGCCGATGCTGTCGCCGTCCTGCGAATAGACCGGGCTGCCGATCAGGTCGTTGGCCAGGATCGAATCCTCGTCCTGCATGACGATCTGTCCTTCGACCGGCTGCGCGGGCTGCTCTTCGCTGGCCATCTCGTCGCCGGACATGTTGTCGCCCGACATGCCGTCACCGGACATTCCTTCGGAGGATCCCTCCGTCGCCATGTCTCCGCTCTCGGTGCCGCCTTCGGTCGTCATCTCGCCCTGACCCTCGGTCGCGGTGGTCGCCGCCGGGTCTTCGCTGGTTTCGCTGCTCGACTGCGCGAACGCTCCGACAGGTGCAACTGCCAGCATACCGACCAGCATTGCGGTCGCGGTCTTGTTGGTGAACATGGTCATATCACGTAACTCCTCACAGTCCTGATCCGCGCAGATGACCGACGTCGCTCGCTCATCCGGGATAGGTTGCCCATGAAAGTCGCGAACCCGCGTCCTGGGTCCCCCCTTTACGACGGTTTTGCTCCCTATTCGGCAAAATCTCGCAAATGTGATCACAACCTTCGGCGGAAACCCGTTCGCACAACCGGGGCACGAATTTGTGTCGGAACCGAACGTCGTTTGCCGATTCGACATCGATCGGCCTTCAGCGGGCCCCGGCCGGGATTGTGTCCGCGGCGTCTGCGGCTAGATTGCAGGGCATGAGCAAGAAGAACGACAACCCCGCCGATCCGTTCAAGAAGGCGCTGGCCGAGGCCACGCGCGTCATGGCGAACGATCCCGAAATGGGCGTCAGCTATTCGGTCGATCCGCCGGGGATGAACAACGACGGCCTGCGCCTGCCGCAGATCAGCCGCCGTCTGACACGCGACGAGGTCCTGCTCGCCCGAGGGACGGCCGACGGCTACGCGCTCAGGCGGCGTCATCACGACGCCAAGACGTTCAACCGCTACGCCCCGCAGGGTCAGATGGCCCGCGATCTCTACGAGGCGATGGAACATGCCCGCTGCGAGGCCGTGGGCGCGCGCACCATGCCCGGCACCGCCGGCAATATCGATGCGCGGATCGACGTGGAAGCCGGGCGCAAGGGCTACGAACAGGTCCACGACCGCAGCGACGTGCCGCTTTCGGTCGCCGCGGGCTACCTGATCCGGCAGTTGGCGACGGGCCGCGATCTCCCAGCCGGTGCCGAGAAGGCCGCATCGCTCTGGCGGTCCTTCTTCAAGGATCAGGCGGGCGAAACGCTCGAGGGATTGCAGGACGCGCTCGCCGATCAGGCGGGGTTCGCGCGCCTGTCGCGCCGCGTGATCGAGGATCTCGGCTATGGCGACCAGCTCGGCGACGATCCCGACGCCGAGGACCCCGACGAGGAGACCGACGCCGAGGAGGATGGCGAGGACGGCCAGGACCCCGAGGAGTCGGGCGGCGACGAGGACAGCAGCGAGGAGGAGGATGCAGACGCCTCCCAGTCGCAGGAACAGACGCAGGAGGCCGCGCAGGCCGATCTCTCCTCCGACGACAGCGCCCAGAGCGAGGCCGAGGACGAGACCGAGATGCCCGAGGGAGAGGCTCCGTCCGAGCCCCCTCCCCCGCCCGCCGTCTCGGATGCCGATCCCGGCTACAAGGTCTACGAGCAGCGCAACGACGAGGAGATCCGCGCCGAGGAGCTTGCCGAGCCCGCCGAGCTCGAACGCCTGCGCGCCTATCTCGACCAGCAGCTCGACCCGATCAAGGGCGCGGTCGGCAGGCTCGCGAACAAGCTTCAGCGCCGCCTCCAGGCCAAGCAGAACCGGTCGTGGGAATTCGACATGGAAGAGGGTATCCTCGACGCGGGCCGCCTTGCGCGCGTCGTCGTCAGCCCGACCACGCCCCTGTCGTTCAAGGTCGAGCGCGACACCGAATTTCGCGACACGGTCGTGACGCTCCTGCTCGACAATTCGGGCTCGATGCGCGGTCGGCCGATCTCCATCGCCGCGATCTGCGCCGACATCCTCAGCCAGACGCTGGAACGCTGCGACGTGAAGACCGAGGTCCTGGGCTTCACCACCCGCGCGTGGAAGGGCGGTCAGGCACGCGAGGCCTGGCTCAACGCGGGTCGGCCGAAACATCCCGGCCGCCTCAACGATCTGCGGCACATCATCTACAAGGGTGCCGATGCGCCCTGGCGTCGCGCGCGTCCCAATCTGGGCCTGATGATGAAAGAGGGACTGCTCAAGGAGAACATCGACGGCGAGGCGCTCGAATGGGCCTATCGCCGGCTGAGCGGCCGCCCCGAGGCGCGCAAGATCCTCATGGTCATCTCGGACGGCGCGCCGGTCGACGACAGCACGCTGTCCGTGAACCCCGCCAATTACCTCGAGAAGCACCTGCGCGACGTGATCGCCATGATCGAACGCCGCCGTCAGGTCGAGCTCATCGCCATCGGGATCGGCCATGACGTCACACGCTATTACAGCCGCGCCGTGACCATCACCGATGCCGAACAGCTGGCCGGTGCCATGACCGAACAACTCGCCGGGCTCTTCGACAGCGACCCGAGGAAACGCGCCCGCACGCTCGGCATGCGCAAGGCGGGCTGACGCCCCACCGACAAGGACATCATCGCCAATGTATCAGGATTTCAAGGTGTCGAGCCGCCCCGAACAGGGGCCGCCGCGCCTCGGGGAATTGCGCGCACGCATGGCCGAAACGGGGATCGACGCGTTCCTCGTGCCGCGCGCCGACGCGCATCAGGGCGAATACGTGGCCGATCGCGATGCGCGGCTCGCCTGGCTGACGGGCTTCAGCGGATCGGCCGGCATGGCGGTCGTGACGCGGGACGAGACCGCGCTCTTCGTTGACGGAAGATACACCATTCAGGCCCGCGGTCAGGTCGCGGACGAGATCGCGGTGCACGAGATTCCCGGCCGGAAGCCCGCCGACTGGCTGGTCGAACGGCTTTCCGCGGGCGCTGTGCTGGGCTTCGATGCCTGGCTCCATACCCGCGCCGAGATCGACCGGCTCGAGGCCGCCCTCGCCGGCCGCGACGTGGCGCTTCGTGCCATCGACAATCCCGTCGATGCGATCTGGACCGACCAGCCCGGCCCGCCGATGGGTCGGATCACCGCTTTCCCCGACGAAATCGCTGGCAAGACCCGCGCGGGGAAATGCGCCGAGATCGCGAAGGATCTGCGCGATGCGGGCCACGCCTGGGCGGTTCTGACCCTTCCCGATTCGATCTGCTGGCTGCTGAACGTCCGGGGCTCCGACATTCCGCGCATCCCGATCGCGCAGGGCTTCGCCCTCGTCGAGGCCGCAACGGGCGAGGTGCGGCTCTTCGTGCATTCCGACAAGATCGACGCCGATCTCCTGCCCGGGGTCGAGATCCTGCCGCCCGAAAGCCTGAATGCGGCACTCGCCACGCTTGGCGGTCCTGTCCGGCTGGACCGAGACACCGCACCAGTGATCCTTGGCCGCACCCTTGAAGAGGCCGGCATCGAGGTCGCTTGGGCCACCGATCCCTGCATCCTGCCCAAGGCGCGCAAGACCGATGCCGAGATCGAGGCCAGCCGTCAGGCCCATCTGCGCGACGGCGCGGCGATGTGCGAGTTCCTCTACTGGCTCGACGGCAGGCTCGCAGACGTGCTCGTAGGCGAGCGGTTGACCGAAATCGACGTGGTCCGCGCGCTCGAGAGGTTTCGCCGCGAAACCGGCGAGCTGCGCGACATCAGCTTCGACACCATCGCGGGCACCGGGCCGAACGGCGCGATCACCCATTACCGCGTGAGCGAGGAAAGCGACCGCGCCGTGTCGCCGGGCGATCTGCTGCTGGTCGACAGCGGTGGCCAGTATCTCGACGGGACGACGGACATCACCCGCACGATGGCAGTGGGCGATCCCGACCCCGAGCAGGTCGCGGCCTTTACCCGTGTCCTGCAGGGCATGATCGCGATCAGCCATGCGCGGTGGCCGAAGGGCCTTGCCGGTCGGGACCTCGATGCGCTGGCGCGCGCGCCGCTCTGGATGGCGGGGCAGGATTACGGCCACGGGACGGGCCATGGCGTCGGCGTGTTCCTCAGCGTGCACGAGGGACCGCAACGGCTCAGCCGGCAGAGCGAGGTGCCGTTCGAACCGGGGATGATCGTCTCGAACGAGCCCGGCTATTACCGCGAGGGGGCCTGGGGCATCCGGACCGAGAACCTGGTCGTGGTGGTCGAGGCCGAGCCCCTGCCCGACGGCGATGCCCATCGCGAAATGCTGGCTTTCGAGACCCTCACCTGGGTTCCGATCGACCGCAGGCTTATCGATATCGATACGCTTTCTCCGGCCGAACGCGCCTGGATCGACGCCTATCATTCCGGGGTGGCGAACCGGATGGCGGGCCGTCTGAGCCCGGAGGCGACGGAATGGATCGGCCGCGTGACGGCCCCTCTTTGTCAAGTTGTATGACCTCAACTTTCTGGTAGGGTCCGGCGGAATGCTTAAGGGAGAGACGTTCATGTCGGATCGCATCAAGATCGAGAAGGCCGCGGGCACATGGACCGTGCGTGCCGGCGGGGCGATTCTCGGAGAATCGGACGGGGCACTGCTGTTGCACGAGGACGGGCACGACGAGGTCGTCTATTTCCCCCGTGTCGACATCGCGATGGAGTTCCTCGACCGCTCGGAGAAGACCACGCAATGCCCGCTGAAGGGCGAGGCCGCATATTTCTCGATCATGAGCGAAAGCGCCAAGATCGACGATGCGGCCTGGAGCTACGAATCTCCCAAGGACGACGTGTCGGAAATCGCGGGCTACATCGCCTTCCATACCGAGGACGTGACGGTCGAACGCATCTGACGGCCCGCGCGAGAGCGCGGCCGCGTCAGGAATGTTCCTCGGCGGCGGTGGCGGCGAGCGCCCGGTTGTAGGCACGCAGCGCATCGACATGGAAGAGCGCCCCGAGCATCTCGGGCGGCTCGCCCCGCGCGCCGATGCGGACCACCGGCAGGAAGAGCCGCGACGTCGCCTCGAAGATCGGCATCGCCTCGTCGAGCGTCGCGTCGCCGTCGATATGGATGCCCTGCTCGATCGCCTCCCAGATCGCATCGCGCGGAGCGGCCCATTTGTGGTCCGGGCCGCGCATGACGTTTCGCACGCGGAACATGGTCAGCAGGTAGGCCTGCGGGCCCTTCGAGAGGTGAATGTTCCTCCGCTCGAGCTGGGTGAGGAAGAAGCTGCGATCGACCAGCCGAGAGGCGAGCGCGGTGGATGTCGACACCGCAACCATCACGGCAAGCCCCGTCTGCCAGTCACCCGTCAGCTCGAACACGATGAGCGTGGTTGAGATCGGAGCCCCCAGAACGGCCGCCGCCACGGCCCCCATCCCCGCGAGTGCATAGAGCGTTTCGGCCCCCGAGACATTCGGGAAGAGCCCCGTCGCGACGAGCCCGTAGGCCAGACCGACGAGCGCCCCGAGCATGAGGGAAGGAGAGAACACGCCCCCGCCCATCCGGCCGCCCATCGTGATCGCGACGGCCACGGTCTTCATCACCGCGAAGACGACGACCTCGTGCAGGGCGAGCTCACCCGTGAGCGCGAGGGAGGTCGTCTCGTACCCGACGCCGATGATATGCGGATAGAAGTTCGCGATCGCGCCCAGAAGCGCACCGGCGAACATCGGCCGCATCCAGCGCGGAAGTCGCATCGCGGCCTGCCCCCTGGTCGCGATCGCGTCCGCCCAGAAGATCGAGCGCATCAGGATCACGGCCATCAATCCGCAGACCAGCCCGAGGATCAGGAAGGCCGGGAGTTCACGGTAGAAGGTGAGCACCCCCTCCTGCATCAGGGTGAATTCCGTGACGTCGCCGAATTCGAGCCGGTTGATGACGGTGCCCGCGGCCGAGGCGATCACGATCGGCGCGAAGGCATGGACCGCGAAATGCCGCAGCACCACCTCGAGCGCGAAGAGCGCACCCGCGATGG
This sequence comes from Palleronia sp. LCG004, assembly GCF_032931615.1. Classification (NCBI taxonomy): domain Bacteria; kingdom Pseudomonadati; phylum Pseudomonadota; class Alphaproteobacteria; order Rhodobacterales; family Roseobacteraceae; genus Palleronia; species Palleronia sp. LCG004. The sequence continues at coordinate 1,969,327 of NZ_CP136759.1, forward strand.
GCGCGTTGAAGCTGGCCGAGACGGCGGCCGCAACGGCGCAGCCCAGAAGATCGCGGGCCGTGATGCCGCGTGCATTGATGAAATTGTTGACGATCGTCGCCATGACGGCGGCGAGATGGACGACCGGCCCCTCGCGACCGGACGAGCCGCCCGATCCGAGGGTGATGAGAGAGGCGGCGGCCGAGGCGAGGCCCGCGCGCACCTCGACCCGCCCGTCATGGAGGGCGGCCCCCTCGATCACGTCGGCGACGGACCTGACCCGTCCGCCATCGGTGAAGCGGTGCAGGATCAGCCCGACGATGAGACCGCCAAGGATCGGATAGCCGAGGATGAGGTACCACGGCAGTTGCGAGGCGAAATGGGTGAGCGCACTGATGTCGTAGGTGCCGTAGAGCGCCGCCTGGAGGCCGTTGATGCCCTTGCGGAACAGGAGCGCCGCAAAGCCGGAGGCGGTGCCGACGGCCAGCGCGATGAACCAGAACTGGATCTGTCCCGGACCGTGCACGACAAGGGCGCGCCAGCCCTCGCGACGTGCGAGACGGGCCCGGTCGATCCGGTTGCGATCTTGCGGCGCAGCGCGGTCGCCCATACCGATCAGATATCCCCCGCAACCCAAGGTGCCGTTGCCCGAGGTCTGTAAGGGATCGCGCCGCGCTCGAAAAGGAGGAAAGCCGTTGGAAACTCCCGAAGAGATGCCTGAACGCTTCGCCCTTGCCTGGGCCGCGCGGGATGCGGAAAGGCTCGGCGCGCTCTTCGCCGAGGACGCCGATTTCGTGAACGTCACAGGGATTCGATGGCGCAGCCGGGAGGCGATCGTGCGCGCCCACGATTACGGGTTCCGCGTGCTGTTCGCCCGATCGAAGCTCAGGGTCGGACGCGTGACGGTTCGCGATCTCGGCGAGGTGGCGGTGGTGCATGCACGACTGCTTCTTGACGGGCAGGTCGACCCGGCAGGAATGGAGGCGGGTCCGCGCCGTACCGTCATGAGCTTCGTGATGGCATGGCGCGAGGGCGGCTGGATCTGTGTCTCGGCGCAGAACACCGACATCGTGCCGGGTGCCGAAAGCCATGTGAATACGGGCGGCACCCTGCTGCCGGCCGATTACAGGCCGTGACGGCGCGCCATGCGTATTTGGGAAAGCAAAGAGGTCATGCCGGTCAGCCCGCGTCGATGAGCGCACGAGCCGCGGCGCGCGCCTCTCCGGTCACGGTATCGCCGGCGAGCATGCGGGCGATCTCGTCCACGCGGTCCGATGCGTCGAGGGGGACGACATCGGTGGTGGTCATGCCGTCGGCGACGCGTTTCTCGACCCGCCAGTGATGTTGCCCAAGCGCCGCGACCTGGGGCGAATGGGTGACGACAAGGACCTGCGCATCCTCGGCGAGGGCCGCGAGACGGCGCCCCACCGCATCGGCGGTGGCCCCGCCGACGCCGCGGTCGATCTCGTCGAAGATGAGGGTGAGGGAGGTCTGCGCCTCGGTCAGGCAGACCTTGAGCGCGAGAAGAAAGCGCGAAAGCTCTCCGCCGGAGGCGATCTTGCCCAAGGGGCCCGCCGGTGCGCCGGGATTGGTGGCGACGCGGAATTCGACGGTGTCGCGGCCCGCGGGGCCGGCGGGGGCTTCGCCCAGGCGGGTCTCGAAGACCGCGCGGTCCATCTTGAGCGGTGCGAGTTCGGCGGCCATCGCATGATCGAGGCGGAGCGCGGCCTCGGCACGCGCGAGGCTCAGCCCCTGGGCGGCGGTATCGTAGCGCGCTTCGGCCTCGGTCAGTGCCGCCTGCAGATCGGCGATGTTGCGCGCTCCGCCGTCGAGAGCGTCGAGCCGCCGGCGCAGGTCCTCCCCGAGATCGGCGAGCGCGTCGGGCAGGACGTCGTGTTTGCGCGCGAGGCCGCGGATGGCGAAGAGGCGTTCCTCGATCCGTTCGAGCTCGTGCGGGTCGAAGTCGAGCGCGTCGAGCGCGCCCGAGACCCCCTGCTCGGCCTCGGCCAGGGCATCCATCGCGCGGCCGAGCGCCTCGATCGGGGCGTCGAGCCGACCTTCGGCATGGGTGGCAGCCGCGTCGAGCCAGCGCGCGGCGTCGATCATGGGGCCCTCGGCCCCGCCGGAGCCGAGCGCGTCGAGCGCGCGGGAGATGTCCTCGCGGATACGGACGCCCGCCTGCATCTGACGGCGGCGGGTGTCGAGCGCCTCGTCCTCGCCCTGTTCGGGAGACAGGGTGTCGATCTCGCCCACGGCATGGCGGAGGTATTCCTCCTCGCTCTGCAGCGCGGCGAGCGCGGCCCGGGCGGCTTCGAGGGTGCGGGAGGCCTCGCTCCGGCTGCGCCAAGCCGAGGCGACTTCGGCCAGTCGCGCGGCGTTTCCGGCGAAATCGTCGAGCAGGGCGCGATGGCCCTTGGGGTCGAGAAGACCGCGATCGTCGTGCTGGCCGTGAAGTTCGACCAGCGTCTCGCTCAGCCGGCGGAGGACGTCGCCGGAGGCGCGACGGTCGTTGATCCAGGCTGTCTTGCGACCGTCGGCGGTGTTCACGCGACGCAGGATGAGTTCGTCCTCGACCTCGATCCCGGCCTCGGCGAGGACCGCGCGGCCGGGATGGTCGGGGACCAGATCGAAGCTCGCCGTGACCTCTCCGCGATCGGCACCCTGACGGACGAGTTCGGCGCGACCGCGCCACCCGAGGACGAACCCGAGACTGTCGAGGAGGATGGACTTGCCCGCGCCGGTTTCGCCCGTCAACACGTTCAGACCCGGCTGGAATTCGAGTTCCAGACGGTCGATCAGCAGCATGTCCCGGATATCAAGACCGCGCAGCATACCGGATCTTTCGCATGTGGGGCGTCAGAGCCACTCCCCGCGGACGACCTGCCGGTAGACCGCGCTGAGCCAGGAATCGCCCCGTGCCTCGGGACGCAGACCCCGGCCCGTCAGCAGCGTATAGGCGTCGCGATACCATTCGGTCGATTGGTAATTATAGCCGAGGATCGCGCCGGCCGTCTGCGCCTCGTCCACGAGGCCGAGCGAGAGATACGCCTCGACAAGACGATAGAGCGCCTCGGGCGTATGGGTCGTTGTCTGGAAGTCCTCGACGACGACGCGGAAGCGGTTGATCGCGGCGGTATGGTGATCGCGGCTGAGATAGAAACGACCGATCTCCATCTCCTTGCCGGCGAGATGGTCGAAGGCGAGGTCGAACTTGAGGATGGCGGAGCGGGCATATTCGCTGTCGGGATAGCCCTCGATCACGCCGCGAAGCGCCTGCAGCGCCTGAAAGGTCAGCCCCTGATCGCGGCCGACATCGTCGATCTGGTCGTAATAGCTGAGCGCGAGGAGATATTGCGCATAGGCCGCATCCTCGCCCCCGGGATAGAATTCGAGATAGCGCTGCGCCGAGGCGCGGGCCGCCTCGTAATCGCGATCGCGATGATAGGCGAAGGCCTGCATGACGAGGGCCCGCTTGGCCCATTCGGAATAGGGGTACAGGCGCTCCACCTCGCCGAAGAAGCGCGCGGCCTCGTCCGGGTTGCTATCCTCGAGCTCGAACTCGGCGCGGCGATAGATGTCTTCGGCGGCGAGCGACTCGAGCGGGACGTCGCGCGAGGCGAAGAGATTGGCCGCCCGTTCGCAGCCCGAAAGCGCGAAGACCAACGTCAGAAGGACGGTAAGGCGCGTGATCCGATTTGCAGCCGGCATATGTTCCGAAATCCCTGCCCCAGGTGTCGCGGACCGGATCCGCGTCTGCGGCCATCGTCTAGCATAGAAAGATTCCGTGCAAAACGCCTTTGGTCCCGCGAAACCGCGATCAGGCGGCGAGCCGCGGTGCGTCGTCCCGGCCAAGTCCGGCACCCGGCAGACCGGCGGCCATCTCGGCATCGACCTCGATCATGCGACAGGCACCGGGACGCGCGAAAAGCGTCCTGAGAAGCGCATTGGTCATCGCATGGCCCGATTTCACGCCCGTATACCGCCCCAGGATCGGAGCACCGGCCAAGGCCAGATCTCCGAGCGCATCGAGCATCTTGTGGCGCACGGCCTCGTCGCGGTGACGCAGACCGCCGGGCGACAGGACGTCGGCCCCGCTGACCACAACGGCATTGTCGTAGGTTCCGCCAAGGGCCAGTCCACGGGCGCGCATCATGTCGATATCGGCCTCGCGGCAGAAGGTCCGGCTGTCGCAGAGTTCGCGCACGAAGGCCCCGTTCGCGAGCTTGAGGACTTTCTGCTGCTGACCGATGGCGGCATCGGCGAAGTCGATCTGGAAGTCGATCTCCAGCCCGGATGCGGGTTCGAGCCGAGCCCAGGCATCGCCGTTGCGGACCTCGACCACGTCGAGAACGCGCAAGGCCCGGATCGGCGCGGCAAGATCACGCAGGCCGGTGGCGAGGATCGCGCGGACGAACGGAGCGCTCGACCCGTCGAGGATCGGCGCTTCGGGACCGTCGATGTCGATCGTCACGTTATGCAACCCGCAACCGGCGATCGCGGCCATGACGTGCTCAATCGTCGAGACGTCCACACGGTCGGAATTGACGATGCGGGTGCAGAGCTCGCCCTGCTCCACAACGCTCCAATGCGCGGGGATGAGCGTGTTCCGCCCGGTGATGTCCGTGCGACGGAACCAGATGCCGAACTCGGCGGCGGCGGGCCGCAGAACCATCCTGACGGGGCGGCCGGTATGCAGCCCGACGCCCGTGAAGGTGATCGCCTTTTTCAAGGTCGTTTGCATCGTAGCCCCCAATCTCCGGCGCTTGGCGGCCGGTGAGACAGATCTAGGCGCGGGGGGCGGGACGCTCAAATCAACGATTGCAACGGTGTGTAACAGGCGAATGACGCGATCAGGCCGTTTTCGCGAATTTCCGGCGGAAAGCATGCCGGGACAAAGGTTAACGAAACGAAAAAGGCCGGCTTGCGCCGGCCTCTCGTTCACGAAATCCGAATGGGATCAGTTGGCCTGCCGGCGGAGGAAGGCCGGAACCTCGATCTTTTCCTGGTCCTGGTTCGGCTCGTTCCGCGGTTCGGCGCGATGCATCTGCGGCTGCTGCGGCCGGCGCGCGGGCTGCTGTCCGGCATGCGCACGCTCGCCACCTTCAGGCTGGCCCGTCATGCGGCCGATCAGCGAGTTGATCCCGAAGCGGGGACGCTCGGCCCCTGCATTGGCGGGCTGCGCGGGACGCTGGTTGCCGACCTCGGGATTGCCGCCCTTCTGCGGTGCGGACGGTGCCTTGCGGACCGCCTGCTCGAGCCGCGTCAGCGCCTCGACCGAAGGCTCGCCCGGGGTGGCTTCGCGGCGGACCGGCTCGGCGACGTAGGCAGGTTTCGGAAGACCGTCGTCCTGCTGGACTTCCTCGGCACTGACCGCCTCGGCGTCGTGGCGCGCATCCCAATCGGCGAAGAAGTCGGAATCCTCGTTCACTTCCTCCTGGACCGGCTCGGGACGGGAGGCCGCGACACGGGGGGCGGCGGCAGGCTCGGCCGCGCGCGGCTCCTCGGTGCGGGTCGGGAGCGGCTCGGACAGGCGGCGGCGCGGAACCGGCGTATCGACCGCGGCCTCGACGGCATCGATGCCGGTCGCGACGACGCTGACGCGCATGCGGCCCTCCATCGCCTCGTCGAGGGTCGAGCCCACGATGATATGCGCGTCGGGATCGACCTTCTCGCGGATGACGTTGGCGGCCTCGTCGAGCTCGAACAGGGTCATGTCGTAGCCGCCGATGACGTTGATGAGCACGCCCTTCGCGCCGTTGAGGCTGATCTCGTCGAGAAGCGGGTTGGCGATCGCAAGCTCGGCCGCCTTCAGCGCGCGGTCCTCGCCTTCGGCCTCGCCCGTGCCCATCATGGCCTTGCCCATCTCGTCCATGACCGACCGGACGTCGGCGAAGTCGAGGTTGATCATGCCCGGACGGACCATGAGATCGGTCACGCCCTTCACGCCCTGGTAGAGCACGTCGTCGGCAAGGCCGAACGCCTCGGTGCAGGTCGTGTTCTCGTTCGCGAGACGGAACAGGTTCTGGTTGGGAATGATGATCAGCGTGTCGACCATCTTCTGCAGCGCGTCGATGCCCTCTTCGGCCTGACGCATCCGCTTGGAGCCCTCGAACTGGAAGGGCTTCGTCACGACGCCGACGGTCAGCACGCCAAGCTCGCGCGCGGCCTGCGCGATGATCGGGGTGGCACCGGTTCCGGTGCCGCCGCCCATGCCGGCGGTGATGAAGCACATATGCGCGCCGGCGAGATGATCGACGATCTCCTCGATGCTCTCTTCGGCGGCGGCGGCCCCGACGGCCGCGCGCGCGCCGGCACCGAGGCCTTCGGTCACCTTGACGCCCATCTGCACCTTGGTCGTCGCCATCGACTGGGCGAGGGCCTGCGCGTCGGTGTTGGCCACGACGAACTCGACGCCGTCGAGCTGCTTCTCGATCATGTTGTTGACGGCGTTGCCGCCCGCGCCACCCACGCCGAACACGGTGATGCGCGGCTTCAGATCGTCACGCTGGGGCATGCTGAGATTCAGAGTCATGATAATGTCCGCCTGTTTTCTTATGCCCGGACTGCGACCGGGATTTCGCCTTATTTTGCCCAAGTCTAGACACAGTGGCCGAGCGCGTCACCCGAAAAAACGCGTTTATTCCATGAATTTCCGCAGCTTAACAGAGTTAATGCGGTTTCTGAACTTCAGGCTTCTACCGTCTGGCACAAAACACTTTTCGGCGATTTTTGTCCGTCGAGCCCGGGTATTCGCCCGCCTTGCGCCGGGCTTCGGGTCACCAATTGTCCTTGAACCACTTCACCGCGCGGCGAAGCGATCGGGCGGGATACCGGTCGGCGGGAATCTCGAAGTCCCACCATTCGTCTTGCGGGTGTGCCGCGAAGAGGCAGAGGCCGACCGCGCTGGCGAAGGCGGCACCGGTGGCTTTTTCCGGCAACCCGGAAACGCGCAAGGGCCGTCCGATCCGGACCTGCCGTCCGAGGATGCGCGGAGCGAGATGATCGAGGCCCGGCACCTGCGACGCCCCGCCCGTCAGCACGATCTGCTGGCTCGGCAGGTGCTCGAACCCGGCCGCGTCGAGACGGGCGCGCACGTCGTCGAGGATCTCTTCCACCCGGGGGCGCATGATGCCGATGAGGTCCGCGCGACTCACACGTCGCTGGTCACGGTCCCAGTCGCCGGTCTCACCGCCGAGTGCGATCATCTCGCGGTCGTCCATCGAGGTCGCGACCACGCCGCCATGGAGGGTCTTGAGCCGCTCGGCCGTGGCGAGCGAGACCTGCATGAGCTTGGAGATGTCGGCGGTGATGTTGTCGCCGCCGAGCCCGACGGAATCGGCGTAGATCATGTGCTTCTTCATGAAGATCGACACGCCGGTCGCCCCGCCCCCCATATCGATGCAGGCAGCGCCAAGTTCCTGCTCGTCCTCGACGAGGCTCGAGATGCCGCTGACATAGGAAGAGGACGCGATCCCGGCGAGGTCGAGATCGCAGCGCTTGAGGCAGTGGATGAGGTTCGCGATGGAGCGGCTGTCGACCGTCAGCAGGTGCATGTCGCAGGCAAGCGTGTTGCCCATGTGCCCGCGCGGATCGGTCATGCCGCTGCGGTAATCGAGCGCGAAGTTCACCGGATGGGCGTGCAGCACCTCGCGGGCATCGCCGATATCGGGAACGTCGCAGGCGGCGAGGCAGCGCGCGACATCCTGCTCCGAGACGGGGCCGCCCTCGACATCGATCTCACCGGCGAGACCGTAGCTGCGCGGGTCGCCGCCCGAGAACGTGGCGATGACATGGTCGACGCGGACCTGCGCCATCTTCTGCGCCCCCTGCACCGCCGTGCGGATCGCCCGCTCGGCCTCGGGCATCGCATCGACATCGCCGAAGCGGATCCCGCGAGAGCGGGTCGTGGCGGCACCGATGATCCTGAACGCGCTCTGCCCCGCCATCGAACCGATGCCGTCGGAGGCGCGGAACCGTTCCGGCCCGTCGAAGCGCAGCACGAGACAGGCGACCTTGGACGTGCCGACGTCGAGAACCGCGATCACGCCACGCTGCATCGCGGCCTTGCGCATCGCCCGCATCGCGCGCTGGGATTGGTACAGATCGGTCATGTCTCAGTCGTCTCCCAGCTCGGTCATCATGGTCTGGCGCAAGGTACGCGCGCTTTCTTCGGCAAGGCGCGCGGTCGGTCGTTCGGAATCGCGGAAATCCACCAGCGTCACGTCGCGCGCCAGAAGGTCCTGCGCCTCGTCGAGGGCGAGGATCTGTTCGAGCGCCGCGACCGGTTCCCTTTCGGGAAGAAGCAGACGCTGATCGCGGTCGAGCACTATCGTCCAGCGCCGCTCGCCCATGCGGACGAGGCCGCGCATCCGGTCCTCGAGCGGCGCGGCCGCGGCGATCAGGGCGAGCGCCTCGGGCACCACCTTGTCGGCCCCGCGTCCGGAGACGAGCGGCAGATCCCCGCGATCGAGTCTGCGGGTCAGGGCCGCCGTCTTGCGCCCCTGGTCGTCGAGCAGGTCGAGCCCGCCGGAATGACGCCAGACGATCGCCGGCACGCGTTCGGCCACCTGAAGATGCAGGACGCCGCCGGACTTGATCACGAGATCCGCACGTTCCACCGCGTCGAGGGCCGCGACGCGGGCCTGGAGCGCCGGCAGGTCGAGATCGAAGGAACTGGTCGGAAGCTTCAGCGGCAGAAGCTCGCGGATCTCGGCCTCGATCTTGGGGGTGGCCCCGTCGACCGCGAGGAGCTTGACCATGAACTCGTCGCGCTGCTGGATCTCGGATTTGACCTCCTGCCACCAGGTCGCCATCGCCTCGCGCCGTTCGACATCGCTGAACGACAATCCGATGACGAGCGCGATCGAGGAGAGCGGCAGACCGAAGACGAAGGCACGGCGGACACTGGGCGTCAGGGCAAGCCGCTGGAGCCTGTAGGAGAGGCGCGAGGGCGCCGGATCGCGACGCGGTGCATTGCTCATCGCTGGCACGACGCGTCTTCGACGATCCAGCGGCAGAACGCGCCGAACTCGATCCCCGCATGGCGGGCCTGCTCGGGGGCGAGCGAGGTGGGCGTCATGCCGGGCTGGGTGTTGAGCTCGAGCACGACCAGACCGTCGAGGCCGCGGCTCTCGTCCCAGCGGAAATCGGTGCGCGAGATCCCCCTGCAGCCGAGAACCTCGTGCGCCTTCAGGGCGTGATCGAGACAGGCCGCATAGATCTCTGTCGGGATCTCGGCCGGAATGACGTGACGCGACCCGCCATCGACGTATTTCGCGTCGTAATCGTACCAACCGTCGGTCAGGATGTCGGTGACGCCCAGCGCGCGCGCCTCGCCCTGAGGACCCGCACCCATCACGGTCGTGGTCAGCTCGCGGCCGGGCGCGAAACGCTCGACCATCACCGTCTCGGGCATGTCGGGCGCAAGATCGGGCGGACCGTCGGCACCGTCACGGACAAGATAGACGCCGACGCTCGACCCTTCGTTGTAGGGCTTTACCACATAGGGCGGGTCCATGACGTGCCCGCCGCGAACGTGGCGCGACAATGCCAGCATCGACGGCAGCACGGGAAGGCCCGCCTTGCGGAGCGCGTCCTTCGTCCGCTCCTTGTCCATCGCGAGGGCCGAGGAGAGGACGCCGGAATGAGTGTAGGGAAGGCCGAGCCATTCGAGGAGGCCCTGGACGCAACCATCCTCGCCCCATCGACCGTGGAGCGCGTTGAAGACCACGTCCGGCGCGATGTCGGACAGCACGATCGGGAGATCGGGTCCCGCATCGACCTCGACCACGTCGTATCCTTCGCCCTCGAGTGCGGCGGCGCATTCGCGTCCCGACGACAGCGACACCCGGCGCTCGGCCGAGGGTCCGCCCATCAGTACCGCCACTCTGGGGGGTGTCCTGCTCGACCTGCCCGCCATTCGTGTCCCTAGGGCCCTTTGCGGACCCTCTTCGTTGTGGGGGTGTTTTCACCCCTGCGGATCGGTTTCTCCGACCCGCTTGATTTCCCACTCTAGACGAATCCCGCTCTTGTGAAAGACCTTTTCGCGGACTTCCTCGCCCAGAGCCTCGAGATCGGCGGCCGTGGCACCGCCGGTATTGACGAGGAAATTCGAATGCTTGGGCGACATCTGCGCGCCTCCGCGCGTGGCACCGCGCAGGCCCGCTTCGTCGATTACCTTCCAGGCCTTGAGGTCGTGGACATCGTCCTGACGACCGGTACTGCTGAAGCCCGCGGGATTGCGGAAGGTCGATCCGGCCGTCCGGTCCTTGGTCGGCTGCGTGGCATCGCGACGGGCGAGCTGATCCTCCATCAGCGCGGCGAGTGCTTCGGGGTCCCTCTCTTCGGCGCGGAACGTCGCGCGCGTCAGGACCGCCCCGTCGGGCAGGTCGCTGCTGCGATAGCCGAGGTTCAGGTCGGCCGCGGGGATCAGGACCCGCTCGCCCGAGCGGGTGACGGCCTCGACCTCGACCAGATGGTCGGCCACGTAGCGTCCGTAGCAGCCCGCATTCATCCGCACGGCCCCGCCGATCGCACCCGGGATCGTGCGCAGGAAGGTCAGGTCGCGCCCGGCCTCGGCGGCCCTTCGCGCGACATGGGCGTCGAGCGCCGCCGCACCGGCATGGACCAGATCGCCCGCGACCTCGATCCCGTTGAACCCGCGCCCGAGCCGGATGACGACGCCCCTGAGCCCACCGTCGCGGACGATGAGGTTCGACCCGACGCCCATTGGAAAGACGGGAATTCCGTCCGGAAGCCCCGCCAGGAAATCGGCCAGGTCCTCCGGGTCGGCGGGCTGGAACAGGATCTCGGCCGGTCCGCCGACACGCAGCCAGGTGACGTCCGCCAGAGGAAAGTCCGGCGTGATCCGGCCGCGCACCTGCGGCAGGTCGTCGAGCGCGATCCTGTCCATGCCGCCCCCGGCCCTAGCCTTCGAGGCGTGCGGGCAGGTTGTTCGCCCATGTGCTGATCGTGCCCGCCCCGAGGCAGACGACCATGTCACCCTCGCGCGCCTGTTCGCGCACCAGCCGTTCGAGATCGTCCTCGGAATGGATGGCGCGGGCATGGCGATGGCCGTGACGGATGAGGCCCGTCACCAGATCGTCGCGGCTCGCCCCCTCGATCGGATCCTCGCCGGCACCGTAGACATCGGCGATGGCCACGACATCGGCATCGTTGAAGCAGCCGCAGAACTCCTCGAAAAGCGAACTCAGACGCGAATAGCGATGCGGCTGGTGCACGGCGATCACGCGGCCCTTGCTCGCCTGTCGCGCGGCCTTGAGAACGGCGGCGATCTCCACCGGATGATGGCCGTAATCGTCGATTATCGCGATGCCGTTCGGGGTGCCGACCTTCGTGAAGCGCCGGTTCACGCCGCCGAACTTGGCGAGGGCGGAGCGGATCTCCTCCGGCTCCATCCCGAGATGACGCGCGACCGCCACGGCCGAAAGCGCGTTCGACACGTTGTGGTCGCCCGGCATCGGCAGGGTGCAGCCTTCGATCACCGTGCCTTCGTCCTGCAACGCGATATCGAAGCAGGCCGAGCCCGCATCGTACGTCAGGTTGATCGCCCGGACGTCAGCCTGCGCGTTGAAGCCGAAGGTCACCACGCGGCGATCACTGATGCGGCCGACCAGCGACTGCACTTCGGAATGGTCGGTGCAGCAGACGGCAAGGCCATAGAACGGAATGTTCGACACGAAATCCAGGAACCCCTGTCGAAGCCGGTCGAAATCGCCCCAATGCTCCATGTGCTCGGGGTCGATATTGGTGACGATGGCGATCGTCGCGGGAAGCCGGTTGAAGGTGCCGTCGCTCTCGTCCGCCTCGACGACCATCCATTCGCCGCCGCCCATCCGGGCGTTCGAGCCATAGGCGTGGATGATGCCGCCGTTGATGACGGTCGGGTCGATCCCCCCCTCGTCGAGGACGGCTGCGACCATCGTGGTGGTGGTGGTCTTGCCGTGCGTGCCTGCGACCGCGATGTTGGAGCGGAGGCGCATGAGCTCGGCCAGCATCTCGGCCCGGCGCACGACCGGCAATCCACGCGCGCGCGCGGCGTCGAGCTCGGGATTGCCCGGTTTGATCGCCGAGGAGATCACCACGACCTCGACCCCCTCGAGATTCTCGGCCCGCTGGCCCTCAAAGATCGTGGCCCCGAGACCCGCGAGCCGCTCGGTGATCTTCGAGGCTTTCGCATCCGACCCCTGGACCTTGTAGCCATGGCTCAGCAGCACCTCGGCAATGCCCGACATGCCGATGCCGCCGATCCCCACGAAGTGGATCGGTCCCATCTGGGTCGGCAGCTTGGTCGGTCGCGGGGTCATGGCATATCCCGGCTCGATGGTTTCGTGTTTCATCTCTGCTCTGCCTTTTATCTTGTTCTCTTGTCCAGACCGGCCAGCGCAATGGCCAGATCCGCCAGATCGCCCGCCGCGTCGGGCCGTCCGACGCGGAGCGCACCCGAGGCCATCTGCTGGGCCGCGTCCGGCTGGCTCAGGATCATCTCGAGTGACGATGCGAGGGAGGCGACGCTCAACTGCGATTCGGGAATGACGATCGCCGCGTCGGCCTCGGAAAGACCGCGGGCATTCGCGCTCTGGTGATCGCCCGCCGCGGCCGCGAAGGGGATCAGGATGGACGGCCTGCCGATCACGGCGATATCGGCCACGGAACTCGCCCCGGAGCGCGAGACGATCAGCTGCGCCTCGCTCATCCGGCGGGCGATGTCGTCGAAGAACGGCGCGACCTCGGCCGATATGCCGTTCGCGTCGTAGAACTCGCGCACCCGTGCCTCGTCCTCGCCGCGGGCCTGATGGGCCACCCGGACATTCGCGCGAAGAGGTTCGGGAAGGGTCGCGACGGCCTCGGGCACGATGTCCGACAGGATCCGCGCGCCCTGACTGCCGCCGATGACGAGCAGCGACATGGGATAATCGCCCGGCGCGATATAGGCCGATCCGTTGAGCTTCAGGACGCTTTCGCGCACCGGATTGCCGGTAAAGACCACCTCGGTTCCCTCGGGCAGTTCGGTCGGCCAGACACCGCAGGCAACGACGTTCACGCGTGTCGCGAAGAGCTGGTTGACCCGACCCGGAACGCCGTTCTGTTCATGGATCATCCGCGGCAGCCGCAGCATGGTCGCCGCGGCGAGCGCGGGGATCGACGGGTAGCCGCCGAAACCCACGACGATGGCCGGAGGATCGCGCCGCATGGCGAGGGCCGCCCGCGCCACGCCGCCACCGATGCGGAACGGTACCGCCATCTTGGCAAGCGTTCCGCCGCGCGCGAAAGTGGCCGAGGAGACCTGTTCGATCTCGACCGCCTCGGGAAATCCGCCTGCGTAGCGAGCGCCACGCGCGTCGGTCGAGAGCTTCACCCGCCAGCCACGGTCGAGCAGCGTCTCGGCCAGGGCCTGCGCGGGGAACATGTGTCCGCCGGTGCCGCCGGCCGCGAGAATGGCGAGCGGTGCGCTCAAATCGCCCCCCGGCGCGTCAGGATGTCCCCGATCTCGCCCTGCGGTCTCGTGCGTGTGAAGGCAAGGAGCATCCCGACCGCGATTCCGCCCGCGATGAGCGATGAGCCGCCATAGCTCACAAAGGGCAGCGTCATGCCCTTGGCGGGCAGCAGCCGGACGGCGACGCCCATGTTGATCATCGCCTGGACGCCGAACGTGCAGGCGAGGCCCGTGCCGGCCAGCCGGATGAACGGGTCGCGTTCCCGCATCAGCCGGATGAGCGAGCGCACCACGATGAAGCCGTAGAGCGCGATGATCAACAGGACGAGCATCAGGCCGTATTCCTCGGCCGCGACCGCGATGATGAAGTCGGTATGCGCGTCAGGCAGCGATTGCTTGACCTGCCCCTCGCCGATGCCCACGCCGAAGAAGCCGCCCTGCTGGATCGCGTTCGTGGCGTAGCCCAGCTGCGTCGTCGGATCGAGATCGGGCGAGAGGAAGCCGTCGATGCGGCGCGCGAAATGCTCGGAATTCGAATAGGCGAATGTGCCCGCCGCGGCGACGATCCCCGCCAGGATCATCAGCAGCGTGATGGGCGCGCCCGCGACGAAGTACATGACGCCCCAGGAGAACAGCACCAGCGCCGCCTGGCCGAAATCGGGCTGCATCGCCAGAAGAAACACGATGAGCACCGTCAGGACGAAGCTGTAGGTCCTGCCCGGCGGGCCGCCCAGATGCTGGCTGGCCGAGATCATCCATGCCGCAACAACCACGAAGCCCGGCTTGAGGAACTCGCTCGGCTGGACCGAGGCGAAACCCAGCGAATACCACCGGACCGCCCCCTTGCCGAAATCCGTGCCGAGGAACGGCAGCCCCGCGAGGGCCACGAAGGCGACCGCGAAGCCGATCACCGCAAGCCTTCGGACCAGCGTCGGCGACATCATCGTCGTGACCAGCATGGCGATCAGGGCGAGACCGCCGAAGACCGCCTGACGCTGGACGTAGTGGAACGGCTCGAACCCGTTGCGGGCGGCCAGCGGCGGAGAGGAAGCGAGGCCCAGCAGGAGGCCGATCGCGCAGAGCAGCAGCACGCAACTGAGCGACCACTTGTCGAGCGTGCTCCACCATCTGGGAAGAATGGGATCGCCCCGTTCAACGGGGATCGCGCCATAGACCATTTCAGTCATGGATAAACACCGCCACTTGCCTCGAACGCCCGTTTTCCGGGTCTGTCGCCCAATAGACACGAAATGCCGCGTCGATCCACCCCCGGATGGGCCTTGCGCGGGGATCCGCCGCGTGCTTTCCCGCGATGATGACCCGATCGACACGATATCGGACCCTGATCCTCGGTGCCGGGGCGGCGGGAATGATGTGCGCGGCACAGTCCGGGCCGGGAACGCTCGTCGTCGATCACGCCAAGGCCCCGGGCGAAAAGATCCGTATTTCCGGCGGCGGTCGCTGCAACTTCACGAATACCGGCTGCGACCCGGAGGCGTTTCTGTCGGAGAACCCGCATTTCGCCAAGAGCGCGCTCAGCCGCTATACGCAGTGGGATTTCCTCGACCTCGTCCAGCGTCACGGCATCGCCTGGCACGAGAAGACGCTCGGGCAACTCTTCTGCGACGGATCGGCCAAGGAGATCATCGCGATGCTGCGGTCCGAGATGGACCGCGCGGGTGCCGCGCTCTGGCTCCGGACGGAAATCGGCGACGTGTCGCGTGACGGAGACCGATTCTCGGTCGCACTTACCCGCGAGGGAGAGACGCATCGCATCACCTGCGAGCATCTCGTGATCGCGACGGGCGGCCTCTCGATCCCCAAGATGGGGGCGAGCGGCATCGGCTACCGGCTGGCCCGGCAGTTCGGGCTCGGGATCGTGCCGACGCGTCCGGGCCTCGTTCCGCTCACCTTCTCGGGCGCGCCGCTGGACCGGCTTCGCGCGCTGTCGGGCGTCGCGCTTCCCGCCCGGATCCATGCCGATGGTCCGGCCTTCGACGAGGCGCTGCTCTTCACCCATCGCGGGCTTTCCGGCCCCGCCATCCTACAGGCCTCGAGCTACTGGGCCGAGGGGCGCGCGGTGTCGGTCGACCTCGATCCGGGCGGGGCCGTCCTGCCGGCCCTGAAGGAGGCGCGGTCGAGCGCTGGCCGCAAGTCACCCGGCACGATCTTGTCGCGGCACCTGCCCGCCCGTCTCGCCACGGCCCTCCTCGACGAGGTCGAGTTGCCGCGCACGATCGGCGATTGCGCCGATGCGGATCTCGAACGGCTCGAGGACCGCGTCCGTCGCTGGACCATCGCGCCCGCCGGGACCGAAGGGTACCGCACGGCCGAGGTGACGCTCGGCGGCATCGATACCGCCGCGCTCGACAGCAAGACGATGGCAGCGCGCGCATGCCCAAGCCTTTTCGCGATTGGCGAGGCGGTGGATGTCACCGGCTGGCTGGGCGGCTACAATTTCCAGTGGGCCTGGTCGTCGGGCTGGGCCGCCGGTCGGGCGATCTCGGCCCTCAAATCCCCGGAAGCGATCTGACCAGACGCACGAAGTGCTCTCCGCGCTTCTCGAAATCGGAATATTGATCGAAACTGGCCGCTGCAGGTGCCAGCAGCACGACTTCGCCGGGCTCGGCCTCGGCGGCGGCGCGTTCGACCGCATGCTCCATCGTGTCGCAGATCTCGACCGGGATATCGGTAAGCTGTACCGCGAAGTCACGCGCCGAATGACCGATGAGATAGGCCTTCGATACCGATCCGAGGCTCTGCTGCAATCCCGCGAGCCCGCCGTCCTTGCCGAGGCCCCCCGCGATCCAGCGGATCCGCTGGAACGCCGACAGGGCCTTGGCCGCCGCATCGACATTGGTGGCCTTGCTGTCGTTGACGAAGCGCACGCCCTCGCGTTCGGCCACGAACTGGCTGCGATGCGGCAGACCCGCAAAGGATCTGAGCGCCTCCTCGATGGCCCGCGGTGCCATGCCGAGCGTCCGTGCGACGGCATAGGCCGCGCAGGCATTCTGGTGATTGTGGACGCCCGGAAGGCCCGCGATATCGCGCAGGTCGATCGAGGCCACCTGACGCGACTTGCGCCGCTCGGACAGGAACCCCTTGCGCGCCGTGACGGACCATCCCGGCCCCGAAAGCTTCCGCGCGACCGAGATCTCGATCACCCGGTCGTCCGCGCGTGCCTCCGACAGCTGCCCCGCGAGATAGAGTCCCTCGATCTCGTCCACGCCGATCACCGCACGATCCGGCCCGCCTTCGGCGAAAAGCCTGCGCTTCGCCGCGAAATAGCCGCCGGGACCGCCATGCCGGTCGAGATGATCCGGAGACAGGTTGGTGAAGACCGCGATATCGGGCGTCAGCGCGCGGGCAAGTTCGGTCTGATAGCTCGACAGCTCCAGCACGATCACCGAACCGCTGACGGGCGGGTCGAGGTCCAGCACGCCACGGCCGATATTGCCGGCAAGCTGCACCGTCCGCCCGTCGCTGCGCAGGATATGGTCGATCAGCGCCGAGGTCGTCGACTTGCCGTTCGAGCCGGTCACCGCCACGACCCGCGGCGGCACATCCATCGCGGCCCACGCACCCGTCGCGATCGAGCGGAAGAAGAGGCCGATATCGTTGTCGATCGGCACCCCCGCTTCGAGCGCCGAGGCCACGACCGGATGGGGCTTCGGATAGAGATGCGCGATACCTGGGCTCACGACGAGGGCCGATACCGCCTCCCACGCGCCGGGCCGGGTCAGGTCGATCAGCGTGAATCCTTCGGCCTCGGCGCGTGCGCGCCCCTCGTGGCTGTCGTCCCAGCAGACCGGCGTCGCCCCGCCGGCCTCGAGCGCGCGCGCGGCCGAAAGCCCCGACCGCCCGAGCCCGAGCACCGCCACCCGTTCGCCTTCGAAGCCTGCGACAGGGATCATCGCGCGCGCCCTTTCTCTTTGCTTTCGGAAATACGCATGTCCGACGGCCGACGCCTGCGGATCATCTCAGCTTCAGCGTGGCGAGACCGATCAGCGCCAGGATGAGACTGATGATCCAGAACCGGATGACGATCTGCGGTTCGGCCCAACCGCGTTTCTCGAAATGATGGTGGATCGGGGCCATCAGGAAGACCCGCTTGCCGGTGCGCTTGAAGTAGAGGACCTGCACGATCACGCTCAGCGCCTCGACCACGAAGAGACCGCCGACGATGCCGAGCACGAGTTCATGCTTGATCGCAACCGCGATCGCCCCGAGCGCCCCGCCGAGCGCGAGGGATCCCGTATCGCCCATGAAGACCGCGGCAGGCGGCGCGTTGTACCACAGAAAGCCGAGGCCCCCGCCGATCAGTCCGGCGGTGAAGATCAGGATCTCGCCGGTTCCGGGCACGTAATGCACGTCGAGATATGTCGTGAAGTCGACGCGCCCCACCGCATAGGCGATCACGCCCAGCGTCGCGGCGGCGATCATGACGGGCATGATCGCGAGCCCGTCGAGCCCGTCGGTCAGGTTGACCGCATTCGCGGCCCCCACCACCACGACCATCGCGAAGGGAATGAAGAAGATCCCCATGTCGAGAAGCACGTTCTTGAAGACCGGAAAGGCGAGTTGTCCGGTCAGTTCCGCCGGATGCGCCCACATCGCGACCAGCGCCGCAACGGCCGCGATGGCAAAGCCGAGGGCCAGTCGCGTCTTGCCCGAGACGCCCGCATGGGTGTTCTTTGTCACCTTGGCGTAATCGTCGGCGAAGCCGATCGCGCCGAAGGCCATCGTCACGAAGAGCAGCATCCAGATATACGGATTGTCGAGCCGCGCCCAGAGCAGCGTCGAGAGGATCAGCGCGCCGAGGATCAGCACACCGCCCATCGTGGGCGTGCCCGCCTTCGTCGACAGGTGTGTCTCGGGGCCATCGGTGCGAATCGGCTGCCCGTGCCGCTGCCGGCGGCGCAGAAGGTCGATCAGCGGTCGCCCGAAGAGGAAGCCGAAGACGAGCGCCGTGAAGAACGCCCCCCCGGAACGGAAGGTGATGTACTGGAAGAGATTGAAGAATCCTCCTCCGGTCGAAAAATTCGATAGCCAATAGAGCATTGCGCCCCCCTCAGGCGTCTTGACGCGAGCGATGGTCCATCCTGCGGATGGCATCGACGATGCGCGCGGTCTTTGCTCCTTTGGAGCCTTTGACAAGCACGATGTCGTCCGCGCGCACCAGGTCGCGCAAGGTATCCGTCAGTCCGTCGGCGGTTTCCGACCAGAGCCCCCGCTGCGTCTCGGCCAGCGCCTCGTATGTCGCGCTGCTGAGCGGACCCGCGCAGTGGATGACGTCGATGGCCTCGATCCCGGGATGTCGGGCGATCGCCGCGTGAAGCGCGACTTCCTCCGCCCCGAGTTCGAGCATGTCTCCGAGAAACGCGATCCGGCGTCCCTGACCTTCGGGCCTCGCGGCGATCAGAACGTCGAGCGCTGCGGCCACCGAGACCGGATTTGCATTGTAGGCGTCGTCGATGAGCGTGAGGCCGCGTTCCTGCCCGTCGTCGAGGATGATCCATTCGCGACGTCCCCGGCCCGATGCGGGCTGCCACGTGCCGAGCCCCTGTGCGGAAAGCGCGAGATCGGCCCCCGCGGCAACCATCGCGGCAAGTGCACCGAGGGCGTTCGATGCAAGGTGCCGCCCCGCCCCCTCGAGCGAAACGTGGGCGGTGGCCCCCGGCGTTATGGCGCTCATCACGAGTGCGCCCGACGCGCTCTGGCGCAGATCCTCGACACGCCATTCGGCCGAAGCCGCGGTGCCGAAACGCTGAGAGGCGATCCTGTCCGCAATCCCGTCTACGACCGCGAGCGCCTCGGCCGGAAGGTCCGCGGGCAGGATTGCCATGCCGCCGGGGACGAGCCCTTCGACGATCGCCACCTTCTCGCGCGCGATCGCCGCGAGCCCGTCGAACGCTCCGAGATGGGCGGGTGCGATCGTGGTGATCAGGGCCACATGCGGACGCGCCAGACGGGCCAGCGGCGCGATCTCGCCGGGATGGTTCATGCCGATCTCGATGACGGCGAAATCCGTTTCGGCCGGCATGCGGGCGAGCGTCAGGGGAACCCCCCAATGATTGTTGTAGCTCGCCTCGGCCGCATGGACGCGCCCCTGCCCCGCAAGGCCCGCGCGCAGCATGTCCTTCGTGGTCGTCTTGCCGACCGATCCCGTGACCGCGATGACTTTCGCGCCGGATCGCGCGCGACCCGCCGTGCCCAGCCGTTCGAGAGCCTTCAGCACGTCGTCGACCAGCAGGAGCGGCGCGTTCCCGAGCCCGTCGGGCACGCGCGAGACCATTGCCGCCGCCGCACCGCGCTCGAGCGCCTGCGCGACGAAATCGTGTCCGTCCCGCTGGTCGGTCAGCGCGACGAAGAGATCGCCCGGTGCGATCGTGCGCGTGTCGATCGAGATGCCATGGGCCGACCACGTGCCGGTCGACGTGCCACCGGTGGCGGCACTGGCGTCCTGCGAGGTCCAGAGGGGATCGTTCATACCAACCGTCCGTCGAGCGCTGCCACCGCGACGCTCGCCTGCTCGGCGTCGTCGAAGGGAAAGACCGTATCGCCGACGATCTGCCCGGTCTCGTGGCCTTTTCCGGCAACGAGAAGCGCGTCGCCCGGCTCCAGCGCGTCGACGCCCCGCAGGATCGCCTCGGCGCGATCCGCGATCTCGATCGCGTCCGGGTCGGATGCCAGGATCGCGGCGCGGATCGTCGCCGGATCCTCGGAACGTGGATTGTCGTCCGTAACGATGCGGACATCCGCATGATCGCGTGCGGCCTCGCCCATCAACGGGCGCTTGCCCCGATCGCGATCGCCGCCTGCGCCATAGACGACGATCAGACGCCCCATCACGTGCGGGCGCAGCGCCTTCAACGCGGTCTCGAGCGCGGCGGGCGTATGCGAGTAATCGACGAAGACGGCCGCGCCGCTCTGCCGAAGCGCCACCATCTGCATTCGGCCGCGCACCGTGCAGACCCTGGGCAGCACCGAGAAGACGTCTCGCGGCTCGATCCCGCTCGCAATGGCGAGCCCCGCGGCGAGCAGCACGTTCTCGGCCTGGAACCCACCGATCAGCGGCAGGCGAACCTGCCGCGCGGTGCCGTTCCATTCGAACCTGAGATATTGGGCGGTCGGGTCGAACTTCTGCGTCACGATCCGCAATGCCGCATCCGGCCTGCGCCCGACGGTCAGCACGTCCTGGCCGCGCGCCTCGGCCAGGCGCAGCATGTCGGGACCGCGCGGATCGTCGATATTGATGACGGCCGTGGCGTCCTCGGGCAGGACCCGCTGGAAGAGTCCGGCCTTGGCCGTGAAATAGCTTTCGATGTCGGGATGATAGTCGAGGTGATCCTGACTGAGATTGGTGAAGGCCGCGGCCGTCAGCGTCACCCCGTCGAGCCGCTTCTGGTCGAGCCCG
The DNA here is from genome assembly GCF_032931615.1 of Palleronia sp. LCG004. NCBI lineage: Bacteria > Pseudomonadati > Pseudomonadota > Alphaproteobacteria > Rhodobacterales > Roseobacteraceae > Palleronia > Palleronia sp. LCG004. The sequence continues at coordinate 1,990,179 of NZ_CP136759.1, forward strand.
TGCGAGCTCGCCTCCATCGCCGCGTGGGTCACGCCGTGGCGTGCCGCCTCGGCGAGCGTGCGGTGCAGCGTCACGGGTTCGGGCGTCGTGTGGGCAAGCGGGGCCTCCCACGACCCTTCCACGCCCGTGGTCCCGAGATTGACCGCATCGAGCCCCAGCGCGCGCCAGATCTGACGGGTGAAATTCGCCACGCTCGTCTTGCCGTTCGTGCCTGTGACGGCGACGCAGACCTGCGGCTGGCGGGCGAACCAGAGGGCCGCCGCATAGGCGAGGGTCTGGCGCGGGTCCTCGGCCAGGATCAGCGCCGCGTTGCTCGCGTCGATCGCCTCGCGCGCGATGACGTATCCCGCGCGGTCGGTCAGGATTGCCCCCGCCCCCATGCGCAGCGCGTAGCCTATGAACTCCGCGCCGTGGGTCCGGCTGCCCGGCAGGGCCGCGAAGAGATGTCCGTCCAGGACTTCACGGCTGTCGACCGACAGGCCCGTCACCTCGGCATCGCGTCCCGATGTCGAGGTCAGGCCCAGCTCGGCCAGCGATTTCGTTCGATCGGCCATGTCCCGCCCCTCGTCAGTTCGAGGTCAGTGTTAACGCGTCGGGGGTGGCGGGTTCAATCTCGGGTCTGAGCCCGAGGAGCGGGGCCGTGCGCCGGATGATCTCGGCCGAGACGGGAACGGCGGTCCAGCCGGCGGTGCGGCGCGGCTCGGATCCCGAATTGTCGGATGCCTCGTCGAGGGAGACGACGAGGACATAGGCCGGGTCGTGCGCGGGAAAGACCGCGGCGAACGTGTTGATGTTCTTGTCCTTGTGATAGCCGCGACCGTTGGTCAGCGGCTTGTTGGCGGTCCCGGTCTTGCCGCCGACATCGTAGCCCGGAACGGCCGCGAAGCTCGCCGTGCCGCGGGTCACGACCGCGCGCAGCATCTTGGCGCTCGCCGCGCTCACCTCGGGCGAGACGATGCGCTCGCCGGGCTCCGCACGGTCGCGGCGCAGGATCGTGGGCGAAACCTTGGTCCCCCCGTTCAGGAGCGTCGAATACGCAGCCGCCAGATGCAGCGGAGAGGCGGAGAATCCGTGGCCGTAGGACGCGGTGATCGTCACGATCTCGGACCAGTTGGGCGGCAGAAGCGGCTTGCCCGTCGGTGCCTCGACCAGCTCGATCGGCGTCGGCTCGAAGACACCGAGGCTCCGCAGGAAGTCCTGCTGCCGCTTGCCGCCGATCTCGAGGGCGATATTGGCCGTTCCGACATTCGACGACTTGACGATGACATCCGTCACCGACAGCAGCGGTCCGTAATTCTTGTTCTGAAATTCCTTGATGTTGAACCGGCCCCACCGCATCGGCGCATCGGCATCGACGAGGGTTTCGGGCCCGACGAGGCCAAGCTCCATCGCCTGTGCCGTCGCGAAGATCTTGAAGGTCGAGCCGAGCTCGTAGACGCCCTGGACCGCCCGGTTGAAGAGCGGCGAGTCGCTGGCGTCACCCTGGGTCAGCGGACGCGGACGATCGTTCGGATCGAAATCGGGCAGCGACGCCATGGCCACGACCTCTCCGGTGTGGATGTCCATGAGGATGCCCGCGGCACCCTTCGCGTTCATGAGCTTCATCCCGCCATAGAGCACCTCGCGCATCGCGCTCTGCACCGTGAGGTCGAGCGACAGCACGAGCGGTTGGCCGCCATTGGCCGGGTCGCGAAGGTAGTCGTCGAACTGCTTTTCGACGCCAGCGACGCCGATCACTTCGGCCGAGCTCACGCCTTCGCGCCCGAAGCTCGCGCCGCCGAGGACATGGGCGGCAAGCTTGCCGTTCGGATAGAGCCGCATTTCCCGCGGGCCGAAAAGAAGCCCGGGATCGCCGATATCGTGAACCGCCTGCCGCTGCTCGGGGCTCAGCTTCTTCTTGATCCAGATGAACTTGCGGTCGCCGGTGAAGTCCTTCTTGAGCCGCTCGACGTCGAGATCGGGAAAGATCGCGGCGAGCTTCTCGGCCGCACCGACCTTGTCGATCATGTGAGGAGGCTGCGCATAGAGCGCGTAGGTCGAGAGATTCGTCGCGAGCACCCTGCCCCGGCGATCGGTGATGTCGGCACGCTGGGCGAGGATCCTGCTGGCCGAGGCCGAGGCGCGCGGCTCCATCGGGTCGGACGCGGCCATCAGGCCCATCCGCGCGCCGACGACGCCGAACGCGCAGAAGAAGAACATCGCCAGCACGAGAAGCCGGCCCTCGGCGCGAAGCCGGGCCTTGTCGCGCATGACCTCGTGGCGCACGCGCAGGTTCTCGCGTTCGATCGCGTCGGGATTCTCGCCGCGACGGCGGGCGTCGAGGATACGCGCGAGGGGACGCAGCGGGGTGCGGCTCATGGAAATTCTCCGTCGCTTTGCAGAACGATGGGCTCGACCTCGACCGCTTCGAGCGAAAACGGGTCGAGCGCGAACTTGTCCGGCGGATAGCCGACCTGGTTCACCAGGGCGAAATGTTCGGGTGCCAGCGGCAGAAGGCCCAGCCGGTCGAAATTAAGCTCGGCCAGGTCCCGCAACCGTTCGGGCCGGTTGAGATAGGCCCATTCGGCCCGCAGGATCGAAAGGGTCTCGCGTTCGGCACCGATCCGGGACTGCAGCCGGTCCACGGATTTCAGCACCTCCTGCGTCTCGTAATTCTCGGAATAGGCCCAGAATGCGAGGCCGATGACCGCCACACCGGGCAGAAGATAGAGAACGGTGCGCATCTAGAGGCCTCCTTCCAGATCCAGTTTCGGCAATCCAAGGCGCGCCCGGTCGACGGGACCGGCTGACGCGTCGGTCCGCCGCGCGATCCGCAGACGCGCCGATCTGGCCCGCGGATTGCGGGCGATCTCGTCCTCGTCTGCCGAAATGCCCTTGTTGAGGGCGGCGAATCGCGGCGCGTCCTCGGTCTGCGCCGGGGCATAGCGGTTCGCGTTGCCGCCGCCGCCCGATCGCGCCTGGAGGAACCGCTTGACGACACGGTCCTCGAGCGAGTGGAAACTCACGACCGCCAGCAGGCCGCCGGGGCGCAGCGCGCGTTCCGCGGCTTCGAGCCCCGCGACCAGCTGCCCGAACTCGTCGTTGACGGCGATCCTTATGGCCTGGAACGTGCGGGTCGCCGGGTGGCTCTGACCGGGTTTCGGACGCGGCAGCGCCCGCTCGACGATCCCGGCGAGCTGCGCCGTCGTGGTGATCGCCGCCTCGCTACGGGCCCGGACGATCGCGCGGGCGATCCGGCGCGACGCGCGATCCTCGCCATACTGATAGATAACGTCGGCGAGCCGCCCCTCGTCCAGTTCGGCCACGAGATCGGCCGCGGAAGGCCCTCCCTCGCCCATGCGCATGTCGAGTGGGCCGTCACGCAGGAAGGAAAAGCCGCGCTGCGGCTGGTCGAGCTGCATCGACGACACCCCGAGATCGAGAACGACGCCATCGACCGGTTCCCCGGCAAGGCTGTCGAGATCCGAGAATGTCCCCTGCACGAGGTGCAGCGCGGCCCCGTAGGTATCGACCCATTTTTCTGCAAGTGCGAAGACGGTCGGATCCCGGTCAATGCCGATGACATGTTCGGCACCAGCCGCGAGCAGTCCGCGCGCGTACCCGCCCGCGCCGAACGTACCGTCGACCCAGGTCCCCGCAATCGGCGCGGCCTCGCGCAGGATCGGGTTCAGAAGAACCGGGATATGTGGATCGCGATCGCTCATCCGAACTCCCGGTCGAGCGGCTTGCCCTTCAGATAGGTTGCCGGATCGACACTCTCGTCAAAGTTGTCGTCGGGCGGCAGACCCTTCATATCATTGCGCGAATAGGTTTCGGGCTCCCAAATCATGAAGGTGCCACTGTTGCCGAGCACCAGCGCCTTGTCCGTAAGGCCGATCTTGGTGCGCAGGTACGAGTTGAGGACGACCCGACCCGTCTCGTCGAGTTGTGCCGGCTGGACCTGGTGCGCGAAGAGTCGCTGGAGTGCGACCTGCTCGCGGGAGTTCTGGTCCTTCGCCTGAATCTGACGATGCACATCGCGGAAATCGTTGACCGAAAAGATCTCGAGGTAATCGCGGCGTTCGTCGCCGAAGACGATGAAGAGGTGGGCATTGGTGCCCGGCTCCCATTTCGGGTCGTTCTCTTCCAGAATCCTGCGGAAATCAGCGGGTATCGACAGCCGCCCCTTGCTGTCGATCTTGTTCTCGTATCGGCCGATATACATGCCGAACACGCGCGCGATCTCCTGGTCCTGCCTCTGGCGCGATTCGCGCCGCCATGGTAGAAACGGAAACGGCGACCGGAACTGCTGCCACGGTTCCGATCGCCGCCCTCGTCCCGTTCCCGGGGTGTCCGATCACACGCGCCATCTGGGGGGATGCTTACCGCCCGCGTGCCGGATCTCTCTCACCGAAGAAGTCTGCCTGTATGAAACCTAAGCCTCTGTTATCGTTGGAACCTTGCGGATCTTTGCGTCCGTCTTGGCCCTGCTCTTCGATGAATTAGGGATCGCATGGGAAAGTTTGCCACGCAAGGAAAAATTGCCTGAGCGGGCCGCTCGGCGGCTCTGAGCTATGGCCCAAATCCCACATTACGGCGAAATCACGGCACCGCGATTGCTGTATCGAGTGCCAAGGATGATTTCCGACACAAGATGTAGGTCCTAAAAATTTCTGCTTTCGGCAGCACAACCAGGGCGCGAAATCGGCCGAGCGGCTGTGCCGACCGCGTCGGACGGGGAATCGAACGAGAATCGCCCCTCCCTCCCATGCCGGCCCAAATCCGCTCCCAGGGTGAAGACCCGGCCCATTCCATCCCAATTCGGCGCCCAGGCACGACGAGGATTCGCGAACCGTTAACGCACGTCTCGAAACGCATGCACTTGCTGCATGGCAGCATTGCCTATTCGTGGGATTGTGCATCTGCAGCATGATCGTATGTTCACTGCAACAGAGACGGAAACACGCGAAAGCGAGACGTTCAAATGACCATGTACACACAGACCGACATCCGCACCGGACGCGACAACCTTTTCGGAAACGCGTTCTCGAACCTTCAGGCCCAGTATGGCCGCTGGCGCATGTATGTCCGGACCCGCAACGAGCTGATGTCACTTTCCAACCGCGAGCTCGCCGACCTCGGCATGACGCGTAGCGGCATCAAGTCCATCGCTCTCGAAGCGGCTTACGGCAACGCCTGAATTATTTTCGCCTTGTTCCCCATCGGGTCGATCGAGGCGGACGGAACACCATCGATGAGCTGAAATCGGCCAGCAGGAAGACCGATCGAAGACAGCTCCTCGAAAAGTACAACGATAGATCCTACCTCCTCCCGGGATCGATCGTTTCAGGCGACGGGGCCGACCTCCTCCCCGGTCCCGTCGCCTCTAAGATACCGGGCCGAACGGCCCAGCGAGACGCGGTAGCCCTACCTCCTCCCAGGGCGAGCCGTTCAGGCGACGGGGCCGACCTCCTCCCCGGCTCCGTCGCCTCCAGATACCGGGCCGAACGGCCCAGCGAGACGCGGTAGCCCTACCTCCTCCCAGGGCGAGCCGTTCAGGCGACGGGGCCGACCTCCTCCCCGGCTCCGTCGCCTCCAGATACCGGGCCGAACGGCCTAGCGAGACGCGGTAGCCCTACCTCCTCCCAGGGTGAGCCGTTCAGGCGACGGGGCCGACCTCCTCCCCGGCACCGTCGCCTCCAGATACCGGGCCGAACGGCCCAGCGAGACACGGTAGCCCTACCTCCTCCCAGGGTGAGCCGTTCAGGCGACGGGGCCGACCTCCTCCCCGGCACCGTCGCCTCCAGATACCGGGCCAAACGGCCCAGCGAGACGCGGTAGCCCTACCTCCTCCCAGGGTGAGCCGTTCAGGCGACGGGGCCGACCTCCTCCCCGGCTCCGTCGCCGCAGAAATACGGACCCAACGGTCCGGCCGAGGCGCTAGGCCCTACCTCCTCCCAGGGTCGATGCGAAAGAACGGCGACGTCCACCTCCTCCCGGGCGTCGCCGTTTCGCGTTTCAGAGGGTGTCAGGACAGTCTCGGCAATCCTGCGATCGCCAAGCGGCTCAGAACGGCACGTTGCCGGCTTCGTCCGCATCGATGAGGAACTTCGCGACGACCTTCTTCCGTCCGGCCTTGTCGAAGCTGATATCGAGCTTGTCGCCTTCGATCGCGCTGACCGTGCCGTATCCGAACTTGCTGTGGAACACGCGATCCCCGTCCTCGAACGACGAGATCGCCGTGGCGTCGATCATCATGTCGCGGCTTTCCTGCGGCTGCCGCATCGGGCGGTTCGCGCTGCGCTCCTGCAATCTGCGCCAGCCGGGGGAATTGTAGACATCAGCCCGCCCCGCGCGATCGTGCAGATCGCTGGCCTGCGCGGCCATGATCGCCGGCGACGCGCTCGACGCCATGCCCGCCGCACCGTAGCCCCCGCCATAGAGCCCCGGTGGCGTCAGGACCTCGACGTGATCCTCGGGCAGTTCGTCGATGAAGCGCGAGGGCAACGCGGATTGCCATTGGCCATAGACGCGCCGGTTCGCCGCGAAACTGATCGTGCAGATCCTCTCGGCCCGGGTGATGCCGACATAGGCGAGGCGACGTTCCTCCTCCAGACCCTTGAGGCCCGATTCGTCCATCGACCGCTGCGAGGGGAAGAGGCCGTCCTCCCAGCCCGGCAGGAACACGACCGGAAACTCGAGCCCCTTCGCGGCATGAAGGGTCATCACGCTGATCTTCGCGCCGCCCTCCTCCGTCTCGTTGTCCATGATGAGGGCGACATGCTCGAGGAATCCCTGAAGGTTCTCGAATTGCTCCAGCGCCTTGATCAACTCCTTGAGGTTCTCGAGCCGCCCGGGGGCCTCGGGCGTCTTGTCGTTCTGCCAATGCGCGGTATAGCCCGATTCCTCGAGAATGGTCTCGGCAAGCTCGATATGGCTCTGATCCGGCCGGCGGGTCAGATCGTGCCAACGCGCGAGATTGTCGACCAGCAGGCGAAGTTCGGCCCCGCCCTTGCCGCCGAGTTCGCCTTCGGACAGCAGGATCCGCGCGCCGTCGATCAGCGTGGCACCGTTTTCCCGCGCGGTGCGCTGGATCTTCTGCTGTGCCTTGTCGCCGAGCCCGCGCTTGGGCGTGTTGACGATTCGCTCGAACGCGAGATCGTCGTCCGGGCTGACGGCGCAGCGGAAATAGGCCATCGCATCGCGAATCTCGAGCCGTTCGTAGAATCGCGGCCCCCCGATTACGCGGTATGGCAGGCCGATCGTCAGGAACCGGTCCTCGAAGGCACGCATCTGATGCGAGGCGCGGACGAGAATCGCCATGTCGTCGAGCGAGATCGGATCGATCCCGCGCGTTCCACGAGACAGCGATTCGACCTCCTCACCGATCCAGCGGGCCTCCTCCTCACCGTCCCAATGGCCGATGAGACGCACGCGCTCGCCTTCGGTCAGGTCGGTGAAGAGCGTCTTGCCCAGCCGCCCCTCGTTCGCGTCGATCACGCCCGCGGCCGCGGCCAGGATGTGCGGCGTCGAGCGGTAGTTCTGCTCGAGCCGGACGACCTTCGCGCCCGGAAAATCTTTCTCGAACCGGAGGATGTTGCCGACCTCCGCCCCGCGCCAACCATAGATCGACTGGTCGTCGTCGCCCACGCAGCAGATGTTCTTGTGCCCCTGGGCCAGCAGCCTCAGCCAGAGATACTGCGCGACGTTCGTGTCCTGATACTCGTCGACGAGGATATAGCGGAACCAGCGCTGGTACTGCGCGAGCACGTCGGGATGGTTCTGGAAGATCGTCACGACATGGAGAAGGAGATCGCCGAAATCGACGGCGTTCAGCGTCTTCAGCCGCTGCTGGTAATAGTCGTAGAGCTCGGTGCCGCGATGGTTGTAGGCCCCTGCCTCGGCCGCGGGAACCTTGTCGGGCGTCCAGGCGCGGTTCTTCCAGTGATCGATATGGCCGGCGAGCTGGCGCGCGGGCCAGCGCTTCTCGTCTATGTTCTCGGCCGCGATCAGCTGCTTCAGCAGCCGGATCTGGTCGTCCGTGTCGAGAATCGTGAAATTCGACTTCAGATCCACCAGTTCGGCATGACGGCGCAGCAGCTTGACGCAGATCGCGTGGAACGTGCCGAGCCAAGGCATCCCCTCGATCGTCTGCCCGAGCAGACCGCCCACGCGCTCCTTCATCTCGCGCGCGGCCTTGTTGGTGAAGGTCACGGCGAGGATCTCGTTCGGACGGGCACGACCTTGCGTCATCAGATGCGCGATGCGGGCGGTGAGCGCCCGGGTCTTGCCGGTTCCGGCCCCCGCCAGCATCAGGACCGGGCCGTCGAGCGCCTCGACCGCCTCGCGCTGCGCGGCGTTGAGCCCGTCGAGATAGGGCGTCGCGGCCGGGGCCATGGCGCGTTGCGACAGCGGCACCGCCGCGCGTTCGAATGCGTCGTTCTCGTCGAAGCTGCTCATGCGCCCTGCTTAACCATGATCGATCCGTTTGGAAAGCGGCGACGTTCCCCTTGCGTTCCACCTCGTGGCGATTGTCAGCCGCAGGGAGACGGCGCATAGATCGCGACATGGATCTCGACGATACGCATCCCGCCCTCTCGGACCTCGCCGCCCATGCGCGAAAGCGGGTGCCGCATTTCATCTGGGAATACCTGCAGAGCGCGACGGGCGACGAATCCTCGGCCCGCCGGTCCGCCGAGGCGCTCGACCGTATCACGCTCGTGCCGCGGAACCTGCGCAAGGTAAGCCCGGATCTCGGGACGACGTTCCTCGGACAGCGATTCGACCTCCCCTTCGGCATCGCACCCGTCGGCATGTCTGGGTCGGTCTGGCCCGGGGCCGAAGCGATGCTGGCGCGGTCGGCCGCCAGGAACGGCGCGCCCTTCTCGCTCAGCACGGTGGCCGCGATGACGCCCGAGGCGGTCGGCCCGCATCTCGGCACGGGCTGGTTCCAGCTCTACGCGCCGGGCGATCCGGAAATCCGGCGCGACATGCTGAAACGCGCCCGCGATGCGGGGTTCACCGGCTTGATCCTCACCGTCGACGTCCAGACCCCGAGTCGCCGCGAACGCCAGCGCCGCGCGCGGCTGACGAACCCCATGCAGTTCACGCCGCGCATCCTGTGGCAGACGGCGCAGGCCCCGTTCTGGGCGCTTGCGATCGTGCAGAACGGCGTCCCGAAGCTCAGGACGCTCGAGAAATACGCGGGCGACACCAAGGCCAAGGGCGAGACGACGAGCCATATCGGCTACATGCTGCGGACCGCGCCCGACTGGGAGTATCTCGCGGCCGTTCGTGACGAATGGGACGGCCCCCTGATGGTCAAGGGCGTGCTCTCGGCCGAGGATGCCGCCCGCGCGACCGATCTTGCCGATGCGGTCTGGATCTCGAACCACGGCGGCCGGCAGTTCGAGGCCGCCCCCGCCCCCGTCGACGTCCTGCCGGCGATCCGGCAAGCCGTGGGTCCGGATTACCCCCTGATCGCCGACGGGGCCGTGCGGTCGGGCACCGACATCCTGCGACTGATCGCGAAGGGGGCCGATTACGTCATGCTCGGCCGCGCCTTCCACCACGGGGCCGCGTCCTTCGGCGAGCGTGGGGTCGACCACGTCTTCCACATCCTGCGCGAAGGGCTCAAGGCCGATATGGGACAGCTCGGAATTTCCCGCCCCGAGGAGGTTCGCGACCATCTCGGCTGAGTGCCGTCGGCGGCCCCCGTGCCGCTGACATTAGTTCTTTCGCAACGGCGCGGCATGGCTATGCTGCATCCGCAAAGAAGGAGACCTTGAGATGGCCGAGTTCCAGAAGATCCTCATCGCCAATCGGGGGGAGATCGCGATCCGCGTCATGCGCGCCGCGAACGAACTCGGCAAGCGGACGGTCGCGGTCTATGCCGACGAGGACAAGCTCAGCCTGCACCGATTCAAGGCGGACGAGGCCTATCGCATCGGCGAGGGGCTCGGCCCCGTCGCGGCCTATCTCTCGATCGAGGAGATCATCCGCGTGGCCCGTGCCTGCGGCGCCGACGCCATTCATCCGGGCTATGGCCTCCTGTCCGAGAACCCCGATTTCGTCGATGCCTGCACCGAGGCCGGGATCTCCTTCATCGGCCCCAAGGCCAAGACGATGCGGCAGCTCGGCGACAAGGCCTCGGCCCGCCGCGTGGCGATCGAGGCGGGCGTTCCCGTCATCCCCGCGACCGAGGTGCTGGGCGACGACATGACCGCGATCCGGAAGGAGGCGTCCGAGATCGGCTATCCCCTCATGCTGAAGGCGAGCTGGGGCGGCGGCGGGCGCGGCATGCGACCGATCCTCGAGGAAAAGGAACTCGAGGAGAAGGTCCGCGAAGGCCGTCGCGAGGCCGAAGCCGCCTTCGGCAACGGCGAAGGCTATCTCGAGAAGATGATCGCCCGCGCCCGCCACGTCGAGGTGCAGATCCTGGGCGACAGCCAGGGCAACATCTATCACCTGTGGGAACGCGACTGCTCGGTCCAGCGCCGCAACCAGAAGGTCGTGGAACGCGCGCCCGCCCCTTACCTTTCGGGCGCGCAGCGCGAGCGGATCTGCAATCTCGGCAAGAAGATCGCCTCCCATGTCGGCTACGAATGCGCGGGAACGATCGAGTTCCTGATGGATATGGAAACGGGCGAGTTCTACTTCATCGAGGTGAACCCCCGCGTCCAGGTCGAGCATACCGTGACCGAGGAGGTCACCGGCATCGACATCGTCCGCGCCCAGATCCTGATCGCCGAGGGCAAGAGCCTGATGGAGGCGACCGGCACGGCGAGCCAGTACGACGTCGAACTGTCCGGCCATGCCATCCAGTGCCGCATCACGACCGAGGATCCGTCGAACAACTTCATCCCCGATTACGGTCGCATCACGGCCTATCGCGGGGCCACGGGCATGGGCATCCGGCTCGACGGCGGCACGGCCTATTCCGGCGCGGTCATCACGCGCTACTACGATTCGCTCCTCGAGAAGGTCACCGCCTGGGCTCCGACGCCCGAGGCCGCGATCGCCCGGATGGACCGTGCGCTCAGGGAGTTCAGGATCCGCGGCGTCAGCACGAATATCGACTTCGTCATCAACCTGCTCAAGCATCCGACCTTCCGCAATTACGAATACCACACGAAGTTCATCGACCAGACGCCCGAGCTCTTCGATTTCAAGCCGAGGCGCGACCGGGCGACGCGGATTTTGCGCTACATCGCCGATATCAGCGTGAACGGTCATCCCGAGACCGAAGGCCGGGCCATGCCGCCCGCCCACACCAAGACACCGGTTCCGCCCGCGCCGCAGAGCGAGGGCATCCCCCACGGCACGCGCCAGATCCTCGACCAGTTCGGGCCGCAGGCCGTCGCCGACTGGATGCTCGACCAGCCGCAGCTCCTCGTGACCGACACGACGATGCGCGACGGCCACCAGTCGCTCCTCGCGACCCGGATGCGCTCCATCGACATGATCCGCGTGGCCCCGACCTATGCGACGAACATGTCGGGGCTCTTCTCGATGGAATGCTGGGGCGGCGCGACCTTCGACGTCTCCTACCGCTTCCTGCAGGAATGTCCGTGGCAGCGGTTGCGCGACCTGCGCGCGGCCATGCCGAACCTGATGACGCAGATGCTGCTGCGCGCGTCGAACGGGGTTGGATACACCAACTATCCCGACAACGTGGTCGAGGCCTTCATCGCGCAGGCGGCGAAAAGCGGCGTCGACATCTTCCGGGTCTTCGACAGCCTCAACTGGGTCGAGAACATGCGCGTCGCGATGGATGCCGTGCTCGAGCAGAACAAGGTCTGCGAAGGCACGATCTGCTACACGGGCAACATGCTCGACCCCGACCGGTCGAAATACGACCGTGACTACTACGTGAACATGGCCAAGGAACTGAAGGCCGCGGGCGCGCATGTGCTGGGCCTGAAGGACATGGCGGGCCTGATGAAGCCCAATGCCGCGCGGGTCCTGGTCAAGGCCCTGAAGGAAGAGGTCGGCCTGCCGATCCACTTCCATACCCACGACACGGCCGGCATCGCCAGCGGCACGATCCTCGCCGCGGCCGAGGCGGGCGTCGATGCCGTCGATTGCGCGATGGATGCGCTGTCGGGCAACACCTCCCAGGCGACAATGGGCACGGTGGTCGAGGCGCTGAAAGGGACCGATCGCGATACCGGGCTCGACGTGGAGGCGATCCGCGCGATCTCGAATTACTGGGAATCGGTACGGGACCACTACGCCGCCTTCGAATCGGGCATGCAGGCCCCCGCATCCGAGGTCTATCTCCACGAGATGCCGGGCGGGCAGTTCACCAACCTCAAGACCCAGGCGCGGTCCATGGGGCTCGAGGATCGCTGGCACGAGGTGGCCAGGACCTATGCCGACGTGAACCGGATGTTCGGCGACATCGTGAAGGTCACGCCCTCCTCCAAGGTCGTGGGCGACATGGCCCTCATGATGGTCAGCCAAGGGCTGACCCGTGCCGAGGTCGAGGATCCGAAGAAGGATCTCTCCTTCCCCGATTCGGTCGTCGAGATGATGAAGGGCTATCTCGGCAAACCGCCGGGCGGCTGGCCCGAGGCGATCCAGAAGAAGGTCCTCAAGGGCGAGAAGCCCCTACAGGACCGTCCCGGCAAGGCAATGAAGCCGGTCGATCTCGAAGAGGCGCGCGCCCAGGCATCGAAGGCCGCGGGCGGCGTCGAGATCGACGACGAGGATCTGATGGGATACCTCATGTATCCCAAGGTCTTCACCGAATACCGCCTTCGCAACGAGGAATACGGCCCCGTCCGCGTCCTGCCGACCGAGACCTTCTTCTACGGGATGGAGCCCGGCGACGAGATCTCGGCCGAGATCGACCCGGGCAAGACGCTCGAGATCCGGATGCAGGCCCTTGGCGATACCAGCGATCAGGGCGAGGTGAAGGTCTTCTTCGAGTTGAACGGCCAGCCGCGCACGGTGCGCGTGCCGAACCGCAAGCTCGCCGGGACGAGCGTGGCCAATCCCAAGGCGGAGCCGGGCAATCCGAACCATGTCGGCGCGCCCATGCCGGGCGTCGTGGCAAGTGTCCATGCCGAGGCCGGAAAGGCCGTGTCGCAGGGCGATCTGCTGCTCACGATCGAGGCCATGAAGATGGAGACCGGCATCCATGCCGAGCGGGACGGGACCATCAAGGCCGTCCATGTCTCGAACGGCACGCAGATCGACGCGAAGGACCTCCTGGTCGAATACGAGGGCGGGTGACACGATCACGCCCTCGGGAACATTCCGGCGCGACCGCGCTTTCGTCTTGCGACGCGCGGTCGTCAGGCAATGCCGGGAGTTTTTAGCATGGCACATTCCAACGTAATTCTTGCGATCGGCTTTCTGACGATCCTCTCGGCCTGCGGCAGTTCGCCCGCCGGTCGTGCCGCGACGGGCGGCCTCGGTGGTGCCATGGTGGGTGGTCCGGCCGGCGCGATCGTTGGCGGAACGGTCGGGGCCGCCACGGCCGAGTGATCGTGTCTGAAATCGGGTCGGGAAAAATCGTCTTTCCTATTGCGCCGCTTTCGCCGCTTGGCTAAATGCGTGTCACTCGACGGTAAGCGGGCGTAGCTCAGGGGTAGAGCATAACCTTGCCAAGGTTAGGGTCGTGAGTTCGAATCTCATCGCCCGCTCCATCGAGACTGACCAATCTGGCGCGCGGGCGTAGCTCAGGGGTAGAGCATAACCTTGCCAAGGTTAGGGTCGTGAGTTCGAATCTCATCGCCCGCTCCAGATTGATCTAGCTTCCGCTCAGACGTCCATCCGACAGGCGCAACGCACGGTCCATCCGGCCGGCGAGCTCGAGGTTGTGCGTCGCGATGAGCGCGGACAGCCCCGTCTCCCGCACCAGCGTCATCAACGCATCGAACACCCGTTCCGACGTTTCGGGATCGAGATTGCCCGTCGGCTCGTCCGCGAGAAGCAGTTTCGGCCCGTTGGCGAGCGCGCGGCAGAACGCGGCACGCTGCTGCTCTCCTCCGGACATGGCCGAGGGACGGTGATGGGCCCGGTGCGAAATCCCTACAGATGCGAGAAGGCTCTCCGCCCGCGCCTCCGCTGCGCCGCGTGCCACACCGTGGGCCAGCTGCGGCAGGATGATGTTCTCGGCCGCCGTGAATTCCGGCAGCAGGTGGTGGAACTGGTAGACGAAGCCTATATCGGCCCTCCGCGCGCGGGTGCGACGCCGATCCGTGAGGCCGGCCATCTCCTCTCCGGCCAGGACGACATTTCCCGCATCCGCGGTATCGAGCAGCCCCGCGATATGCAGAAGCGTGGACTTCCCGGCCCCGGACGGGGCCACCAGCGCCACGACCTCGCCCTCCGCCAGGTCGAGCGAACAGTCGCGCAGGACCTGCACCTCGTTCGGATGACCGCGGTTGTAGACCTTCTCGATTCTCTCGAGCCTCAGCGTGCTACTCATAGCGAAGTGCCTCCACCGGGCTCATTCGTGCGGCGCGGCGCGCCGGAAAGATCGTGACGATGAAGGACAGGCCCAGCGACAGCGCGACGGCCGAGGCCACGTCCGCGAATTCGAGCTTCGCCGGCAATGCGTAGATGCCCCGGATCGAGGGGTCCCACGCCTCCCCGCCCGAAAGGTAGTTGATCGCCGAGAAGATCGGGTCGATCCAGATCGCGAAGGCGCAACCGAGGATCACGCCGAAGAGCGTCCCGAGAATGCCCGTCATCGAACCGCAGATGAAGAAGACCCGCAGGATCGACCCTTCGGTCAATCCGATCGTCCTGAGAATGCCGATGTCGCGGCCCTTGTTCTTCACCAGCATGATCAGACCCGAGACGATGTTCATCGCGGCGATGAGGACGAGAATCGACAGGATCACGAACATGACGTTGTCCTCGATGTCGAGCGCACGCAGGAACGACCCGCTGGCGTCCCGCCACGTCCAAAGCAGCGCACGCTCGCCGGCAGCCTCCATCAGCGCCATCGCCATGGCATCGACCTCCTCGGGGTCCGACACCATCACCTCGAGCTCGTCGGCGGCCCCTTCCGAATTGAAGTAGATCTGCGCCTCGTCGAACGGCATGTAGACCCGCGTCCGGTCGATATCGTACCTTCCGGCGGTAAAGACATAGACGACCTCGTAGTTGGAAACGCGTGGCGAGGTGCCAAAGGGCGTGCTGACACCATTGGGCGAGATGAGCTGGATCGTGTCGCCGATATTCGCCTGCAATTCGCGGCTGACGCCCGAACCGATGGCGATCCCCGGCACGCCGTCCTCCCCGAACCGGGCAATTTCGCCCCAGGATTCGACGGGATCGGCCACGCGCGGGATCTTTGCCAGATCCTCCGGCCGGATGCCGAACACCTCGACTCCGCTCGTGTTGCCGCGGACGCTGGCCATGACCTGTCCCTTGACCAGCGGGGCCACGCTGGTGACGCCCGGAACGTCCGCGACCCGGGCCGCCATCGCGTCGAAATCGGCGATCTCGCGCGAGGTGTTGCCGGCTTCGTCCACGTAGCCCGCCGAATAGACGGTCACATGCGCATTCGCGCCAAGGATGGTGTCGATGAACTCGGCCCGGAATCCCGTCCGCACGGCAAGCGTCGCGATGAGCGCGAAGACGGCGAGCGTGATGCCGATCAGGCTGATCCAGGTCATCGTGCTGACCCCACCCTCTGCACGTCTGGCGCGAAGATACCGCCAGGCGATCATCCATTCGAAACGGGAAAACGGGGCTGGGGACAAGGGGATCGGCTCCGGAAATCAGGCTTGCGGAGCCATGGGCTTTCGCCCGTCCCGCGTCAAGTCAGGGGGCCGTGAGGCCGGGCGCATGAGCTGCGCGGCCTCACGCGTGGTTCAGGAATCGCCTTCGGGCGTCAGGCGCAGGACCGATCCGTTATCCGCATCGACGAGAACGAGGATCGCGCCTTCCCCGTCCACCGCGACATCGCGGATGCGGCCCTGATCGGTCAGCAGACGCTCCTCTCCGCTCACCCTGTCGCCATCGAGGGTCAGACGGACCAGCGCGCCCGGCGAGAGCGAGCTCGCAAGCACGTCGCCGTCCCAGTCGGCAAACATATCGCCCTCGTAGAACACGAACCCACCCGGCGCGATGACCGGATCCCAGTAATATTGCGGCTCGACGAACCCTTCGCCACGCGGCTCCCCGCTGCCGATCGGCCCGCCGGAATATTGCTCGCCGTAGCTCACGACCGGCCAGCCGTAATTGGCTCCCGCCTCGATCCTATTCAATTCGTCGCCGCCCGCGGGTCCATGCTCGAGCCCCCAGAGTTCGCCGGTTTCGGGGCGGATATCCGCCCCCTGGATGTTCCGATGTCCATAGGACCAGATCTCGGGCAGCGCGCCGTCCTCATCCGCGAACGGATTATCGTCGGGGATTTCGCCCGACAGCGTGACGCGCACGATCTTGCCGTAGGTCTTGTCGAGATCCTGTGCGAAGACGCGCTCCTCCATCGAGGAATGCTCGCCCGTCGTGATGAAGGCGTGCTCGCCGTCCAGGACGATGCGGCTGCCGTAATGTTTGGGGGTGGGCGACGGTGGGTCCTGCACGAAGATGTCCTCGACCTCGGACAGAGAGGTCCGGTCGTCGTTCAGAACGCCCCGCGCGGCGGCGGTGGCCGACATGCCATCGCCCATCGGCTTGGAATATGTCAGGAAGATCACGCCGCTTTCAGCGAAGTCATCGGCGACCTCCACGTCGAGCAGTCCACCCTGATCCTGACTGAATACGTCCGGAACGCCATCGATCGCATCGTGCAGGTTGCCCTCGGCGTCGATCATCCGCAGACGCCCCTCGCGCTCGGTCACGAGGTATCCGCCATCCGGCAGCACGGCCAGCCCCCAGGGATGGACAAGGCCGTCGGCCACGGTCTCGACGGCGAGGTCCACTCCGCTATCCGTCGCGGGGGCGCGGGTCTGGTTCGGCCAGGCCGGTTCGAATTCCGGTACGTTCTTCGCGCCCTGCGCGACCGGTTCAGCGGACGATTGCGCGAAGGCAGGTGCGGAAAGCGCGGTCCCGAGCAGAAGGACGGTCATCGTACGTGTCATCGGCTATTCCTCCGTAAAGGTGGAGGAACGCCGGCTTCAAGGCGGCGTTCCGGCCGCCCCGCCGGGACGCCATCACAGTCTGTTCAGGACGTGTAGATCTGCACGAGCCGGTCGACGGCGGCCTCGACCGACATCTCCTCGCTCTCGCCGGTCCGGCGCGAGGTAAGCTCGACCACCCCGTTCTTGAGACCGCGCGGACCCACGGTGATCCGCCAGGGCAGCCCGATCAGGTCCATCGTCGCGAACTTGGCCCCGGCCCGCTCGTCGCGGTCGTCGTAGAGCGGATCGAGCCCGGCGGTCATCAGTTCCGCCTCGATCTGCGCGCAGACCGCGTCGCATTCGCTGTCGCCCTGGCGCAGGTTGACGATCCCGCAGGCGAAGGGCGTCACGCCCTCGGGCCAGATGATGCCCTTGTCGTCGTGGCTCGCCTCGATGATCGCCCCGACAAGCCGCGACACGCCGATCCCGTGCGAGCCCATGTGAACGGGCACGACCTGCCCGTCCGGGCCGGTCACCTTGGCACCCATGCTCTCGGAATACTTCGTCCCGAAATAGAAGATCTGGCCCACCTCGATCCCGCGCGACACGCGACGGCGCTCCTCCGGGGTCTCCTCGAACAGGGCTTCGTCATGGGTCTCGTCGGTACGCGCATAGGGCGCGGTCCATTCGTCGAAGACGGCCTGGCACTGCTCGACGCTGTCGTAGTCGATCGGGCGCGCGCCGAGATGCAGATCGGTGATCGCGGAATCGTAGAACACCTCGCTCTCGCCGGTCTCGGCCAGGATGAGGAATTCGTGCGTATCGTCCCCGCCGATCGGGCCGCTATCCGCGCGCATCGGGATCGCCTTGAGGCCCATCCGCTCGTAGGTCCTGAGATAGCTCACCAGGTGGCGGTTGTAGGCATGCATCGCCGCCTCGCGATCGATGTCGAAATTGTAGCCGTCCTTCATGTAGAATTCGCGGCCCCGCATCACGCCGAAGCGTGGCCGGGTTTCGTCGCGAAACTTCCACTGGATGTGATAGAGCGTCATCGGCAGGTCGCGATAGCTCGTGACATGGCTGCGGAAGATGTCGGTGATCATCTCCTCGTTCGTGGGCCCGTAGAGCATGTCGCGCTCGTGGCGGTCGCGGATCCTGAGCATTTCGGGCCCGTAGGCGTCGTAGCGCCCGCTCTCGCGCCAGAGATCGGCCGATTGCAGCGTCGGCATCAGCATCGGGATGTGGCCCGCGGCCTGCTGCTCCTCGTGGACGATGCGCTCGATGTTCTTGAGGACCTTGTAGCCCAGCGGCAGCCAGGAATAGATCCCCGCGCTCGACTGCTTGATCATTCCCGCGCGCAGCATCAGGCGGTGCGATGCGATCTGCGCCTCGGAGGGCGTTTCCTTGAGGACCGGCAGGAAGTAGCGGCTGAGACGCATGGAAATGTGGGCCTTTCGTTGACACTGGCCCCAAGCGGTATGCCAAACGGCATGACGCCGCAAGTTTCACTCGCGCCAGTGATCGGCCACCCAGGGGGCGGGCAACAGGTAATGGCGCAGATACTTGTCGATCCGCTCGGGCCGGTCCGCCGAGAACGCCCCCCTGAGATGCTCCACCGGACCCTTGGGTTCGTATCGCTCGCCGTAATGGCCCGCGATCGCATGCGGCGGATGCACGCCGCCCGGAAAGATCACGATCTTGGCCCCATCAGGCAGTTTCGGGGCCAGCATGTAGTTGAGCGGGAAGGTCCGCGTGCAGTCCTGCCGGTAATGCAGCACCCAGGATCGGGGGAAAAGCTTGATGCCGCCCGGCGCGTTGCGGGTCACGAAACGCTGCTCGAAGCGGTGCTCCTCTGCCAGCCGCTGCGGATCCGAGGCCAGATGATCCTGCATCGGTTTCAGCGCGCCCACCGGAAAGCGGAAGACGGATGTCTGACCCAGCCGTTCGAACGGCGTCGACTGGTTGCGCGCGAGGATGACGTCCTCCGGCTCACCCTCCTCGAAGAACGGATCGAGATTGCCCACCACGACCAGATCGAGATCGAGAAAGAGAACCGGTCCCTCGAGATCGCCGAGCCGCTCGCCCCAGAGCCGCGATTTGGGCCAGATGCCGTAGCGGGTCTTCGGAATCTCGAAATCGACCTCGGGCAGCGGAAACGTGCGGATCTCCTCCCTCATTCCCGCGGGATCGTCGCAGAAACAGGTGAAGCTGAAGGGCGGCGTGATGTTGCGCGCCACCATGGCATAGAGCCTGTTGACGAAGGGGGGGCCGTATTTCGTACCCCAGTTGATGCAGATGACCTGTTTCATCCGCCTTTCCTAGCGCGTCGCGGCCCCGTCGCACAGTCCCCGCCCCTTGCGCGAGCGGGCCTTACGTTGGACAAGGGTCCGACGCCCGTCCAGCGAGATGCCCATGGCCCTGCCCGTTCGCGAACAGCTCAAATATTGGGGGGCGGCCCTGGCCGTCTTTCTCTTCCTGCTCTGGTGGGTCGGGAACGTCATCCTGCCCTTCGTTCTCGGGGCGGCGGTGGCCTATCTCCTCGACCCGATCGCCGACCGGTTCGAACGGCTGGGCCTGAGCCGCGTCCTGTCGGTCACGGTGATGACGTTGATCGGGCTCTTCCTGTTCATCGCGATGGTGCTGCTCGTCATCCCGGCGCTGATCAACCAGGTGGGATTGCTGGCCGAGCGGATCTCCGACATCGTCGAGTCCGCGCCTTCGAATGTCGCGAACCTGCAGGACTGGCTCGAAGCCAACTATCCCGGCCTCGTCGAGCGTTTTCCCGATATCGGCGATCTCGATTCCACCCTGCGGCGGTTCCTCGAACAGGCGACGGCCGCGATCAACGAACGTCGCGGCACGCTGATCGAGGGTGCGCTCTCCTCGGTCGGAAGCGTCGTCAACGTCCTCGTCCTCTTCGTCATCGTGCCGGTCGTCGCGTTCTACCTCCTGCTCGACTGGGACCGGATGGTGAAGCGGATCGACGACCTCCTCCCGCGCGAACATCAACCGACGATCCGCCGGATCGCGCGCGAAATCGACGAGACGCTGTCGTCCTTCATCCGGGGTCAGGGCACGGTCTGCCTGATCCTCGGCGTCTACTACGCGCTGACGCTCGCGCTGGTGGGGCTGCAATTCGGCTTCATCGTCGGGGCGATCGCCGGATTCCTGACCTTCATTCCCTATGTCGGCGCGCTCGTGGGCGGGATCCTCGCGATCGGGCTCGCGCTCTTCCAGTTCTGGGGCGACTGGATCTGGATCGTCGCCGTCTGGGCGATCTTCCAGTCCGGCCAGTTCATCGAGGGCAATTTCCTGACGCCGAAGCTCGTCGGCGACAGCGTCGGCCTGCATCCCGTCTGGCTGCTCTTCGCATTGTCGGCCTTCGGTGCGATCTTCGGTTTCGTGGGCCTTCTCGTCGCGGTGCCCGTCGCGGCCGTGATCGGCGTGATCACGCGCTTCGCGGTGCGCCAGTATACCGACAGCGCGCTCTATCGCGGCACCGATCCCGAAGACGACGCGCGGACCGGCCCCCGCTGATGGCCGAGCAGCTGAGCTTCGATCTGCCCGTGCGGGCCGCGCTGGGGCGCGAGGATTTCTTCGTGACCTCGGCCAATGCCGGACCCGTCGCGATGATCGAGGACGTGGCTCACTGGCCCGGCGGCAAGCTCGCCATCTCGGGCCCCGAAGCGTCGGGCAAGACGCATCTCGCGCATGTATGGGCGGACCGGACCGACGGCGTGGTCATCTCCGCCTCGGATCTAGCCCGGTTCGACATCCCCACGCTGGCGAGCGCCGTCAACGTCGCGGTCGAGGACGTGCCGCACATCTCCGGCCGCAGACGCGAGGAGAACGCGCTCTTCCATCTGCACAACCTGCTCTTGTCGGAAGGCGGGCGGCTTCTTCTCACGGGGCGGGAAGCTCCGACCAGGTGGGCGATCGACTTGGCCGATCTGCGGTCGCGGCTTGCGGGCACGACGCTCGTCACGCTCGATCCTCCCGACGACGCGCTTCTGGCGGCGCTTCTCAAGAAACAGTTCCACGACCGGCAGATCCGGGCGGGCGACGGGTTGGTCGACTATCTCCTGCCCCGCATGACACGCTCGGGTGCCGCGGCGCGCCGTCTCGTCGCCCTCATCGACAGGCTGTCGCTGAACGAGCGGCGGTCGATTTCCGTGCCTCTGGCCCGCCGCGCACTGGAAATGTCGCAGAATCGTGACGAAGATGGTGCAGAGGATCATCCATGACCATCGCAGACTTCCTGAGCGCCCCGCTTCCCGCCCCGTCCGAACCGCCCGAAGGCGAGGATTATTCCGGACCCGACCGTTTCTTCAATCGCGAACTGAGCTGGCTCGCCTTCAACTGGCGCGTGCTGGAAGAGGCCGAGAACCTGCGGGTGCCGCTCTTGGAACGTCTGCGGTTCCTCGCCATCTCGGCCAGCAACATGGACGAATTCTACACCGTCCGCGTCGCGGGTCTGCGCGAGCTCGCCCATGCCGGCAACACCACGCCCGCCGCCGACGGCCGGACACCGGCAGAGCAGCTTCGCCTCATCAATTCCGATGCGCGCGAACTGCTCGCGCATCAGCAGAACGTCTATCGCACCCTCTGCCGCGAGATGTCTGCCGAAGGCATCCACATCCTGTCGATCGAGGATCTCCGCCCCGAGGACGAGAGCTTCCTCGACGAGGTCTTCCTGTCGAGCGTCTTCCCGATTCTCTCGCCGCTCGCCATCGACCCGGCGCATCCCTTCCCCTTCATTCCCAACACAGGCTATTCCTTCGCGCTGCAGCTCGAGCGTGATTCGGACAAGCGTATTCTCCGCGCGCTCCTCCCGATCCCCAGCCAGATCGAGCGGTTCATCCGCCTGCCCGCGCCCGAGGGTCAGCATCGGTTCCTGCCGCTCGAGGATCTGCTGCTCACGCACCTGGGCTCCCTCTATCCGGGCTACAGGATCAAGGGGCACTGCACCTTCCGCGTGCTGCGCGACAGCGATCTCGAGGTCGAGGACGATGCCGAGGATCTCGTGCGGGAATTCGAGGTCGCGCTCAAGCGGCGGCGCCGCGGCGAGGTGGTGCGCCTGACGATCAGCGCGGGCGCACCCAACGGGCTCAAGCGCGTCATCATGTCGGAACTGCCCGTTCGCGACGACGAGGTCGTCGAGGTCGACGGCATCATCGGTGTCGCGGCACTGTCCGAGCTCGTCCTGTCGGACCGGCCCGATCTGCTCTGGCCGATCTTCACGCCGCGCGTCCCCGAGAGGGTGCAGGATCACGACGGCGACATGTTCGCGGCGATTCGCCAGAAGGACATGCTGCTCCACCACCCCTACGAGACCTTCGACATGGTGATCCGCTTCCTCGCGCAGGCGGCGAACGATCCGCAGGTCGTGGCGATCAAGCAGACGCTCTATCGCACCTCCTACGACAGCCCGATCGTCGATGCGCTCTGCGAGGCGGCCGAACAGGGCAAGTCCGTCACGGCCCTGGTCGAACTCAAGGCCCGGTTCGACGAGGCGGCGAATATCCGGCAGTCACGCAAGCTCGAACGGGCGGGCGTGCATGTGGTCTACGGCTTCCTGAACCTCAAGACCCACGCCAAGATCAGCACCGTCGTCCGGCGCGAGGGCGACAGGATGGCGACCTATTCGCATTTCGGGACGGGCAACTACCACCACATCACCGCGCGGATCTATACCGACCTGTCGCTCTTCACCTGCGATTCGGCCCTCGGGCGGGACGGCACGCGGCTATTCAACTACCTGTCCGGCTATGCGCAGCCGCAGGCGCTCGAGAACCTTTCGATCTCGCCGATGGACCTGAAATCGACGGTCATCAAGCGAATTGCCGAGGAAGCCGAGCATGCCCAGGCGGGCCGGCCGGCCAAGATCTGGGGCAAGATGAACGCCCTGATCGAAACCGACGTGATCGACGCCCTCTACGCCGCCTCGCAGGCGGGGGTCGAGATCAGCCTGGTGGTGCGCGGCATCTGCGGGCTCAAGCCCGGCATCAAGGGCCTGTCCGAGAATATCCGCGTGAAATCGATCGTCGGCCGTTTCCTCGAACACAGCCGGATCGTGTGCTTCGGCAACGGCCACGACCTGCCGTCGAAGCGCGCGCGGGTCTATATCTCCAGCGCCGACTGGATGGGCCGCAACCTCAACCGCCGGGTCGAGACGCTGGTGGAATGCACCAATCCGACCGTCAAGGCGCAGATCGTGTCGCAGATCATGGCGGCCAATCTCGCCGACGAGGCGCAGAGCTGGGTGCTCCGGCCCGACGGGACATTCGTCCGCCCCGCGGGCGACGAGGGGCAGCGGCTCTTCAACTGCCACCGTTTCTTCATGGAAAACCCCTCTCTGTCGGGTCGCGGCTCCGCAGGTGCCAGCGATGTTCCGGAGCTTACCCATTCCGACGATTGACGCCCGGGGGCGCAGGAGGCAGTCTCCGCTCCAATCGAGGGGGATGTATCGATGAACGACGCCGCGGCAGGACAGGCCGACGAATTCGGCCCCTTCGGCAAGCCGCTCTTCGACGATCCTTCGGCCCGCGCGCTGAGCCGGGTCGGCGTGATCGATGTCGGATCGAACTCCGTCCGGATGGTCGTCTTCGACGGCGCGGCGCGGTCGCCCGCGTATTTCTTCAACGAAAAGGTCATGTGCGGTCTCGGCCGCGACTTCGCCGAGACGGGACGGCTCCACGCCGACGGCCGCGACCGCGCGCTGCGCGCGATGAAGCGGTTCGCCGCCCTCGCGCGTGGCATGGGGGCCGCGCCGATCGTCACGGTCGCCACCGCCGCGATGCGTGAGGCAGCGGACGGCCCCGAATTCCGCGATATCGTCGAACGCGAGACCGGCCTTCCCATGTGGGTCATCGACGGCCAGGAGGAGGCGCGGCTCTCGGCGCAGGGCGTGCTTCTCGGTTGGCCGGGGGCCGAAGGGATCGTCTGCGATATCGGCGGATCGTCGATGGAGCTCGCGCAGATCGCGAAGGGCTTCGTCGGCAAGCGCGTGACCTCGCCGCTCGGGCCGTTGCGCCTGCAGGGGATCGAAGGCGGCAAGAAGGGCATCCGGGAGGAGATCCGCTCCGTCCTCGAAACTCTCGTGGCCGAGGTCGGGTCGGGCCACAAGCGCCTCTTCCTCGTCGGCGGATCGTGGCGCGCCATCGCGCGGATTGACATGGCACGGCGCGGCTATCCGCTGCACGTCCTTCACGAATACAGGATGACCCGGAAGAGCGTGCAGGACACGCTCGCCTATATCGACGAGCACGACATCAACGAATTGCGCGCCGAGACTGGGATCGGCGAATCGCGCATGTCCCTCGTGCCGCTCGCCTCGCTCGTCCTGCGCCAGCTCGTCACCGCCCTGAAGCCCCGCGACATCGCGATTTCGAGTTACGGGATCCGCGAGGGCCTGCTCTACGAGCAGATGCCGCAACGTCTGCGCGACCGCGATCCGCTGATCGAGGCGTGCCGCTTCCAGGAACAGAAGGATGCGCGCCTGCCGGGGTTCGGTCGCGCACTCTATCAATTCATCCTGCCGATCTTCAAGGGCGAGCGTGATTCGCGCCTGCGCATCATCCGCGCCGCCTGCCTGCTTCACGACGTGAGCTGGCGCGCGCATCCCGATTACCGCCACGAGGCGTGCTTCGACAACGCGACGCGCGCCAATCTCGGCGGCCTGACACATTCCGAACGGATCTTCCTCGGGCTCGCCCTGCTGCACCGGTACAAGAATTCGCGCCAGGGAACCCGGTTCGAGGATATCATCGGCATCCTCGACGAAGCGCAGATCGCGCAGGCGGAAATCCTGGGCCGCGCGATGCGGTTCGGGGCGATGTTCTCGGCCCAGACGCCCAGCGCGCTCGGCAAGCTCAAGTGGTTCCCGAAGAAGAAGCATCTCGAACTGCAGCTGAGCGACACGGCGCAGGACCTTTTCGGCGAGGTCGCGCAATCGCGGTTCTCATCGCTGGTCTCGGCCCTCGATGCGACGTCGGAGATCAAGCGGCTGCGCGAAACGCAGTCCGACGCCGCCACCTAGATGTCGATCTCTTCGCCGTCCTCGGGCAATTCGGGTGCATCGGGTTTGCGGCGGATGATGATGTCGCCGTTGGGCAGAACCTCCGGCGGCTGATAGCGCCCGAGATCGTCGATGCCGATCCCGTCGAAATCCCAGTCGCGGAACCGTTCCGCCAGATCGCGCATCGCGGGATCGACCTCGCCCATCAGACCTTTCAGAAGACGCCGCGCGCCTTCCGACATCATCTCGACACCGTCCTCCAGATCCTGGCGCGCGTCGCCATCCTGCGCGGCGGCAGGCACCGGCGACAACGCCAGAAGAAGGATCAGGATGTATCTCATGGCGGAAGACCTAGCCCGCCAGCCGCGTGCGACCAGATCGTTCAGGCCGCCTTGCCCGAGATCTCCTCGTAGGCGCGGTTGATATCGACCAACCGCCGTTCGGCCATCCGCACCGCCTCGCTCGGTACGCCGCGCGCGATCATCCGGTCGGGATGGCTCTCCCGCACGAGCTGCCTCCACCTGCGCCGCACCTCCGGAAGCGGGGTGTCCGGATCGAGGCCCAGCACGTCCCACGGGTCGGGTTCGGCACCGGGGACGAAACGGGATCTCAGCCCGCGGAACTGGCGCTCGTCGATCTCGAAGATCTCGGCCACGCGCGACAGGAACGCCTCCTCCTCGTCCTGATAGCTGCCATCCGCCACCGCGATGAAGAACAGCCCCTCCATGAGGTCGCAGAGCGTCCGGTCGCCCGGCGCGAACATCGCACGGATCCGATGGGCGTATTCCTCGAACCCCGCGACGTCCTGACGGGCGAGGTTGAAGACGCGCGCGGCCGCATCCTCGTCCTTCTCGGGGATGTGGAACACCTCGCGAAAGGCCGCGACCTCGCCACGCGTGACCCGTCCGTCGGCCTTGGCCATCTTCGCGCCAAGGCCGATCACCGCGATCGTGAAGGCGACGGTCCGCTCCGGCGGGCTTCGCAGGATGTCGAAGACGGCCGCGAGCCCCTCGCCCGCGGCAAGTGCGGCGAGTGCGTCCGCGATGCGTTGCCAGAGGGACATCGTCGCCCGCCCCCTCTATCCGGCGAGCCCGAGGCTCGACAGCGAGACGAGCCCGCGCGGCGTCACGATCTCGGCCACGAGCGACGGCGTCGGCGTGATTTCGAGGGCGACTTGCGTCATTTGAGCCAGTGCCGGCCATTCCGCCGTGATGCGCTCCATCTCGGGATGACCGAGGACGATCCGCTTCAGTTTGACCGGGCTCTCGGCGAGGCGCGATTGCGGACGCGCGCCCTTCCACTGGATGAGGGCCGGAAGAATACCGTCCTCGGGAAGGCGTCCGCTGCGCGGCACGGCCATCGACCAGGCCAGGTCTCCTCGTTCGAACTCCATGACCTCTCCCATGCCCATCGGGGCCTCGCCGAGCTGCGCGCGCAGATCGGTGCAGCGCGCGACCCAGTTCCCCAGCCGTGGCGGCCCCGATACCTCGTCGAGCGCGAACCAGCGCGAACGATCGGGCGCATCGGCCTCGGGATCGACGGCGATCACCTCAAGATAGACGTCGGACCCGAGAGACAGCACACGGTTATGCGTTCCCATCACGGGATGCCGGCCGCCCGGTTCGAGCTTCGCGCCCAGCATCTGCTCCACCGCGGACGTCCCCTCGTCGAGATCGGTCGCGACGATGGCGAGATGATCGATATCCATGCTTCAAGTCCTTTTCCACGCACCGACGCAGACGCGCCGGATCCTCCACGCGCTTATCCATCCCATGGCCGGGTGACAACCGGGCAGGCCCGCGCAGGTACCATGGGGCAAGGCGGGGCGGGCAATTCTCGGGGCCGGCCCGGGCCGGTCCGGCGATGCGGGGTCAGCCGCGCCGTCGTGCCGCGCGGATCAGGTCCAGGATCTCGCGCGCGGCCTTGGGGATATTGGTCCCCGGTCCGAAGATCGCGGCGACGCCTTCCTCCCTCAGCCGTGCATAGTCCTGCGCGGGGATCACGCCACCGCAGACGACGAGGATCTCGCCGGCATCCTCGGCCCTGAGTGCCGCGATGAGTTTCGGGGCGAGCGTCATGTGCCCGGCCGCCTGGCTCGAGATACCGATGACATGAACATCGTTGTCGAGCGCGTCCTGCGCCGCCTCCTCGGGCGTCTGGAAGAGCGGTCCGACATCCACGTCGAAACCGATATCGGCGAAGGCCGTCGCGATGACCTTTGCCCCCCGGTCATGCCCGTCCTGCCCCATCTTGACGACCAGCATCCTCGGGCGGCGTCCCTCCTCCTCGGCGAAGGTCTCGACGTCGCGCTGGATCTGGGCGAACCCTTCGTCGCCCTCGTAGGCAGCCCCGTAGACCCCCGCGAGCGTCCGCACCTCCGCGCGGTGACGACCGAAGGCGCGTTCCATCGCGTCGCTGATCTCGCCCACGGTCGCGCGCGCGCGCGCGGCTTCGATCGCGAGCGCCAGAAGGTTGCCGTCGCCCCGCGCGCCCTCCTCGAGCGCGGCCAGCGCCGCATCGCAGGCCGCCTGGTCGCGGCGCGCGCGAAGCTCGGCCAGGCGTTTCATCTGGCTCGTCCGCACCCCCGCATTGTCGATGCTGCGGATGTCGAGATCGTCCTCCTTCTCGAGCCGGAACTTGTTGACGCCGACGATCACCTCCTCGCCGCGATCGATGCGGGCCTGCTTGCGCGCCGCCGCCTCCTCGATCCTGAGCTTGGGCATCCCCGATTCCACCGCCCGGGTCATGCCGCCCAGATCGTCGACTTCGGCGATCAGCTTGCGGGCCTCCTCGATCAGGTCGGCCGTCAGTTTCTCGACATAATACGAGCCCGCCAGCGGATCGACGACGTTCGTCACGCCCGTCTCGTTCTGCAGGATGAGCTGCGTGTTGCGCGCGATGCGGGACGAGAAATCCGTGGGCAGCGCGATCGCCTCGTCGAAGGAGTTGGTGTGCAGCGACTGCGTCCCGCCCAGAACCGCGCTCATCGCCTCGTAGGCCGTGCGGACGATGTTGTTGTAGGGGTCCTGTTCGGCCAGGCTCACGCCGCTCGTCTGGCAATGCGTCCGCAGGATCGTCGAGCGTTCGTCCCTCGCACCCAGCCCGGTCATGATCTCGTGCCAGAGGAAACGCGCGGCGCGAAGCTTCGCGGCCTCCATGAAGAAGTTCATGCCGATCGCGAAGAAGAACGACAGCCGCGGCGCGAAAGCGTCGATGTCGAGGCCCCGCTCCACCGCGGTCTTCACGTATTCCTTGCCGTCGGCGAGGGTGAAGGCAAGCTCCTGCACGAGGTTCGCGCCGGCCTCCTGCATGTGGTAGCCCGAGATCGAGATGGAGTTGAAGCGCGGCATCTCGCGGCTGGTATAGTCGATGATGTCCGCGACGATCCGCATGCTCGGCGCGGGCGGATAGATATAGGTGTTGCGGACCATGAACTCCTTGAGGATATCGTTCTGGATCGTGCCGGAAAGTTTCGCGCGCGGGACGTTCTGCTCCTCTCCCGCGACGATGAAGCTGGCAAGGACCGGGATGACCGCGCCGTTCATCGTCATGGAGACCGAGATTTCGTCCAGCGGGATCTGATCGAAGAGGATCTTCATGTCCTCAACGGAATCGATCGCGACCCCGGCCTTTCCCACATCGCCCTCGACGCGCGGATGATCGCTGTCATAGCCGCGATGCGTGGCAAGATCGAAGGCCACGCTCACGCCCTGCTGCCCGGCGGCGAGGGCGCGGCGATAGAACGCGTTCGAGTCCTCGGCCGTGGAAAACCCGGCATATTGGCGGATGGTCCAGGGACGGCCGGCATACATCGTGGCCTTCGGCCCGCGGGTAAAGGGCGGCTCGCCCGGCATCGCGCCCATATGGGTGTGACGCGCCGCATCCTCGCCACCATGAACCGGCGCGATATCGATCCCCTCGGCGGTCCGCCATGTAAGATCCTCGAGCGGCCGCCCCCTGAGCTCCGCCGCAGCGCGCGCTTTCCAGTCGGTCATGGACAGGCCTCCTCCTGGCCCGAAGGGCGGTTCACACCAATGTGGGTCGCGGCTTCGGGGCTTCGTAATTCAGCGATTGCATCCTATATTGGCGGCATGGACAAGGTGATGCATCGTGGGTTTCTGATTTTCCTGGCTGGTCTGATGATGGGGGTTCCGGTCGTGGCGCAAGAGATCGCCCAGCCCGCCGCCCAGAACGTCGAGACCGAGCTCGCGCCGACCGAGGCATGGGGCGAGGATCGCACAATCGTCTTTGACGCAAGGGATATCGACCTTGCCGATTTCCAGTGGATCGCCCGGCCGGTCGTCGTCTTTGCCGACAGCACGAACGACCCGGCTTTCCAGCGCCAGATGGAACTCCTGCGGGCGCGCCCCGAAGCGCTTGCCGACCGGGACGTGGTCGTCGTGACGGATACCGACGCGTCCGAGCTTTCCGATATCCGCCGCAAACTCAGGCCGCGCGGCTTCATGCTGGTGCTCATGGGCAAGGATGGCGGCGTGAAGCTTCGCAAGCCCTTCCCGTGGGACGTGCGCGAGATCAGCCGGTCGATCGACAAGATGCCGATGCGCCTTCAGGAGATGCGCGAAAGATCGAGCGCGACGCCCTGACGCAGGCCGCGGAGTCGCGTCAGTCGAATTCCATGATGATATCGTCGACGGCAAGGCTGTCGCCCTCCGACGCGTTGATCCGGGCGACCGTTCCCTTGCGTTCGGCGCGAAGGATGTTCTCCATCTTCATCGCCTCGATCGTGCAGAGCGCCTGCCCCTGCTGCACTTCCTGCCCCTCGTCCACGTCGATCTTCACGACGAGCCCCGGCATCGGGCAGAGCAGCAGTTTGGAGGTATCGGCCTCCTCCTTCTCGGGCATGTGGCGCTTGAGCTCGGCCTGACGGGGCGTGTAGACCAGCACGTCGAGATCCGCACCTCGGGTTCTCAGCCGGTAGCCGCCGGTCACCCGTCCCACCTTCAGGACGAGCGGGCGTCCGTCGACCTCGAGCCGCGCGAGCGGCTCGCCCGGCTGCCAGGAAGCGCTCACCCGCATTTCCGTTCCGTCCTCGTGGCGCACCGTCGCGCCGTCGCGATCGGCCGCGATCCTGACCGGCATCTCCCTGCCCTGCGCGAACACGACCCAATCGTCGCCGATCCGACGCTCGTGATTGTCCATCCGCCCCGAGATGCGGGTCCGGCGGATCTCGGCCACGCGGTTCATCGCGGCCGCGGCCGATGCCACGCGCCGGAGGTCTTCGGGCGAAAGCTCCACGCCGGAAAAGCCGTCGGGATATTCCTCGCCGATGAAGGCGGTCGTCATCTCGCCTTCCGCGAATTTCGGATGGTCCATCACCGCGCTCAGGAACGGCAGGTTGTGCCCGATCCCCTCGACCTCGAACCGGTCGAGAGCGATGCGCATCGCCTCGATCGCCGCCGCACGGTCGGGTGCCCAGGTGCAGAGCTTCGCGATCATCGGGTCGTAATGCATCGAGATCTCGCCGCCCTCGAACACGCCCGTGTCGTTGCGGACCGCGACATCGCCCTCCGCGGCATCGGGCTCGTGCCACTTGCCTGCCTCGGCAAGCGGCCCGGCGGCGCGTTCCGCGGGCGGACGATAGCGGGTCAGCCGCCCGATCGAGGGCAGGAAGCCGCGATAGGGATCCTCGGCATAGAGCCGGCTCTCGATCGCCCACCCCGTAAGCGTCACGTCGGATTGCGCGACCGAGAGCGCCTCACCGGCCGCGACTCGGATCATCTGCTCGACGAGATCGATCCCGGTGACGAGTTCGGTCACCGGATGCTCCACCTGCAGACGGGTATTCATCTCGAGGAAGTAGAAATTGCGGTCCCCGTCCACGATGAACTCGACCGTCCCGGCACTGGTATAGCCCACGGCCGCGGCCAGCGCGCAGGCCTGCTCGCCCATCGCCCTGCGGGTCGCCTCGTCGAGGAAGGGCGACGGTGCCTCTTCGATGACCTTCTGGTTCCGCCGCTGGATCGAGCATTCCCGCTCGCCCAGATAGATCGTGTTGCCATGCGTGTCGGCGAGGACCTGGATCTCGATATGGCGGGGCTGGGTCACGAACTTCTCGATGAAGATCCGGTCGTCGCCGAACGAACTCGTGGCCTCGTTCCGCGCGCTCTGGAACCCCTCGCGCGCTTCCGCCTCGTCCCAAGCGATGCGCATGCCCTTGCCGCCGCCCCCGGCCGAGGCCTTGAGCATGACGGGAAAGCCGATCTCAGTGGCGATCGCAACGGCCTCGTCGGCATCCTCGATCAGGCCCATATGCCCCGGCACCGTCGAGACGCCGGCCTCGTCGGCGAGCTTCTTCGAGGTGATCTTGTCGCCCATCGCCTCGATCGCCCCCTTGGGCGGCCCGATGAAGGCGATGCCGGCCTCGTCCAGCGCGGCCGCGAATTTCGGGTTCTCGCTCAGGAAACCGTAGCCGGGATGAACGGCATCCGCGCCCGAGCTGCGGATCGCCTCCATCACCCTGTCGATCGAGATGTAGGACTGGTTCGCCTGGGCCGGCCCGATATGCACCGCCTCGTCGGCCATGCGGACATGCAGCGCGTTGCGATCCGCATCGGAATAGATCGCGACCGTCGAAATGCCCATCCGACGTGCGGTCTTGATGACACGGCAGGCGATCTCGCCGCGATTGGCGATCAGGATCTTCTTGAACATCGCGACTCCCCCCTCAATAGGCGCAGAGTTGCGGCACGACGCCCTTGCAGGGATCGTCGGGGGCGTATTGCGGCGAAGTGGCTTCTTCCTCGAGCGGTATGCCGGGACCCGGCCCGCAGGCCACCAGAACGACGCTCGTCAAGCAAAGCCACAGAATATGCCGCATGTCTTCCTCCCCTGGGATCCCCGCGTCCCTTCAGTTGCCACGATGCAAACGTGAAGGACAATGGGTCATCTGGCGCAAGCGGGGGAGAGTGACACGAAAACGGCGCATCCCCCGTGGGAATGCGCCGTGTCTGGCCCTGCGCACAGGGATATGCGTCAGATATCGTCGGAAAGCGCGCCTGCCGCACCGCCGAGCGCGGCACCCGTCAGGGGATCGTCGCTCGCGACCTCGCCCACGGCCGCACCCGCCGCAGCACCGGTGCCTGCCCGTTCGAGGTCCGTGTTGCCGCATGCGGCCAGACCGAGAGCGCCGAGAAGCGTGATGATCGGGAGTGTCTTGGGCATCTGGTGAATTCCTCGTTCCATTTTGCAAACGCCGCCCCAACGCGATCGCGATCGACCATGTTCCTGAAAGAAAAAAGGCCCGATCGCGGACGACCGGGCCTAAGGGGAAGGGTAACGGTATTGACAACGGACAGGGCCGGTGCTGACGCCCCTGTCCTGAACTCGGTTCTAACCGAACCTGCGCATCCGCCAAGCATAACCTTCAGGTTGAGTGCCGCTCGGCTTAAGCGCGCCCAAATCCGTCCGGGCGCGGCGGAAACCCGCTTACGATCAATCGTCTATGATGCCCGGAAAGTTCGCCCGCGCCCGGGCGGCGTCGATCCTGAGATATGCCTCGTAGCTTTCGGGGTCGAACGGATCGTCGGCAGGCACGACCTCGCGACCGAACAGCCAGCTCAGGCGTCCCGCATCGAGATTGCCCCGCTCGAACGGCTCTTCGCCGAAATGCTGCCAGAGCGCCCAGAGAAATCCTTCATCCGCCGCGCGATCGGCCGGACGACGATCACCGTAGCGTTCCCGCGCGATGAGGCGCGTCGCGCCCTTGGGATTGGGGCGACGGATCACGAACTGGAAATCCGTGCCGGGAAGCCGGCCGGGAAATCCGCGATGCTTGGTCATCTCGGCCTTCATGCCTCAGCCTTCCCTTTCAAACGCGAACGGGCGAGCACCATGGCCCGCCCATCCGGCATCCGACATGTGTCGGATCAGTACTTGGAATAGGTCGGCTCGGCCACGATGGGGGCGGGCTCGACATAGGTGGGGGCGGGCTCGGGCTGGCTGCAGCCGGCGACGAAGGCGGCCAGGCCGAGGCCCAGCGTGATCTTGACGGTATTCGACATCACTGTCTCCTTTGGCGTTTTTTCTGGGGCCGCGGCCCTCGTTCGGACCTGCGGTCCGGGTCGATATATCAGGGTTGAGACATCCATCGCCAATCCAAAAGCGACGACATGCGCTTTGAAGGCCGAGTATTGCTCAAAAGCCATCCCAGACGCAGATTTCGCCCTCTGCGCGGTAGATTTCGAAAAATTGCGTCGCGTCGGGAACCAGATCGCCGAATTCCGTGGGGCGGTCCGACAGGCTGATGACGACGCGCGGCAGTGTCGCGCCGATCCTCGGCAGGCGCGGAAGCGCGTAGCTCTGGCAAAGGTGGATCATGTCGGTCGCCGCGGTCTTGTAGTCGATCGCGCCCGCGATCTCCGGGGCCACGAAGCGGAAGCGGTACGCCAGCCCGAGGCCGGGCGCATCGCGGACCACCTCGACGAACTCGACCGCCTGGCCCGAGGGAACCGGGACCGTTTCGGCCCCGGCCTCCGAGGCGAAAGCAAGGCCCGCGATCAGCGCCGCGGCCCGCCCCTCGCGCCTCAGAGCGGAATATTGTCGTGTTTCTTCCATGGGTTGCTCAACTTCTTGCCTCTGAGTGAGGCGAAGGCGCGACAGATCCGCCGCCGGCTCGACCGGGGGAGGATCACCTCGTCGATGAAGCCGCGCTCGGCGGCCTTGAACGGATTGGCGAAGTTCTTTTCGTATTCCGCCCTGCGCCCCTCGATCTTCTCGGCATCCCCGAGCTCGCTGCGATAGAGGATCTCGACGGCCCCCCTCGCGCCCATGACGGCGATCTCGGCCGAGGGCCAGGCATAGTTGCGATCGCCCCGCAGATGCTTCGACGACATGACGTCGTAGGCTCCGCCATAGGCCTTGCGCGTGATGAGAGTGACCTTCGGCACGGTCGCCTCGCCATAGGCGAAGAGAAGCTTCGCGCCGTGCTTGATGACCCCGCCATATTCCTGCGAGGTCCCGGGAAGGAAGCCCGGCACGTCGACAAGCGTCAGGATCGGGATCTCGAACGCGTCGCAGAACCGCACGAACCGCGCGGCCTTGCGGCTCGAGTCGATGTCGAGGCAACCGGCCAGCACCATCGGCTGGTTCGCGACCACACCAATCGTCGACCCTTCGAGCCGGATGAACCCCGTCAGGATGTTGCGCGCGAAACTCTCCTGGATCTCGTAGAAATCGCCCTCGTCGGCGAGCTTCTCGATCAGCTCCTTCATGTCGTAGGGCGTGTTCGGGTTGTCGGGCACGAGCGTGTCGAGGCTCTCCTCGATCCGGTTCGGGTCGTCGAAGAACGGACGGCGCGGCGGCTTTTCCCGGTTGCTCAGCGGCAAGAGGTCGACAAGGCGGCGCACCTCGATGAGCGCATCGATATCGGTCTCGAACGCGGCATCGGCCACGGAGGATATCTTGGTATGCGTCGTCGCCCCGCCAAGCTCCTCCGCGGTCACCACCTCGTTCGTCACGGTCTTGACCACGTCGGGGCCCGTCACGAACATGTAGCTGCTGTCCTTCACCATGAAGATGAAGTCCGTCATGGCCGGCGAATAGACCGCCCCGCCCGCGCAGGGCCCCATGATGACGCTGATCTGCGGAATGACGCCCGAGGCCAGGACGTTGCGCTGGAACACCTCGGCATAGCCCGCGAGCGAGGCGACACCCTCCTGGATGCGCGCGCCGCCCGAATCGTTGAGCCCGATGATCGGCGCGCCGTTCTGCATGGCCATGTCCATGACCTTGCAGATCTTCTGCGCATGCGTCTCCGAAAGCGATCCGCCCAGGACGGTGAAGTCCTGGCTGAAGACGAAGACCTGACGGCCGTTGATCGTGCCCCAGCCGGTGATCACGCCGTCGCCGGGGATCTTGCTCTCGGCCATGCCGAAATCGGTCGCGCGATGGGTGACGAACGTGTCGAACTCCTCGAAGCTGTCGTCGTCGAGCAGAAGCTCCACCCGCTCGCGCGCGGTCAGCTTGCCCTTGCCGTGCTGCGCGTCGACGCGGGTCTGCCCGCCCCCCGCGCGCGCTTCGGCGCGCCGCTTCTCGAGCTGCTCGACGATGTCCTTCATGGCGTCCCCATCCCTCGTTTTTCGCGGTATTGTCTGCACCCTAGGTCCGCTTTCTCCGCCATGGAAGGCGAAATGCCGGAGCGTCTCCGACACCGGGCGCTCTGGACCCTACCCGTTCGTCGGAATAGGTCTGACGAAATGAGCAATCCGAACCCGCCCCGATTCCTCGACCGCAGATCGGCGCCGCATATCGCGACGATGATCCTGCTCACCTCGCTGGCCGCGCTGTCGATGAACCTCTTCCTGCCGTCGCTTCCGGGAATGACGCTCTTCTTCGACACCGAATACCGGGTCATGCAGGTCGCCGTGGCGGGGTATCTCGGCATCTCGGCGGTGCTACAGCTCGTCATCGGGCCGATCTCCGACCGCTACGGGCGACGATCGGTCATGCTCGTCAGCATCGTGGTCTTCATCCTCGCATCGATCGGCTGCGCACTCTCGACCCATATCGTGACCTTCCTCGTCTTCCGGATGATCCAGGCGGCGATCGTGGCGGGCCTGATCCTGCCGCGCGCGGCGATCCGCGACATCTATTCCCAGGCGCAATCCGGCGCGATGATCGGCTGGGTGACGATGGGCATGTCGGTCGCGCCGATGATGGCCCCTGCGCTCGGCGGCGTGCTCGACGGCGCATTCGGCTGGACCGCGAATTTCTGGGCCCTCGCGGTCATCGGCACGGCGGCCCTGGCGCTCGCCTATGCCGACATGGGCGAGACCGCGGTCAAATCGACCGGGAACCTGCGCGAGCAGATCGCGCAATATCCCTCGCTTCTCCTCGCCCCGCGCTTCTGGGGCTACGCCCTGACCGCGGCCTTCGCATCGGGGGCCTTCTTCGCCTATCTCGGCGGCGCGCCATATGTGGGATCCGAGGTCTACGAGATGTCTCCCGAACGGCTCGGGATCTATTTTGGAGCGCCGGCGATCGGCTACATGGCCGGCAACGGCATCTCGGGGCGCTTCTCGAACGAGGTCGGGATCCGCAAGATGATCGCCTGGGGCACGATCGTGACCGTGCTGGGGCTGGGCCTCGGTCTTGCCGTCGACATGGCGGGATACAACACGCCGCTCAGCTTCTTCGGCTTCATGATCTTCGTGGGTCTCGGGAACGGTCTCGTCATTCCGAACTCGATGGCGGGAATGCTGTCGGTCAGGCCGAACCTCGCGGGGACCGCATCGGGGCTCGGCGGCTCGATCATGATCGGCGGCGGTGCCGGCCTCTCCACGCTGTCGGGCATCCTGCTCGAGAATGGCGAGGGCGCGACACCGCTCCTGTGGCTGATGTTCCTCACCTCCGTCGCATCGGTCGTCGCGATCGCGCTGACGATCCGTCGCGAGACCCGCCTCGAGGCCCTCGGAGGCGACGCGCCCGCCGAGTGACCCTCAGTGGATCTCGGGCGCGTAGGTCAGGATGACCGGCACGACCAGATCCTCCTCGTCGGTCAGGTGCCGGTCGAGGAAGAGGTCGAAAGCGCCCAGCTGCCGTTCCAGATCGCCGGCCCCCTTGCGCGGGTCGGGGCCTGACAGCCCCTTCAGCATGGCGTTCGTCCCCTTGGCGAGCGCGTCGATATGCCCGTCGAGCGCCTTGTGATCCGCATCGAGAAGCGCGAATCCCCGCCCGAGCCGATCGTCCAGCCCTTCGAGAACCGGGAAATAGTGATGGTCCTCGATATCGTGATGCGAATGGAGCTGCTGGAGGAAGAACTGCGCCATCCGCGCCGTCTCGTGCCCGTAGCGATCGGGTGCGACATTGCCGTCGAGAAAGTCGCGGCTGCCCTGCGTGAGCTGGCCCAGGACGTCGCGGAACATCAGATGCCGGTCCAGCCAGAACCGCGTCAGGGGCGAGAAGTTCGGGTGCGCCTCCCAGGTGCCACGCGGCAGGGCCTCGACCAGGACGCGCAGCGCGTCGGGCAGCCCCTCGCGTTCCTCGAGCGTCAGATCCGTCATCGCATCACCTCCATCACCTGGGCGATCGCCGCGTCGGGATCGGCCCGCCCGCTCAGCGCCGCGCGCAGATAGACGCCGTCGATGAGCGCTGCAAGCGTCTCGGCCATTCCGGCCGGATCGGGGTGGCCCCGCTCCCGCAGACCGAGTCGCAGGTTCGACCGCGTGCGCCCCTGGTAGATCCGCAAGAGCCGCGCGGCCGTGTCCGATTTGTGCGCCTGGACATAGAATGTCAGCCACGCGGCGACGATATCGCTCCGGAAATTCTCGGGGGCGAAGCTCGCCGCGACGATCGCCTGGACCCTGTCGCCGCCACCGGCAAGCTCCCGCCGCACGGCGGCCCCGTATTCGCGCAGGATATGGCGCATCGCATGGTCGAACATGTCGGCCTTGCCCGCGAAGTAATGATGGGCAAGCGCCGTGCTCACGCCCGCCTGCTTGGCGATCTGCGCCACGGTCACGTCCATGCCATGCACGCCGACCTGAGCGATAGCCGCGTTGACCAAAGCCTGCCGCCTGATAGGTTGCATCCCGAGTTTCGGCATCTATACCAGCCCACGTACTTGAAATCGTTGCTTTTTGATTGATCGGCCGATCAACGCGTCGCGCCGCTCTTCACCAGGGAGATAAGACATGAAAACCGGACTTTCCATACTCGCGCTCGTCGCCGGCTCCGGCGCGGCATTCGCCGATTGCGAAACCGTGACCTTCTCGGATGTCGGCTGGACCGACATCACCGCGACCACCGCCGCGACCACCGCCGTTCTCGAGGCGCTGGGCTACGATACCGAGACCCGCGTCCTGTCGGTTCCCTTCACCTACACCGCGCTCGCCAACGGCGATGTCGATGTCTTCCTCGGCAACTGGATGCCCACGATGGAGAACGACATCGGCCCCTATCTCGACGATGGCACGGTCGAGGTCGTCCGCACCAATCTCGAGGGCGCGAAATACACGCTCGCCACGAATGCCGCCGGGGCCGAGCTCGGCATCGAGAGCTTCGCCGACATCGCCGAGAATGCCGACGCGCTCGGCTCCGAGATCTACGCGATCGAGCCCGGCAATGACGGCAACCGCCTGATCCAGGACATGATCGCCGATGACGCGTTCGGCCTGTCGGATTTCGACGTGGTGGAATCCTCGGAACAGGGCATGCTTGCACAGGTCGATCGCTCCAGCCGCCGCGACCAGCCGATCGTCTTCCTCGGGTGGGAGCCGCATCCCATGAACGCCGCCTACGACATGACCTACCTGACCGGGGGCGACGATTATTTCGGGCCCGACCTCGGCGGTGCCACGGTCCAGACGAACGTCACCGCGGGCTTCGTCGACGAATGCCCGAATGTCGGCGCGTTCCTCGAGAATCTCAGCTTCACGCTCGAGATGGAGAACGAGATCATGGGCGCGATCCTCAACGACGGCAAGCAGGCCGAGGACGCGGCGACCGAATGGCTGACCGCCAATCCCGAGATCCTCGAGACATGGCTCGACGGCGTCGAGACCCCATCCGGCGAGGAGGGCCTGCCGGCCGTCCGCTCCGCACTGGGTCTCTGAGAGGGCACCATGCGGATCTTCGTGGCGCTCGACCTGCCGGACGAGCTAACCGGCGCGCTCTCGGCGTTGCAGGACAGGCTCCTCGTCGGGCGTCACGTCCCCGAGGACGACCTGCACCTGA
This sequence comes from Palleronia sp. LCG004, assembly GCF_032931615.1. Classification (NCBI taxonomy): domain Bacteria; kingdom Pseudomonadati; phylum Pseudomonadota; class Alphaproteobacteria; order Rhodobacterales; family Roseobacteraceae; genus Palleronia; species Palleronia sp. LCG004. Next base: position 2,028,894 of record NZ_CP136759.1, read on the forward strand.
CGCTCGCCTTCCTGCCGGAGATCCGCCTGCCCGAGCTCGACGAGCTCGCCCTCGATTTCGAGATGATGTCGACCGGTCCCCTCGCCATCGGGGTGGCCGGACTCGACATCTTCGGCGGCGCGCATCCGCGCAGCGTTCATGCGACGGTCACGCCCTCCGAGCCGCTCGCCCAGCTTCAGGGCAAGGTCTCGACGCTCATCCGGCGGGCGGGCCTCGACCTGCCGCATCGCCGCTTCGTGCCGCATGTCACGCTCGCGCGGTTCCCCAACACGATGCCGCCCGAGGACCACGCACGGCTCGGGCGGTTCCTGCAGGCCCATGGCGACTGGTCGCACGAGCCCGTCCTGCCCGAGGCGCTGACCATCTACCAGTCGCGGCTGCGCGACGACGGCCCGGTCTACGACCCGCTTCTCTCGCGGCCCCTCATCTAAGCGGCGCGGAACCGCCGCCCCCCTCCCCCATCAGGATCATCCGAAGGCCCTGCGTCACATCCGTGCGCACCGCCAGCCGCAATCCCGGCTCGTCCCCCGCCTCGAGCGCGGCCAGGATCGTGCGATGCCCGGCCGGGGCCTCGGTCCGCCCCATCCGGCCATAGAGCGCGCGCATCGTCGGGCCGAGCTGCAGCCAGACGGTCTCGGCCATGGCGAGCATCGCCGGGGCCTGCGCCCTGAGATAGAGCATCCGGTGGAATTCGAGGTTCAGCCTGAGATAGCCGATCGCGTCGCGTTTCGCGACGACCTCGGCGATCGCGACGTTGACCGACCGCATCCGGTCGATCATCGCGATATGCGCCCGCGGCAGCGCACGGCTGGCGAGTTCCACCTCGATGAGCGCGCGCAGCGCGGCCAGCTCCTCGATGCGGTCCGGCGCGAGGACCGGCGTCGTCACCCGGCCGGACGGGCTCATCGTCAGCGCCCCCTCGGCCACCAGCCGCCGTGCGGCCTCGCGCGCCGGGGTCATCGACACGCCGAATTGCCGGCCGATCCCGCGCAGCGTCAGCGACGCGCCGGGGGCCAGTTCGCCATGCATGATCTGCAGGCGCAGGGCGCGATAGACGCGATCATGCGCCGCCTGGATCGGGGCGGTTTCGGGGCGTTGCTGGATCAACATGCGCCCGATCCTGCGCCTGTCGCCGCGCCATCGTCAATCATTCGAACCGCCAGCCATGCAGCCGCGAGCCTTCCCGCCTGAGCCAGTCGCGATGATCCCGCCAATCCGGCCGAAGCTCCTCCACGACCGACCAGAAGGCCCGCGAATGATCCATGTGGCGCAGATGCGCGACCTCGTGCGCGGCCACGTAGTCGAGCACGTCCGGAGGCGCCAGGACCAGACGCCAGCTGTAGTTGAGATTGCCCTCGGCCGAACACGACCCCCAGCGCGAGCGCGTGTCGCGCATCGTGATGCGCCCCGGCCGGCATCCGATCGCGGCCGCGTGGCGGCGGCTCGCCCGTTCCAGCGCGTCGCGCGCGGCCTCCTTCAACAACGCGGCGACCTGCGGCCCGATCGCGCGGCGGGCCGAGACGCGGATCTCGCGGTCGAGAAGCGCGGCCCCCCCGCTGCCGATCGCCACTTCGCGCGGGCGGCCCAGAACGCTCAGCACCGTGCCCGGTCCCACCTGCGCCGCCGGAACCCCGCAGGCCAGCTGCGCCCTGATCCAGCTCGCTTTCGACGCCGCGAAATCGAGGGCCGCACGTTCCGATGCCGCGGCGGGGACGCTCAGCGTGACCCGCCCGTCGAGCGCCGAGACGCGCAGGCTGATCCGGCGTGCCCGGCCCGACCGGCGGATCACCAGTTCCACCGGGGGCTCTCCGGGCAGCGTCTTGCGTCGGGCGCGGTCCTGTACCATATCCGAAAGCTCTAATCGCGCCGCGAGGGCCGCGCCAGTCCCCCGAAAGCCTTTGACAGCCTTCCGAGGGTATGGCAGTTGGCGGCCTGTTTTTCGAGACATTCAGGAAACGAAAGGGTCTTCGATGCCCAAGGAAGAATGGGGAACCAAACGCGTCTGCCCCACAACCGGCAAGCGCTTCTATGACCTCAATGCCGATCCGGTCGTGAGCCCCTATACCGGCGAGGTCGTCCAGCTCGATACCGGCAAGGGCAATCGTACGATGCTGGCCGACAAGGCCGACAAGGATTCGGCCAAGAAGGATCAGACCGAGGACGAGGAAGACGTCATCCTCGACGACGACGACAGCGACGAGTCGAGCGATGTCGATCTCGGCGACGATGTGCTCGAGGATGACGACGACAATGTCTCCCTCGACGATATCGCCGACGTTTCGGGTGAAGACGACGACAATTGATCGTCCGAAGAATCCTCCGGACGATGGTCGCTTTTCCGCTTGAACCTCGTCCGGCCACGTTCTAGAGACGCACCCATCGCGGGGACGACGCCCGCGCCCGGGCCCTTAGCTCAGCTGGGAGAGCGCCTGCATGGCATGCAGGAGGTCAGCGGTTCGATCCCGCTAGGGTCCACCAAATCCCTTTTTGGTAAGTGACGGACTGATCCGGTCCGACTCCGGCCGACCATTGCCGCCGCGCATGGTGCGGATCTAAGGATCGCCCAGCGCGACGGCTCTTCATGGGCGGTCACGACCGACACCTCGCTCCGATCTGTCCGGACATCCGAAGGCGGCCGCGCAACATGACGGCACCGCCCGAGGCCCCTTCCGTTCGACCCGATTGCGGCTCGCCGATCCAGCCCCTCGGGCCGGATCGGCGGAACGGCATCAGCCCCGCAGGACCGCGCGAATCTCGGGGTCCTCGAGCGTCTGGTCGAGCACGAGACGCGTGCGCTCGACGATGGCGTCGATCTCGCCTTCCGTGCAGCAGAGAGGCGGCGCATAGCCGAAGATGCCCGTCGGGAAGGCCCTCACGATGAGTCCCGCCTCCCACGCCCTGTCGAAAAGCCGCGTGGCCGCCTGCACCTCCGGCGGGAGCGGCGTCTTCGCCGCCTTGTCCGTCACGAGCTCGATAGCGGCCAGCATGCCGCGACCCCGCACGTCACCGACGAGCGGATGATCCGCGAGGCCGGCGAGGCCCGCCTGCAGGCGCTCTCCCATCCTGCGCCCGTTCTCGAGCAATCCACCCTCGTAGAGCTTCAGCACCTCCAGCCCGACGGCCGCCGAGACGGGATGCGCCGAATAGGTGAAACCGTGCCCGATCGCGCGCATGCCCGCGCCGTCCGCCATCGCGTCATAGACCCTGTCGCTGAGAAAGACGGCCCCCATCGGCGCGTAGCCCGAGGTCAGCCCCTTCGCCACGGTCATCAGATCCGGGACGATCCCCTCGTCCTCGCAGGCGAAAAGCGGCCCCGTGCGGCCGAAGCCGGTGATGACCTCGTCCGCGACGAAGAGGATGCCGTGCTCGGCGCAGACCGCGTGCATCGCCTTGATCCAGCCCGGCGGAGGCACCAGCACGCCGCCGGATCCCTGGATCGGCTCGACATAGAAGGCCGCGACCCGCTCCGCCCCGATCTCGGCGATCTTGGCGCGAAGCTCGGCCACCGATGCGTCGATCACCGCTTCGGGATCGTCGCCCGCCGCATTGCGATAGACATAGTGCGACGAGATCTTGTGCTGCCAGTCGAAGGGAAGGCCGAACCCCTCGTGAAAGGCCGGAAGCGCCGTCAGGCCCGCACCGCCCGCCGTCGATCCGTGATAGCCCTGCCCGACCGAGATGAACTGGTCACGCCCGGGCGCGCCCTTCGCGTACCAGTAATAACGCACGTACCGGATCGTGCTGTCGACCGCGTCGGATCCGCCGAGCGTGAAATAGACGTGGTTCAGGTCACCCGGCGCCCGCTCGGCAAGCTCGGCCGCGAGCCGGATCGCAGGCTCCGACCCGAGGTCGAAATAGCCGGTCGCATAGGGCAGCCTGCGCATCTGTTCGGCGGCGGCCTCGACCACGCTTTCGTGGCCGTAGCCCGCATTCACGCACCAGAGGCCGGCAAAGCCGTCAATCAGCTCGCGTCCCTCGGCATCGGTGACGATCGCGCCCTTCGCCGAGGTCAGGATGCGCACGCCGCGCGCCTCGTGCCCGCGATAGGACGAGACCGGGTGGACCAGGTGCCGCCGGTCGAGTTCGGCCAGTGAATTGCTCAGCATGTCGGTGTTCTCCGAAAGATGTCGTGTCGAGCCCGGCGCGACGTGTCGTCCGCCGAACCCATGTCGGTCGCGGGCGCGGTGCGCCCGTCAACGCCCCCTCGCCCCGACCCTGACACGCCGTCCCTGGCAGGACGCACCGGATCGCGCCGTTCCGCAGGGAATTGCATCACCCGGGGGCCCGGTTCGCCACAGGATATGCCGACCGGGCCGGGATGCGGCCTCCGTCACTCCCCGTAGGGCACCCAGATGTTCTTGACCTGGGTCGCGCGGTGGAGGAAGTCGCGGCCGAACCCGTCCGGCCCCGACCAGTCGCGCGCGCCGTCGGTTTCGGTCCAGCTCTGCTTGAGGTTGCCCGCGCTCTCGCGCTCGACCATCGCCGCGCCGTCGGAGCCCCCGACATACCAGATCCCGGCCACGTCGTCGTGGCCCGCAAGGGTCTTGGCGAGCTCGTCGCGCGGCCCCGTGACGATGTTGACCACGCCCGCCGGGACGTCCGACGTCTCGAGCACCTGATAGAGATCTGTCGCCGCCAGCGGATGCACCTGCGACGGGACCACCACGACTCGGTTGCCCATGGCGATCGCCGGAAGGACGAGGCCGAGGACCCCCAGAAGCGGCGCGCCGGTCGGACAGACGAGGCCCATGACACCCAGCGGCTCGGGCATGGCCAGCGTCACATGCGCGGATTTCGTCTGATGCACCGCGCCGTCGAACTTGTCGGCCTGCGCGGCATACCAGAAGCAGCGCCGGATCGCGGTCTCGACCTCCGTCTCGGCCACCTTGCCGCGCGCGCCGAAGCCTTTCAGCCGGTCGGCGAATTCGGCCGCGCGGGCCGACAGGTTCTCGCCCAGGTAATAGAGGATCTGCGCGCGGTTATGGCCCGTCGCACGGCCCCAGCCTCCCGCCTTGCCCGCCGCCTCGACCGCGTTGCGGATGTCCTTGCGGTTGCCGAGGCCCGCCAGGCCCGACGGCCCCTTCGCCCCCTGCACGGCATAGGAATAGCCCGAATCGGGCCGCGCCTGCTTGCCGCCCACGAAAAGCTTGGCGGTCCGGTCGATGCCGGTCGGGACGCCCCCTGCCTGCGGCAGGGCTTCGAGGTCCGGCAACCGGGCGGCCTCGCCCGCCGGGGCGGGGGGGCGCAGGTAGGCCCGCATCCCCTCGCGCCCGCCCTCGCGGCCGAAGCCGCTCTCGCGATAGCCGCCGAAGCCCGCGCCCGCGTCGAAGACGTTGGTACAGTTGATCCAGACGACGCCCGCCTTCACCTGCGCCGCGATGTCGAGGCAGAGATTGACGTTCTCGGACCAGATCGACGCGGCCAGCCCGTAGCGGGTGTTGTTGGCGATCTCCACGGCATCCGACGGCGTGCGGAAGGTCGTCATCGTGACCACGGGGCCGAAGATCTCCTCGGTGGACAGAACGCTCGCCGGTTCGACATTCGTCACCAGCGTCGGCGGATAGAAGCACCCCTCGGGGGCCGTCCCCTGATGCAGCACCGCACCCTCGGCCTCGCCCAGCGCCACGAGCTCGCGGATCCGGGCCAGCTGCACCGGATGGACGATCGCACCCATGTCGGTCGACTTGTCGAGCGGATCGCCCACCCGCAGCACCGCCATCCGCGCGCGGAGAAGCCTCTCGAACCGGTCCGCCACGGCTTCGGCCACGAGGATCCTCGCACCGGCACAGCAGACCTGCCCCTGGTTGAAGAAGATCGCGTCGACCACCCCCTCGACCGCCGCGTCGAGATCGGCATCGGCAAAGACCACGAAGGGCGATTTCCCCCCGAGCTCCAGCGTCAGCCCCTTGCCCGACCCCGCGATCTGCCGCCGGATCGTGCGGCCGACCTCGGTCGATCCGGTGAACGCCACCTTGTCGATGCCGTCATGCCCGACGATCGCGGCCCCCGTCGCGCCGTCACCGGTCACGATGTTGACGACGCCGTCGGGCAATCCGACCTCGGCGCAGATCTCGGCGAAGGCGAGCGCGGTCAGCGGCGTGTATTCCGCGGGTTTCAGAACCACCGTGTTGCCGGCGGCCAGCGCCGGGGCGATCTTCCAGGCCAGCATGAGAAGCGGGAAGTTCCAGGGGATGACCTGCCCGCAGACCCCCCATGGCGCGCTGCCCGCGAACTCGTCCTCGGCGATCTCGGCCCAACCGGCATGATGGTAGAAATGCCGTGCGACGAGCGGCACGTCGATGTCGCGCGTCTCGCGGATCGGCTTGCCGTTGTCGATCGTCTCCAGAACGGCCAGGAAGCGGGCATGCTGCTGGACGTGCCGCGCGATCGCATAGAGATATTTCGCCCGCTCGTGCCCCGACAGCCCGGCCCAGCCCTTCTGCGCGCGCCGCGCGGCGGCGACGGCCGCATCGACATCGGCCCCGCTGCCTTGCGTCACCCGCGCGATGACCGATTCCGTCGCCGGATCGCGCACCTCGAACGTCTCGCCCGGCCGGGTGAAGGCCCCGCCGATGAAATGGCCGAAACCGCCCTCGTGCCGGGCAAGCCAGTCGCGGGCGATCCGCGAATCCTCCGGCGCGGGACCGTATTCCATGCTTTCCATGATCTCCCGAATGCTCATCTTGGTCCCTTCACGACATGGCGTGGCGATGCGAGGCGGCATAGCGCCCCGTCACGTGGTGTTCGAGTTGCCGCTCGATATCGCCGAGCATCGACGACGCCCCGAAGCGCAGAAGCTCGGGCTCCAGCCAGTCGCGGCCCAGTTCTTCCTTCATCAGGATCTGCCACGACAGCGCCTCCTTCGCCTGCTTCATCCCGCCGGCGGGCTTGAAGCCGATCCGGTGGCCCGTCGTGGCACCGTAATCCCGAAGCGCGCGGATCATCACGAGGCTTACGGGAAGCGTCGCGTTCACGCCCTCCTTGCCGGTGGAGGTCTTGATGAAATCGGCCCCCGCCTGCATCGCGACCATCGACGCGGCATAGACGTTCCTCAGCGTCTGGAGGTCTCCCGTCGCGAGGATCGCCTTCATGTGGGCCGCGCCACAGGCCTCGCGCATCGCGCGGATCTCGTCATGCAGTGCCTGCCAGTCCTGGCGCAGGACATGTTCGCGGGTGATGACGATGTCGATCTCGGCCGCCCCCTGCGCCACCGCCCATTCGATCTCCCTCAGCCTCAGGTCGAGCGGCATGAGCCCGGCGGGAAAGCCCGTCGCGACGCTCGCCACCGGGATGCCGGACCCGTCGAGCGCCTCGACCGCATGGGGCACCATCGTGGGATAGACGCAGACCGCGCCCACGGTCAGATCCATGTCCGCGATCCCGAGCCCGTCGAGGATCGAGGCCGCCAGCGGCCGCCGCGCCTTGGCACAGAGCCTCCGGACCCGCCCGGCCGTGTCGTCGCCCGCAAGCGTCGTCAGATCCACGAGCCGCACCGCATTGACGAGCCATGCGGCCTGATGCGCCTTCTTCACCGTCCGCCGCCCGCCCAGCGTCGCGACCCGGCGTTCGGCCGCCGACCGGTTCACCGCATGACCCTCGAACATCGAGGGGTCGAGCGGCATGCCCGGATTGCGGGCCATCTCGTGCGGATCTGGGGCGGGTGTCATGTCGTCTCTCCTGGCGTCTCGTCGGTCTCCGGGGCGCATGGCACCGTTTCGTGGGCCGGAGCTTCGCGCGCTCCGCTCATCTACGCAACCGCATCCGATGGCGAGCGGCTTTTCCGCCCGCACGGGCGAAAAGTGCAACCGGATCGGCGATCGCGCTTCCGGTGCCGCCGGTCATTCACGGCCGTCGGCGGGCCGAGAAGACCGTTCCGGTCCCCACCCTTTCCGATATTCCGCATTGCGGGTCCTGCACGGCCGCGTCGCAGGTGCCACGGACCCAGCCTTGATCTTCGGCCCGGCAGGCGTCAGATTCCTGCGCAGGCGCGGACGACCGCGCCCGACCGAACGGTCGACAGGCGGGACGGCCCGAGACAATCGAGGTTTTCCCATGCGCAGCACTTTCGACCGCATCCGCCAGGCCCTCCTCTTCGAGGGGATCGGCATTCTCATCGTCACGCCGCTTTTCGCGCTGATCTTCGATCATGGTCTCGATGAAATGGGCGTCCTCGTCCTCGTCGGCGCGACCGTGGCGGCGGGGTGGAACTATGCCTTCAACCTGGGCTTCGACCACGCGCTCCGCCGCTGGCGGGGCGATGTCCGCAAGACCGCCGGCCTCCGGGTCCTGCACGCCTTCCTGTTCGAGACGACGCTCCTGATCATGCTGCTGCCGTTCATCGCGTGGTGGCTGGGCATCCCGCTGCTGGCCGCGCTCGCGATGGACCTGCTCTTCGCCGGATTCTACATGATCTATGCCTTCGTCTTCACCTGGGGCTACGACGCGGTGTTCCCGCCCGACGGGTCCGGCGCACGGGCCTGATCCCGAAGGTCCTCCACGCGCCCCGCCCCTTGCGCGAAACTTTCGAGGATCGCGCAATCCGGCCGATCGTCGCCCGCGCATCTTCCGATCAGGGCCCCGAGCGTGCCCCGCATCTCCTCGAGCTCGGCGATCTTCGCGTCGATCGTCGCGAGCTGCTCCTGTGCCAGTGCCTTCACATCCGCGCTGAGCCGCGTTTCGTCCTCGCGCAGCGAGATCAGCCGCCGGCAATCCTCGATCGAGAACCCGAGCGACCGCGCGCGCGCCAGGAATTGCAGCCTGCGCGCATCGCTTTCGTGGAACGCGCGATAGCCGTTCGGATCGCGGCGCGGCTTCACCAGACCGACCTGCTCGTAGTACCGGATCGTCTTCGCGGGCAGTCCCGACAGCGACGAGATTTCTCCGATGGTCATGCGATCCCTCCGATCCTTGTCGATCCGGTCCTGCCCGGCACCACAGATGAGGGCGCTCGCCGCCCCGACATCAAGCCCGCCCCCTCACCGCGCCGCCTGCGCCTCGCGGATCTCGGCGGGCCATGTCGACTTGATGTACTCGACAACATCGCGGATCTCCCCTTCCGTGAGGATATCACCGAAGGCGGGCATGCCGCTCGGAAAATCCGCGACGCCTGCCCGCGCCATCATGCCCGCACCGCCGAGCGTCGTATAGTCGATCAGCGTGGCGTCGTCGTGGTGCCAGGTATGGCCCGTCTCGTCATGGGGCGGCGCGGGCAGGATACCGTCCGGCCCCGCCACCCGCCAGTCGGGCTGCCCCTCGAGCTCGGCCCCGTGGCACGCCGCGCATCGCGCATCGTAGATCGCGGCCCCGCGCGCCAGATCCACCCCCGCCGCCGCGACCGTGTCCGCCTGCCGCGTCGCGGCCCAGAGCGCCACGGCGGCAAGGCCGCCGCCCATGACCACAAAGGCGATCCGCATCCTGTCTCTCCGTATTCCAGGCTCTCTTTCACGGGGCCGGGTTCGATCGCCTGCCAGCGCTGGAAGGTCAAGCGGCCCGTGCCGCACGACATGCCGAAGGGGTCACAATCGGTTGACCCCCCTGCCGAAACGGGCGGTCGCGTTGCAAGATGGGGTGCGAGGTTGCTAATGGACCCGCACGGGCCGGCGGCCCGCCGGACCGGAGAGCGGCCTTTGGCGAAGACGATGACAGCGATAGTCCAGACCGCCGGCGCATCGACCGCCCGGCCACGGCACGCGCCGTGCTGAGTCTCCTGCGCACCCTGCTCGCGGCGATGCTCGTCGCCGGCCTGCCCGGCATCTCGGCCGCCGCGACCTCCGATCCGGTGAACTCTCCCGCGCTGTCGGCCGAACTCGTCACCGCGCAGAACGGGATCGCGCCCGACACGCGCACGATCTCGGCCGGCCTCGACATCACGCTCGAGGACGGCTGGAAGACCTACTGGCGGTCCCCCGGCGAGGTGGGCTTCGCCCCCGAGATCGACTGGGCCGCGTCCGAGAACGTCGCGGATGTCACGTTCCAATGGCCCGCGCCCGACCGTTTCACCGCCTTCGGGATCGAGAATATCGGCTATCACGACGAGGTTCTCTTCCCCCTCCTGATCGAACTCGAACGTCCCGGAGAGGCCGCGACGCTCGCCGCGGATGTCGAGCTTCTGGTCTGCTCGGACATCTGCATCCCGCAGACCTTCTCGCTGTCGCTCGACCTGCCGCTGGTGGACGGGTTCGACCAGGCCTCGGCCGATCGGATCGCCGCCTTCTCGGCTCGGGTGCCCCAGCCCGCCGAGACGGCCCGCGCCGTCGCCCATCGCGACCGGGATGCCACCACGCTGACCCTCTCGGTGACGAGCGATACGCCCTTCGCCGACCCCGACGTCTTTCCCGAATTCGACCGCAACGTGGCCTTCGGCAAACCCGATCTGCGCCTCTCCGACGATGGCCGCACTCTCTGGGCGCGGCTCGACATGCGCGGGGCCGACGATCTGGGCGCATTGCCGCGCCTGACGGTCACCGACGGCGAGGCGCGCGCGCTGGCCCTCGCCCCCGCCAGCGTCGAGACTGCGCCCGAGCCGCCCTTCGCACTCGACGGCGGCGCCGCGCCCGGGATCGCCGCGCTCCTCTCCATCGCGCTGGTGGCGTTTCTGGGCGGTCTCGTGCTCAACGTCATGCCCTGCGTGCTGCCGGTCCTGTCGATCAAGCTGTCCTCGGCGATGAAATCGGGCGGCCGCGATCCCGCCGCGATCCGGGCGGGGTTCCTCGCCGCGGCGGCGGGCGTCATGGCCTTCATGTGGGCGCTCGCGGCCGTTCTCTTCGCGCTGCAACAGGCGGGCGCGGCCGTCGGCTGGGGCGTGCAGTTCCAGAACCCCGTCTTCCTCGCGCTGATCTTCGTCGTTCTCGCGGCCTTCGCGGCCAACATGTTCGGCGCGTTCGAGGTCAGCCTCCCCTCCTCCCTCCAGACCCGTCTGGCCGGAACGGGCGGGCGCGCCGGATACGGGGCGGATTTCCTGACGGGCATGTTCGGCGCGGTCCTCGCCACGCCATGCTCCGCACCGTTCCTCGGCACCGCGATCGCCTTCGCGCTTGCCGGACGCGGCATCGACATCGCGGTGGTCTTCACCGGGCTCGGCCTCGGGCTCGCCCTGCCATATCTCGCCGTCGCGGCGATGCCGCGGCTCGTCGCGATGATCCCGCGGCCCGGCCGCTGGATGCTCTGGATCCGCAGCGCGCTGGGCCTGCTGCTGCTCGGGACGGCGGGCTGGCTCTTCTGGGTGCTTCTGGGCGTCGCGGGCCGCGATGCGGCGCTCGCCGTGCTCGGCCTCTCGCTCGTGCTGGTCGCGGTGCTGTCGTGGTCGCGCCTCGCGCCCGTCCTGCGCTGGGGCGGCGTCGCGATCTTCGTGGCCCTACCCCTCGTCGCCGCCGGCACGCTCGCCGAAACGGGCGCGCGCGGGACGGTGACGCAGACCACGATCCCCTGGACCGCGTTCGAGCGGGCCGAGATCGCGCGCCACGTCTCGCGGGGAGAGACGGTCTTCGTCGACGTGACCGCCGATTGGTGCCTGACCTGCATCGCCAACAAGACGCTGGTCCTCGAACGCGATCCGGTCAGCGACGCCCTGTCGGAGAACGGCATCGTCGCGATGCAGGCCGACTGGACCCGCCCCGACGAGGGGATCTCCCGCTATCTCGAAAGTTTCGGTCGGTACGGCATCCCGTTCAACGTCGTCTACGGCCCCGACGCCCCCGAGGGCATCGTCCTGTCGGAAGTGCTGAGCGGCGATGCCGTCCTCGCGGCGATCGAACGGGCGGGCGGCCCCACCCGGCAGGCCGAGGCGCGATAGTCCCGACACGCGTCGATTTCGTCTATGCGCGGCGGATCGCGAATGGCATCACCGCCCGAGACCGTTGTCCCTCATGCGCGATGTGAACCTGGAATGAAGAAATACTGCCTGACCGTCGATTGCCACTCACGTCGCGGGATCGTGGCCGCGATCGCGGCCTACCTCGCGAGGAACGGGTGCAACATCACCGACAGTTCGCAATTCGACGATACCGAGACCGGGCATTTCTTCATGCGCGTGAGCTTCGTCTCCGAAGAGGGCGCGACGCTCGACGATCTGAGGCAGGGCTTCGACGAGACGGCCGTTCCGCTGGACCTCAACTGGCAGATGCACGACGAATCCGTGAAGATGAAGGTCATCATCATGGTCTCGCGCTTCGGGCATTGCCTGAACGACCTGCTCTACCGCTGCCGGATCGGCGCGCTGCCGATCGAGATCGTGGCCGTGATCTCGAACCACATGGATTACCAGAAGCTCGTCGTGAACCACGACATCCCGTTCCATTGCATCCGCGTGACGAAGGAGAACAAGCCCGAGGCCGAGGCCGCCATCATGCGCGTCGTGGAGGAGACCGAGGCCGAACTGATCGTGCTGGCGCGCTACATGCAGATCCTGTCGGACGAGATGTGCAGGCGGATGTCGGGCCGGATCATCAACATCCACCATTCCTTCCTGCCGAGCTTCAAGGGCGCGAACCCCTACAAGCAGGCCTTCGACAGGGGCGTGAAGCTGATCGGCGCGACCTCGCACTACGTGACCAGCGATCTCGACGAGGGGCCGATCATCGAGCAGGACACGATCCGCGTGACCCATGCCCAGAGTCCGATGGACTACGTCTCGCTCGGCCGCGACGTCGAGGCGCAGGTGCTGGCGCGGGCGGTTCACGCCCACGCCCATCATCGCGCCTTCGTCAACGGCACCAAGACCGTCGTCTTCCCGTCCTCGCCCGGCAGCCACTCGTCCGAGAGGATGGGCTGAGGGCCGTCAGCCCCGCCCGATGAAGGGCATCGCGCTCGCCATCACGGTCAGGAACTGCACGTTCGCCTCGAGCGGCAGCGTCGCCATGTGCAGGACCGAGCTCGCCACGTGGCTCGCATCCATGACCGGCTCGACCTTGCGGCTGCCATCGGCCTGCGGCACGCCCTTCGTCATCTTCTCGGCCATGTCGGTCAGCGCGTTGCCGATGTCGATCTGACCGCAGGCGATGTCGAAGGGCCGCCCGTCGAGGCTGACCGTCCGCGTGAGGCCGGTCACGGCGTGTTTCGACATCGTGTAGGCCGCCGATCCCGGTCGCGGCACATGCGCCGAGATCGAGCCGTTGTTGATGATGCGTCCGCCCTGCGGGTCCTGCCGCCGCATGAGCCCGAAGGCCGCGCGCGCGCAGATGAACATGCCGGTGATGTTGACGTCGCAGAGCTTGCGGAAATCGGCGACCGCGATCTCGTCGAGCGTGCCGTCGGCGATGTTCATGCCCGCATTGTTGAAGAGCACGTCGAGCCGGCCCCATTCCTGCGCGACCTTCACGAAGGCCTCGGTCACCGCGTTCTCGTCGGTGACGTCGAGCGGCAGGATCAGCGTGCTGTCCTCGTGCCCCTCGGCCGTCTCGCGCAGCGCCTCCTCGCGCCGCCCGACAAGCGCGACGTTCCACCCCTCGTCGAGGAACGTGCGCGCGGTCGTCCGGCCGATACCGCTGCTCGCGCCGGTGATGAGAATGTTGCGTGTCATCGAAGCTCCTCAGTGATTGTCGCGCGGAAGGCTTTCGCGGATCCGCTGATAGGCCGTGGCGAGTTCGAGGCACCCGCCCTGCGCCAGCTGACCGACATGGGTGCGGTAGATCTCCTCCCACGGCGTCTGGTGGACGAGCTCGGGCGGCTGCCAGGCGGCCTTGCGCGCCTCCCATTCGTCCTCGGGGACGAGCGCGTTCAACGTGCCCGCATTGAGGTCGAGCTTCACCCTGTCGCCCGTCCTGAGATAGGCGAGCCCGCCGCCCACCGCCGCCTCGGGCGAGGCGTTGAGGATCGAGGGGCTCTCGGAGGTGCCCGATTGCCGTCCGTCGCCCACCGTCGGCAGGTGGACGATCCCGCGGCGCAGCACCTCGTCGGGCGGCTGCATGTTCACGACCTCGGCCGATCCGGGATAGCCGACGCAGCCGACCCCCCGGATGAACAGGATCGTCGTGTCGTCGATCTCGAGCGTCACGTCGTTGATCCGGTCGTGATAATCCTCGGGCCCCTCGAAGACGACGGCGCGCGCCTCGTAGGTCCCCTCGCTGCCCGGCGTGTCGATGTAGCGCTTGCGGAAATCCTCGGAGATCACGCTCGTCTTCATCAACGCGGAATCGAAGAGGTTGCCCGACAGCACCACGAAACCCGCATTGGGGCGCAGCGGCTTGTCGTAGGTCGTGATGACGTCGTGGTCGGCACTGTCGCGACCGGCGATGTTCTCGCCCATCGTCCGGCCCGTCACCGTCATGCACCCTTCGTGGATGCGCCCCGCCTTGGCGAGTTCGGCCATGATCGCGGGCACCCCGCCCGCACGCTGGAACGATTCGCCCAGATAGGCCCCGGCGGGCTGCATGTTGAGCATGAGCGGCACGTCGTAGCCGATCTTCTGCCAGTCCGTCACGTCGAGCTCGACGCCCGCATGGCGCGCGATCGCCTGCAGGTGCGGGGGCGCGTTGGTCGATCCGCCGATGGCCGAATTCACCACGATCGCGTTCTCGAACGCCTCGCGCGTCAGGATGTCCGACGGCTTGAGATCCTCGTAGGCCATCGCGACGATGCGCTTGCCGGTCTCGTAGGCCATCTCCATCCGCTCGCGGAACGGGGCCGGAATGGCCGAACAGCCGGTCAGCGACATGCCCAGCGCCTCGGCCATCGCGTTCATCGTGCTGGCCGTGCCCATCGTGTTGCAATGGCCCATCGACGGGGCCGAGGCACAGGCGCGGTCCATGAACTCGTCATAGTCGATCTTGCCCTCCGCAAGCAGGCGCCGTCCCTCCCAGATGACGCCGCCCGATCCCACGCGCTTGCCCTTCCACCACCCGTCGAGCATCGGCCCGCCGTTGAGGGTGATCGCCGGGATGTCCATCGTGGCCGCGCCCATCAGCATGGCGGGCGTGGTCTTGTCGCACCCGGTCGTCAGCACCACCGCGTCGATCGGATAGCCGTGCAGCACCTCGACCAGGCCCAGATAGCTCAGGTTCCGGTCGAGCGCGGCGGTCGGCCGCTTGCCCGTCTCCTGGATCGGATGGACCGGGAATTCCATCGGGATGCCGCCGCCGTCGCGGATGCCGCTCTTGATCCGGTCCATGAGAAAGACGTGGATCTTGTTGCAGGGCGCGAGATCGCTGCCCGTCTGCGCGATGCCGATGATCGGCTTGCCCGATTGCAGCTCGGAGCGGTTGAACTGCTGGTTCTGGTAGCGTTCCAGATAGAGGGCGGTCATGCCCGGATTGTTCGGGTTGTCGAACCATTCCTGCGAGCGGAATTGCTTGTTTGCGCGCGTATCGGCCATGTCATCTCCTCTTCGGGCGACCTCCATGCCGTCCGCCCGATCGCATATTCCCGTTTGGTATACCAAATTGCAAGGGACAATCCGCGCGGCGCGACCCGGCGATCCCGAAGCCGCCCGGGACCGGCGCAGGTTCACCTGCCCCGCCCTCGCGGCACGCGACCCTTTCTAGAGGCATGACGGGGCGGAGCGCCCCGCAGGATTTAACGGATCATGCGAAGGCCGATTTCGCGCCGCCCGACCGCTGCATCCCGAAGATCGAGCTCGTATCCCCGGCGGGCGGCAGCGGCATCGTGACCGGCACCTCCTTCAGTCGCGGCGAAAGGCAGGGGCTGCCCGCGATGGTGCGGTCCTGAAGGTCCTCCCAGAACCGCCGCTGGCCGAGTTCGTGGATATACGAATTCGCGCCCAGGATCGGCCAGGCATCGGCCGCCGCGCATTCGAAGAAGAGGATGAGCCGCGGCCGGTCCGACACGTTCGGGGCCGATCCGTGCAGCAGCCGCGCGTGATGCACGCTCATGCTGCCCGCCCTGCCCGTCAGCGTCACGGCCCGGTCCCGCTCGAAAAGCGGATCCGCGGGGTCGATCGCACCGCAGAAGACGCCGTTCGCGCGATGATCGAGGATCGGCCCGCGATGCGTGCCGGGAATGACCATCAGCGGCCCGTTCTCCTCGTCCACGTCGTCGAGCATCAGGCCCACGGCCAGCAGATCGTCGTTGGTATGCGGATAGAAGGCCCAGTCCTGGTGCCACTCGACCGCCGCGCCGCCGCCCGGTGCCTTGGTGTTGAGCTTCGACGTCAGCAGCGTCACGTCGGCCCCCAGCAGGTCGGTCAGCACCTCCGTCACGCCCGAGGATCGCAGCGCGTCGTCGAAACAGGCATGGCGCTTGTGCGGCAGCTTGATCCGCGTGAGTTTGGGCTGCTCCCGCGAATGCCCGCGATCGAGATCGTAGACCGCGTCGCTCTCGCTCACCTCGCGCGACGCCTCGATCAGGTCGCGCGTGACCGATCGCATGGTCCCGAGCTGCTCCTCCGTCACGACGTTCTCGACCATCAGATATCCGTCTTCCGCATAGGACGCCTTCTGCGTGTCGCTCAGCATCTGCCCCTCCCGGCCCATGTTGACACCGCCCCCGAGGAACGGTTTCCTCCCCGGACGCTACATCAGTTCGGCGACAGCGCAAGAATGCGGGCCCGCCGCGCCCCTCGCCATGGATCGCCCGATGCTGACATTCGCGGCCGCCGTCTTCTTCCTCATCATCACGCCCGGACCGGGGGTCCTCTCGGCGGCCGGGATGGGGTCGGGCTACGGCTTCCGCGCGGGGCTGCGATACCTCGTCGGGCTCTTCGTCGGCACGAACCTCGTCGCGATCGCGGTCATCACCGGGCTCGGCGCGATCGTGCTGTCGGTGCCGTGGCTGAGGTGGATCCTGATGATCGCCTCGGTGGGCTACCTGCTCTATCTCGCCGTCCGCATCGCGACCGCCGGCAGCCGCATCGCCTTCGTCGAAAGCACGCGCGCCCCCGGCATGGGCGCGGGGCTTCTGCTGCAGGCGATCAATCCCAAGGCCTACGCGGTCAACACCACGCTCTTCGCGGGCTTTCCCTATGCCGCCGACAGCTATGCCTTCGAGGTGGCGAGCAAGCTCGTCATCACCAACGCGATCTGGATTCCGATCCATCTCGCCTGGCTCTGGGCCGGCGCGTCCTTGCACCGGCTCGCATTGGATGAGACGACACAGCGACGCATCAACTACGCCATGGCCGCCTCGATGCTTGCGGTGGTCGCCCTGGCCCTGATTTCCGGAACGAGACAGACATGACGAGCGAACGCAGCTTCCTTTCCATCGGCGAATGCATGGTCGAACTCGCCCAGACCGGGTCCGACACCTATCGGCGCGGCTTTGCGGGCGACACGTTCAACACCGCCTGGTACGCGCGCAGGCTCCTGCCCGACGAATGGCGCGTCTCCTACGGAAGCTGCATCGGCACCGACGCCGTGTCCGAGGAGATGGCCGCCTTCATGGAGGCCGAGGGCATCGACACCACGACCCTGCGCCGCGTCCCCGACCGCAGCGTCGGGCTCTACATGATCTCGACCGAAGGGGGCGAGCGCAGCTTCTCCTACTGGCGCTCGCAATCGGCCGCGCGGCTTCTGGCCGACGATTCGGGCTGGCTCGACGAGGTGCTGGGCAGCCGCGACTACGTCCACCTCTCGGGCATCACGCTCGCCATCCTTCCCGCCGCCCAGCGCAGCAACCTCTGCAACGCGCTCAAGCGCGCGCGCGAGGGCGGGACCTTCGTCTCGTTCGACACCAATCTCAGGCCCCGCCTCTGGGAGGACGAAAAGACGATGCGGGAGGGCCTCACCATGGGGGCCGAGGCCGCCGATCTGGTCCTGCCGAGCTTCGACGAGGAGACCGGGCTCTTCGGCGACCCGACCCCCGCCGACACGGTCGCGCGATACCGCGCGGGCGGCGCGCGCATGGTCGTCGTCAAGAACGGCGGCGAGGACGTGACGCTCTGGTCGGCGGACGGCACCGACACGGCGCTGTCGCCCGAGCGCGTCGCCGATCCGGTCGACACCACCGCCGCCGGCGACAGCTTCGCGGCTGCGGTGCTGGCCGGGCTCGCCACCGGCAAATCGCTCGAGGACGCGGTCGCCGTGGCGATGATCCTCTCGGCCAAGGTCATCCGCAGCCACGGCGCGCTCGCCCCGGCGATCTTCGACTGAGCGCGGGGGGCACCGGCGGGGTTTCCCCTTGAAACTCCGCGCCGTCCGCGCTTTGGTATACCAAACCGGGAGGATTGGGAATGAGCAAGCAGACAGCCGCCGTGATCGGCCTCGGCTCCATGGGCTACGGCGTGGCGTCGTCGCTCCTGCGGGGCGGACATGCGGTGCACGGTTTCGACATCAACGAGGCGAGCGTCACGCGCTTTCGCGACGCGGGCGGGGCCGATGGCGGCATGGATGCGGTCGCCTCCGGTCTCGACGTGGTCCTGACCGTGGTCATCAACGCGGCCCAGACCGAGGACGTGCTCTTCGGCGAGGGCGGGATCGTGCCTCATCTGGCCCCCGGCACCGTCATCGTCTCCTGCGCGACCGTCGCGCCCGATTTCGCCCGCGAGATGGAGGCCCGCTGCACCGAGGCCGGGCTCCTCTATCTCGACGCGCCGATCTCCGGCGGCCCCGAGCGCAGCGCGCGCGGAGAGCTGTCGGTCCTGGCCTCGGGCCATCCCGACGCCTTCGCCAAGGCGCGCCCCTGCCTCGACGCGATGGCCTCGCAGGTCTACGAACTCGGTGACGAGGCCGGCCCCGGATCGGCCATGAAGGCGATCAACCAGCTCCTCGTCGGCGTCAACCTCGCCGCGATGGCCGAGGCGATGACCTTCGGCATGACCCAGGGCGTCAGCCCCGAGAAATTCGCCGAGATCATCCCCCAATGCGCGGGAACGAGCTGGGTGCTCGAGAACCGCGCACCGCATGTGGTCGAGGGCGATTACACGCCGAAATCGGCCGTCGACATCTGGCCCAAGGATCTCGGCATCGTGCTCGACACGGCGCATGCGTCGAAGTTCAGCGCGCCATTGACCGCCGCGGCGCTCCAGCAATGGGTGGCGGCGCAGGGCCAGGGCCTCGGCCGCGAGGACGACGCCGCGCTCATCAAGGTCTATGCCCGCAATGCGGGTCTCGACCTTCCGCAGAAAAAATGACCGATCCGGCCTGCCGGCACTGCCGGCACGCCCAGATGCAGAGGATGCAGGGATCATGCAGACCGTAAGACTGTCTCCAGAGGACAACGTCGTCACCGCCATCGTGCCGCTCGAAGTCGGCCAGGAGGGGGCGACGACCCTCGTGCCGCGCGGCCACAAGATGGCGACCGTGGACATCGCCAAGGGCACGCCCGTCCGCAAATACGCCCAGATCATCGGCTATGCCCACGAGGACATCCCGAAGGGCGCGCATGTGCACAGCCACAACCTCGACTTCCGCGCCGTCGATCAGGAATACGAGTTCTCGACCAACCTCCGCCCGGTCGAACCCGCCAGGACGCAGGACACGTTCAGGGGCTTCCGCCGCTCGACGGGCCGCGTCGGCACGCGCAACCACATCGCGATCATCACCTCGGTCAATTGCTCGGCCACCGCCGCGCACAAGATCGCCGAGCACTTCACCGAAGAGCGTCTCGCCGAATATCCCAATGTCGACGGGGTGACGGCCTTCGTGCACGGCACCGGCTGCGGCATGGGCGGCGACGGCACCGGCTTCGAGGCGCTGCAACGCGTGATGTGGGGCTTCGCGCGCAATCCCAACGTGGGCGGCGTGCTGATGGCGGGCCTCGGCTGCGAGATCATGCAGATCGACTGGCTGATCGAATCCTACGGGCTCGAGCCGGGGCCGCTCTTCCAGGCGATGAACATCCAGGACGTGGGCGGCCTCGCCAAATGCGTCGAGCTCGGCATCAAGAAGATCGAGGGCATGCTGCCCATCGTCAACGCCTTCGAGCGCGAGGAATGCCCCGCCTCCGAGCTGATGGTCGCCCTGCAATGCGGCGGATCGGATGCGTGGTCCGGCATCACCGCGAACCCCGCCGTGGGCCATGCCTGCGATCTGCTGGTGGCCCAGGGCGGCACCGGCGTGCTGGCCGAGACGCCCGAGATCTACGGGGCCGAGCATCTCCTGACCGCGCGGGCCGTCGATCGCGAAGTGGGCGAAAAGCTCGTCGGCCTCATCCACTGGTGGGAGGATTACACCGCCCGCGCCAAGGGCTCGATGGACAACAACCCCTCCCCCGGCAACAAGCGCGGGGGCCTGACCACGATCCTCGAGAAATCGCTCGGTGCGGCGGCCAAGGGCGGCACGACCCCCCTCACCGGCGTCTACAAATATGCCGAGCCGGTCACCGCCAGGGGGTTCACCTTCATGGACAGCCCCGGCTACGACCCGGCCAGCGTCACCGGACAGATCGCGTCGGGCTGCAACCTCGTCTGCTTCACGACGGGCCGCGGATCGGCCGCGGGCTACAAGCCATCACCCTCGATGAAGGTCGCGACCAACAGCGAGATGTACAATCGCATGGTCGACGACATGGACATCAACGCGGGCACGATCCTCGAGGGCAAGAAGTCGGTCGAGGAAGTCGGCCGCGAGATCTACGAGATGTGGCTCCGCATGGCATCGGGCGAGCAGAGCAAGTCGGAGCTTCAGGGGCTCGGGGATTACGAATTCGTGCCCTGGCAGATCGGTTGCACGATGTAGGGCCCCGAGGGTCCGTCCCGTCCATCGGCAGAAGGAGCGTGAAAATGAAGTTCTCGGCCAATCTCGGCTTTCTCTGGACCGATCGCGCCCTTCCCGACGCGATCCGCGCGGCCAGCGCCGCGGGCTTCGACGCGGTCGAACTGCACTGGCCCTACGAGACGGATCCGGCCGAGGTCAGATCCGCGCTCGACGAGACGGGCCTGCCCTGCCTCGGTCTGAACACGCCGCGCGGCGATACGGGCGCGGGCGAGAACGGCCTCTCGGCCCTGCCCGGCCGCGAGGGCGAGGCCCGCGCCGCGATCGAGCAGGCGCTCGACTACGCGGTCGCGATCGACGCGGCGAACGTCCACGTCATGGCGGGCGTGGCCGAGGGCCCCGAGGCCGAGGCGGCCTTCATCGCGAACCTGCAATTCGCCGCCGCCCGCGCCGGTCGGCGCGGCATCCTGATCGAGCCGCTCAACCATTACGACGCGCCCGGCTATTTCCTGAACACCGCGACCCAGGCCGCCCGGATCGTCGAGACGGTCGGCGATCCGAACGTCAAGATCATGTTCGACTGCTACCACATCCAGCTGATGCAGGGCGATCTGACCCACCGGCTCCGCACGCTCCTGCCCGCGATCGGCCATATCCAGATCGCGTCCGTTCCCGACCGGGGCACCCCCGATCACGGCGAGTTAAATTATTCCTACATCTACGATCTGCTCGGGGAACTCGGCTGGCAAAGCCCCCTCGGGGCCGAATACAAGGTCGCAACCCCCACCGACGAGACCCTCGACTGGCTGCGCGCCGCGCGCGGCTGAGGTTTCGCGGCGAAACCTCGAAGTGGCCCCGGACCGCGATCCGGGGCCTTTTTCCGTTCAGTCGGCGTTGGCCACGTCCTGGCGCTGATCGCCGAGGCCCTCGATGCTGACCTCCATCACGTCGCCGGATTTCAGCCAGACCTGGGGGTTCATCCCCATGCCGACGCCCTCGGGCGTGCCGGTCGCGATGATGTCGCCCGGCATCAGCTGCATGAACTGGCTCATGTAGGAGACGATCTCGCGCACGGTGAAGATCATGTCCGAGGTGTTCGACTTCTGCATGACTTCGCCGTTGAGCTTGAGGCTCACGTCGAGTTTCTGCGGATCGGCCACCTCGTCGGCGGTCACGAGCCAGGGGCCCACGGGACCGAAGGTCGGGGCGGACTTGCCCTTGGTCCACTGGCCGCCACGCTCGGTCTGAAAGGCCCGTTCGCTGACATCGTTAACCGTGCAGTAGCCGGCCACGTAGTCGAGCGCCTCGTCCTCGGAGACGTAGAGGCAGGGCTTGCCGATGACCACGCCGAGCTCGACCTCCCAGTCGGGCTTGGTCGAGTTGCGCGGAATGATGACCGTATCGTTCGGACCGCAGAGGGCGGAGCTGGTCTTGTTGAAGAGAATCGGCTCCTTCGGCTCGTCGGCACCGGTTTCGGCGGCGTGCTTGGAGTAGTTGAGACCGACGCAGAAGAAGTTCGGCACCCATGCGAGGGGCGATCCGATGCGGCCGGGATCCGAGACGACGGGAAGGCTGTCGATGTCGATGCCGCGGATCTTTTCGAGCGCCTCGAGCGACACGCCCGGACCGGCCAGTTCGTCCACCTTGCCGCTCAGGTCGCGGACCTGACCGTCGCCATCGAGGATCCCCGGCTTTTCCTGTCCCTTGGGCCCAAATCTCAGAAGCTTCATGTTTCTCCCTTCCGGCCGCTCGGCCGATTGCTTCAGGTTTCTTCCAGCTCGAACACCTGCCGCATGTCTTCGGCCAGATGTCCGGTGTGGTCCTCGAGCGCCTTGTCGAGCGCCGCGTGATCGCGCCGCCGCAGCGCATCGAGGATCGCCGCGTGCTGTTCGAGCACGACGGAGCGATTCTTGCGCCGGCGGGACGTGAGATATCGAATGCGCCAGAGCCGCGCCAGATAGGCGTGATGCGTTTCGGCGAGCGCATGGTTGCGCGAGGCGACCGCGATCGCCTTGTGGAATTCCATGTCGTTCTCGAAGGAATCGAGCCGGTCGGCGGTGTAGAACTCGCGCTCCATCCGGTCCGCGATCTCGACGATCCGGTCGATATCCTCCTCGGTCGCGTTGCGGCAGGCGAGCTCGGCCGAGAGCTTTTCGAGGGCCTGCAGCACGACCAGCTGGTCGACGACCTCGTCGAAGGGCGGATCGGCGACGAGCGGACTGCGCGACAGGCGCAGGACCACCAGCCCCTCCTGCGCGAGGATGCGAATCGCCTCGCGCATGGGCGTGCGGCTCACCCCCATCTCGAGCGCGGTGTCGCGCTCCTTGATGGGCGCGCCGGGCTTGAGCTTGCCGCGGAGGATGTCGCGGCGCAGCTCGGCCGCGATCTGCTTGGGCAAAGACTCGTCCGCCATTCCCGCGCCTTTCCGTCCTTGTGGAAACCGGGCCGCCCCCGCGGCCCTTTCCGATTTTGGTATACCAAAAAAGGTTGATTGTCGATCCGTCGTTCTCTAGCGTCCTTTTCGATGGTATACCATCTCGGCCACGCGCGAATGTGCAGGTGCCATAACGATGAGACGACAGCAAAGTCGCTCAGGGAGGAGACAAAGATGACGACGACCAAGATGCTGCTTGGTGCCGCTGCCGGTGCCTTGATCGCGGGAACGGCCTCGGCCCAGGAGGTGACGCTCCGCATCCAGACCCATTACGCGACCGAAACCCCGAGCGGTCAGCTGATCGCCCAGTGGGTCGAGGACGTCCAGACGATGTCGGGCGGCGACATCGCGATCGAGATGTTCTATTCCTCGGCCGTGGTCGGCACGACCGAGACCTTCGACGCCGCGATCAACGGCATCCTCGATTGCGACGCGACGGGCGGTGCCTATCAGACCGGCAAGAACCCCGCCTTCCAGTTCGTGGGCGACATCATGGGCGGCTACGACACGCCCTGGCAGCAATACAGCTGGCTCTATTACGGCGGCGGCCTGGAGGCGGCGCAGGAACTCTACAACGCCAACGGGATGCAGCTGATCGGGTGGTCGATCTACGGGCAGGAATCGCTGTCCTCGGCCACGCCTCTCGAAGGGCCCGAGGACCTGCAGGGCTGGAAGTTCCGCTCGCCCCCGGGAATGGAGACCGAGATCTTCGAGGAGCTCGGCTCCTCGCCCATCGTGATGGACTTCACCGAGATCTTCACCGCGCTCGAGACCGGGATCATCGACGGCACCGATGCGAGCGGCCTCGCCAACAACGTGGGCCTCGGCCTCTATGACGTGGTCAAGCACGCGACCTTCCCCGGCTTCCACTCCATGCCGTCCGACCACCTCGCCTGCAACCAGCAGGTCTGGGAGGGGCTGACCGACCAGCAGCGCCGCATCATCGAGGTGGCGTGGCAGAAGCTGTCGTTCCAGATCGCGCTGACCTTCGAGAAGGCCAATGCCGAAGCGGCCGCCATGCTGCAGGAACAGGGCGTGACGCTCTATGACTGGTCCGACGAGGGTCGCGCGACCTTCCGCGAAGCCGCACAGGTCGCCTGGGAGGACTGGGGCAGCCGCTCGCCCGAGGCCGCGGCCCTGCTGGAAAGCCACAAGGCCTATCTCTCCGATCTCGGCCTGATCTCGAGCGACGACAGCTCGGGCGGCGAGAGCTCGGCCGAGGACGGCTCCTCCGGCGAGAGCACGGCCAACTGATCCCCGGGCGGGCGCGCGCGCCCGCTCCAGCATCGAGGCGGTCCCGAAAACGGGGCCGCCTTTCCAGGATTACGGATCCTTGAAACAAGGGGGGGAGGCCCATGCACGGAAACAGCGTCTGGCTCGGGCGGGCGAGACAGCCCATCAAGTTACTGATGTTCGGCTTCATCGCCGTCTCGCTACTGCTCTACGCGTGGCTCGTCGTCAGCCGGTTCATCGATCCCAATGCCTATGGCATGTACGAGATGATCCGCCCGTCGGGCAAACCGCTCGTCCAGCTGAGCCTGTTCTGCTTTTCGGGCGCGGTGATCCTCGCGGCGATCTACCTGTCGGATTTCAACGGCGAGATCGAGCCGCAGCATACCGGCTTCTTCGACATCCTGTCGCTCGTGCTCAGCCGCATCGCGATGATGATGATCGCCTTCATCGTCCTGGTGATGTTCTACGAGGTCGTCAGCCGCTACGTCTTCCTCGCGCCGACGCTCTGGGCCAACGAATTGTCGCTCTGGGGGGCCGCCTTCGTGTTCCTGCTGTCTGGGCAATACGCGATGCAGCAGCGATGCCACATCCGCATTCCGGTCATCTACGACAGGATGCCGTTCTGGATGCGCAAGGTGTCCGACACGCTGTCGGTCCTGCTGATCTGCGCCTTCGTCCTCGCGCTCGTCTGGGGCGGCTACAACGACGCCGCGACGCGCTTCGCGCGGATGGAGACCTTCGGCACCGCCTGGGATCCGCCCATCCCGGGCATCATCAAGCCCTTCCTCCTGCTCGCCATGGTTCTCGTGGCCCTCCAGTCGGTGTCGAACCTGATCGCCGACTGGAACAAGGAGAACGCCTACGAAGACCCCGAAGGCGTCGACGAGACCGAAATCGAGAACATCAAGCGCACGCTGGAGGAAAGATAGATGGTCGATATCGGCACACTCAGCCTGATCATCCTCCTGGCGATGTTCGCCCTGCTCGCGATCGGGATGCCGCTGGGCTTCGCCTCCGCCTTCCTGGCGGTCGTGACGCTCGCCCTGCGGTTCGATCCGGCGATCATCTTCGGGGATTTCGGGCGGGGGCCTCTCTCGGTCCTCGCGCAGGCCGTGTATCGGCAGATGACGAACTACGTCCTCATATCGATACCGCTCTTCATATTCATGGCCGCATTGCTCGAGCGATGCGGCATCGCGCGGGACATGTATTCGTCGCTGAACGTCTGGCTCAGCCGGACGCGTGGCGGCATCGCCATCGTGACCTCGATCATGGCCGTCATCATGGCCGCGATGTCGGGCATCATCGGCGGCGAGGTCGTGCTTCTCGGGCTCATCGCGCTGCCGCAGATGCTGCGGCTGGGCTACAACCAGAACCTCGCCATCGGGACGATCTGCGCGAGCGGATCGCTGGGCACGATGATCCCGCCGTCGATCGTGCTGATCTTCTACGGCCTCGTGACCGAGACCTCGATCAAGTCGCTCTTCACCGCGGCGTTCCTGCCGGGCTTCATGCTGGCGTCGTTCTTCCTCATCTACATCCTGATCCGGACGCGCATCACGCCGTCGCTCGCCCCGCTGCCCGAGGCGGATCCCGACGATCCGCAGGGCAAGGAAAAGGGACTGATGTTCCTGGGCTTCCTCGCCCGGATCACCTGCTGGATCTCGGCCGCGCTGCTGCTGAGGGCGCTGTTCTTCACGGTGACCTCGGCCAACGTGGTCCGCGAGGGGGTCGATCCGATCCTGCTGGGGATGGTCAGCGACATTCCCTATCTCGTCGGGGCGTTCCTCATCGCGCTCGCCACGATCTTCTTCGTCGTGGGCCGCGAGCGGACCTCGCAGGGGTGGAAGATGGGCAAGGGCCTCGTCGCGCCGATCCTCGTCATCGGCGTGGTGCTGGGCTCGATCTACGGCGGCATCACGGGGATCACCGAGGCGGCCGGGATGGGCGCGATCGCGGTCTTCGTCATCGGCCTCGTGCGGCGCGAGATGACGTTCCAGATCCTCTGGGACAGCCTGATGCGGACGCTGAAATCGACCGGCACCATCATCTGGGTGACGATCGGTGCGGCCGCGCTCGCCGCGGCCTACACGCTGGCCGGGGGTCCGACCTATGTGGCGAACCTGATCGTGGGCGCGGACGTGCCGACGATGGGCGTCATCCTGATCATGATGTTCGTCTTTCTCATCATGGGGATGTTCATGGACTGGATCGGCATCGTCCTGCTGATCATGCCGGTCTTCCTGCCCATCGTGACGCGCCTGCCGCCCGACGAGATCGGCTTCTTCGCGTCGGTCGATCCGCGCTTCCTGCCGATCTGGTTCGGGGTGGTCTTCTGCATGAACATGCAGGTGAGCTTCCTCTCGCCGCCATTCGGCCCCGCGGCGTTCTATCTCAAGTCGGTGGCTCCGCCGCATATCGAGCTGACCGACATCTTCAAGGGCTTCCTGCCCTTCATCGCGCTGCAGCTTCTGGCGCTGGCCGTGATGCTCGCCTACCCGCCGATCGTGACGGTGTTCCTCTAGCATCTCGCGACCATCGGACAGGACGCGGCGCGGGCGATCCCGGGATCGTCCGCGCCGTCCCGCCCGCGGGAGCACATCCCGCGAGATCGCTCTCGACGCCGTGAACCTACCTGTTAGTTTGCACCGCAAGAGGCGCGACAGACCGGGGGCGCGAACGTTTCGCGATCGATCCCACCGCCCGGCCGCCGTTGCGCCGGCACGTCTCCAGGAGGAAAGAACATGAGCGACGAGAAAATCGGCTTCATCGGCCTCGGCCTGATGGGCCGCGCGATGGTCGAATGCCTGCAAAAGGCCGGCCATCCCGTGACGGTCCTTGGGAACCGCGACCGCACCGGCATCGAGGAGGCGCTCGCGCGCGGGGGCAAGGAGGCGTCGACCGCCCGCGAGCTGGCCGAGGAGAGCGACATCGTCATGCTCTGCATGGGCACGTCGGACCATGTGGAAGGCCGCATCTACGGCGATGACGGCGTGCTGGCCGGAACGAAGGATGGCCAGATCGTGATCGATTTCGGCACCTCGCTGCCGACCTCGACCATCGAGATCGGCAAGGCGCTGGCCGAGAAGGGCGCGCAGTATCTCGACGCGCCGCTCGGCCGCACGCCCGCCCATGCGGTGGACGGCAAGCTCAACATCATGTGCGCCGGCGACGAGGCCGCCTACCAGCGGGTCAAACCCGTGCTCGACACGCTGGGCGAGAACGTCTTTCACCTGGGCGAGCTCGGCAACGGCCACAAGATCAAGCTGATGAACAACTTCTTCGCCATGACCACGGCCATGGCCATGTCCGAGGTCTTCGCAACCGCCGACAAGGTCGGGATCGAGCGGCAGATGGTCTATGACGTGATGTCGGCCGGTCCGCTCAAGTCGGGCATGATGGACTTCATCAAGAACTATGCGACCGACGGCCAGATCGACCTTGCCTTCTCGGTCGAGAATGCCGCCAAGGATGTCGGATATTACCGGACGATGACCGAGAATTACGGCCTCGAAAGCCGCATGTCCTCATGTGCCGCGAACACGCTCGCGGCCGCCCGCGACGGCGGCGATGGCGGGCTCAACGTCCCTGAAATGGTCGACTGGATGACCAAGAACCTCGGAGCGAAGTGAATGAGACTCGAAGGAAAGCGCGCATTCGTCACCGCGGCGGGCCAGGGTATCGGCCGTGCCATCGCCAAGGGCATGGCCGCCCAGGGTGCGGAAGTCGTGGCGACGGACCTGAACGGCGATCTGCTGTCGGATATCGGAACGGCCGAGCATTTCGCGCTGGATGCGACCGACAAGGCCGCGCTGCAGAAGGCGGTGAAGGAGGCCCAGGCCGATATCCTCGTGAATTGCGCGGGCTTCGTGCATAACGGCACGATCGCGGATTGCACGGACGAGGAATGGGAATTCGCCCACAACCTCAACGTGCGGTCGCAATTCCATTCGATGCAGGCCGCGATCCCCGGCATGGTCGAACGCGGCGGCGGGTCGATCATCAACGTCGCCTCGGTGGCCAGCTCGATCATCGCCGCGCCGAACCGCTTCGTCTATGCCGCGACCAAGGCGGCGGTCATCGCGATGACGAAATCCGTCGCGCTCGACTTCGTGACGACCGGCGTGCGCTGCAACTGCATCTGTCCCGGCACGGTCGAGAGCCCCTCGCTGCACGATCGCTGGAAGGCCAGCGGCGATTACGAGGCCGCGCAGAAGGCCTTCATCGCGCGTCAGCCGATGGGCCGCGTCGGCACGCCCGAAGAGATCGCCAACCTCGCGATCTATCTCGGATCGGACGAGAGCAGCTTCACCACCGGCCATGCGCATGTGATCGACGGCGGCTGGTCGGTCGGCTGATGGCCGACCGGCTGCATCACGAAGTCGCGCAGCGCGAGGACAAGCTCGGTCTCGGCATCGGCATCATGGCCCTTGGCGTGACCCTGTTCACCTGCATCGACAGTTCGGCCAAATGGCTGGTCCTGGCCGGGCTGCCGGCGCTGCAGGTGGTCTTTGTCCGCTATGCCGTGCATTTCGCGATGTCGCTGGTTCTGTTCCTGCCGCGCGAGGGGATGGATGCGATCCGCTCCAACGCCCCGGTGCGGCAGGCCCTGCGCTCGGCTTGCCTGTTCGGCAGCACCCTATGCAACTTCACCGCGCTGCAATACCTGCCGATCACCGTGACGACGACGATCATGTTCTCGGGTCCGATCGCGGTCACGCTGCTGTCGATCCCGATCCTGGGCGAGAGGGTCGGCCTGCCCCGCCTCATCGCCGTCTGCGTGGGCTTCGTCGGCGTGCTCGTCGTGATCCAGCCCTGGGGCGCGGAATTCCACCCGGCCATGCTGCTGAACCTCCTCGCGATGGTTCTCGCGTCGCTCTACTTCGTGCTGACCCGGATGCTGGCCGGGATCGAATCGAACGCCACGGCGCAGGTCTGGTCGTCGGGGCTCGCCTCGATCCTGCTCGCGCCCGTGGTCTATTCGCTCTGGACCTGGCCCGAGAACACCATCGACTACGTGGTGATGGGCCTGATCGGCATCTTCGGCGGATCGGCGCATATCTTCGTGACGCAGGCCCACCGGCTGGCCGATGCCTCGATCCTCGCGCCGATCATCTATTTCCAGGTGCTGACGGCGGCGCTGGCCTCGATCGTGATCTTCGGCGAATGGCCGACGATGTGGACCGTCGTGGGCGGCGCGATCATCATCGCCGCGGGCGTCTATATCTGGCACCGCGAACGTCGCCAGGCGGGCATCACGCCGCCGCCGGCCGACCCCCGCACGGCGCGCTGAGCGTCAGTTCACCCGCGTGAGCAGCGCGCGGCCCGCATGGAAGGCCGCGATGTTGTCGCGTTGCAGACGCCCCATCGCCGCCCGCGTCGCATGCGTGCCCGAGCCCTGATGGGGTTGCAGGACGACGTTCCCGAGCGAGGCGAAGCGTGGGTCGATCTCGGGTTCGGACGCGAAGACGTCGAGCGCGGCACCGGCGATCCGGCCGCTTTCCAGCGCGTCGAGAAGCGCGGCCTCTTCGATCGTGGACCCGCGCGAGATGTTGACGACCACGCCCTCCCCGCCCAGCACGCGCAGCATCCCGGCCGAGACCATGCCTTCGGTCTCGGGGCCGCCGACGAGGCTCACGACCAGGATGTCGACGGCGCGGGCGAGATCCATCGGATCGGCGTGGTGGGTCCAGCCCGCGGGCGTCTCCTTTGGCGACCGCGACCAGTAATGCAGCTCCATCCCGAAGGCGGCGAGCCGGGTGGCGATGGCATGCCCGATCCGGCCGAGGCCGAGGATCCCGACCGTCGCCCCGCTCATCTTGCGATTGAGCGGAAAGGCCTCTCCCCGCGCCCATGCCCCCGACCGGACATGTGCGTCGCCCTGCACCATGCGCCTGCCCTGCATGAGCAGCATCGCCACGGCGAGGTCGGCCACGTCGTCGTTGAGCACGTCGGGCGTGTTCGTAACCGCGATCCCGCGGGTCCGGGCGGCGTCGACGTCGATCGCGTCGTAGCCCACGCCGAAATTCGCGACGAGGCCGAGCTTCGGGAAGGCCTCCATCGCGTCGCCGCCGAAGGCCGAGTGCCCCTTGTAGGCGATCGCGGTGATGGCGGACCGGGTCTCCTCCGGCAGGGCGAGCGCCTCGTCGAGCGTCTGGGCCCTCAGAGCCCCCAAATCGGCCTCGAGCGACCGTTCGTCGATCTCGGTATAGGCTCCGATTGCCAGCGTCTCGGTCATGGAAATGCTCCTCCGCGTTGTCGTTCTCGTTCCGGGCCTCCGGAAGGCCGCGCCTACCAGAGCGTCTCGGGGGCTTCCTTCGCCCAAGCGCGGTCGTATTCGCGCGCCTCGATCGCCTCGGCGGCCATCGCGGCGAGCATGTCGCCCGCGCTCGGCAGGTCGGCGCTTTCGTCACGCCCGCTCCAGAGGTTCGAGCGCAGGATCGCGCGCGCGCACTGGAAATAGACCTCGGCCACCTCGACCGACAGGACGGTAGCGGGCGGCTTGCCACGATGCGCGAAGCTTTCGAGAAGCGCGTCATCGACGACGAGCGTTCCGTGCCCGTTCACGCGCACCACGTTGCGGCTTCCCGGGACGAAGAACATCAGCGACACGCGCCCGTCCTCGACGATGTTCTCGAGCGAATCGAGGCGGTTGTTGCCGTACCAGTCGGGCATCAGCAGGTGCCGCGCATCGACGATGCGCACCACGGGGCCGTCATCGCCACGCGGCGAGGCGTCGGTCCCCTCCGGGCCGACGGTCGAGAGCACGCAGAACCGCGACCGCGCGATCCACGCGGCATAGACCGGCGTGATGTCGCGGGCGACCTTTTCCATCGACGTGCGTTTCGGCGCGGCATAGCGCGCGCGCAGTTCCTCGATCGTTCCGATCGTCTTCATCACGAAATCCTCCCGAAGCCGGCCTCGCCGTTCAGCCTGTCCGACGCGCCCTCCACCCTCGTTTCAAGCTCGCGCATGAAGGCGGCCTTGGGCAACCCCGTCTCGATGCGGGGCATGAATTCGAAGACGGCGATGCCCGGCTCGCGCATGATCCCGCGCTTGGGCCAGAAGACCCCGACATTCGTCGCGACCGGAACGCAGGGCTGACCGAGCTGCGCATAGAGCGCGTGCGTTCCGCTTTTGTAGGGGGCGGCCGTGCCCACGGCGATGCGCGTGCCCTGCGGATAGATGCAGAGCTGTCCGGGCTCGCGCAGGCCGCGTTGCACATCGGCGAGCATCTGCGCGATGGCCTTGCCGCGCTTGCCGCGATCGACCGGCACGCATCCCAGCCGATAGGCGTATTGCCCCAGGATCGGCGCATACATCAGCTCGCTCTTCATGATGAATTTCGGCCGGGGCAACGCGTGGAAGATCACCAGGATGTCGAAGAAGGACTGGTGCTTGGCCGCGACGAGGACCTCGTCGGAGGGGACCTCGCCCCGGATCTCGACCTTCAGACCGACCATCCAGGATGCCGTCCAGATCACCCAGCGGCAGTAGAGCTTGCAGGCGAACCGCGCCCCGCCCGGATCGAGCAGTGCCCAGGGCAGGCAGACGATGCCGATCACGATCATCGCGAGGTACATCTGGATGTTGAAGATCAGCGATCTGAGGAATTGCAGCGCCTTCATGGAGTCTCCTTCGGGGGACGCGTCGGGCCGTCCGACCGCATGAGGAAGACCGCGATCAAAGCAGCAAGCGGCGCGATCGGCAAGGGCAGCGGCCGATCGCGCGGCGATCGGACCCGGCGCGACGGTTGCGCAGCGCGGCAAAGTGTTGGAAACATGTGCCCGGATGACCGAGAAGATCCGCCCGCACGAGCGGAGGTCGAAATCCGGACGGGACGGGATACTTGGATGCGGCTCACTTGCCCGAACTGCGCGGCGCAGTACGAAATCGACGCGTCTCTCATCCCCATCGACGGGCGGGAGGTCCAGTGCGCGAATTGCAGCCATACCTGGTTCGCGCGACGCGACCCCGCCGCGGCCGAACGGCCCGCGCGCGCCGAGAAAGAGGCGGACACCAGCAAGGCCGAGCCCCCCTCACCGCCCCTGCCCGACACGCGGGCGGAAGAGGAGCCGGAGGGCGTCGACCCCGAATCCGGATCCGGGCCGGAGGATGCGGCCGCGGTTCCGCGCCGGCGCGAGCTTGACCCCCGGACGCGCAGCATCCTGGAGGAGGAGGCCGCGCTCGAGGCCGAGCAGCGCCGCCGCGACGCGTCGAAGCCCGCCGACCCCGAGCCGGCACCCCGGAGGGACGTCCCCCCGGCCCCGCCGGAACGGGCGCGCGCGACGCACAGATCGACCCCGACCGTGCCCATGGCGGCCAACGACACCGATCCCCTGCCCGACCGGGACCGGATCGGCGCGACGCTCGACACCGCACCGGCGCATACGGAAAAGCCGACGGTTCCGCCCGTCACCGACGGCGCGACGCCGCGCGGATTCGTTGCGGGCTTTGCCCTCGTCATCGCGATCGCGGCGCTTTTCGTGCTGGTCTATGTCGAGGCATCGACGCTCGCCGCCGCGTTCCCCGAGATCGAGGGATCGCTCGCGGCCTATGTCGACCGGGTGAACGCGCTGCGCGCGGGTTTCGACGGCTGGATCGGCAATCTCGCGGGACGGATCTGACGCTAGACGCGGATGCCCGCCGCCGTCAGACGTTCGGCGATACCGTTGAAATCGCTGCCATGTTCCACGGTCACGCCGAGCCTGCGGATCGCGGCCATGGCCTCGCGGCTCGCCGTGTCGGGGCCCGGACCGGGTTCGCGCAGGACGATGGCCCGGATCCGCCCCGCATGGCGGTGGCAGGCCTCGAGATAGACCTCCGCGTCGTGCTGCCCCGTATCGCCGATCAGCACGAAATCGAGACCGGGATTGGCCCCGAGCACGCGGTCGATCGCGTCGCCCTTGTGGTCGCCATGCGTGCCGGTGATGAACTTCGTCTCGCTGATCCCCAGATCGCGCAGGAACATCGGACCCGCGACGAGGCCCGCGCGGTCGAAGACACGCTCGAGGAAGGAATGCAGGTTCCAGGGGCTCGAGCTGACGTAGAAGACCGGATTGCGTCCATGATTGCTGAGATGATCCATGAGCACGATCGCGTCGGGAAAGATCCGCCGCGTCGTCGCCGACCCCGTGAAGGTGGTCCAGAGGTTGCGCGCCAGCGAATAGGCCCCGGTCTGGAGCATGGTGTCGTCGATATCCGACACGATGCCGATCCGTGCGTCGGGCGACGGGACCATGGCGCGGAAATTGCGCCGGCTTTCGGGGTCCCCGGCGATCTGCAGCGGCACCTCGTGCCAGCCCGGCCGGCTTAGATCGACCGGCACCTCCATCACGACATAGCCCTCGGGATCGCTCAGCGACGCGACGCCGTGCGAGGGGGCCACGACCTCGACCTCGGCGACCTCGTTCGTAAAGAAGAGCGATGCCATCTCGCGCATGTTCTGCCAGCGGCTCTGGCCCGGGTCGGGCGTGGTGCGGCGCAGGCTTGCCAGGACGCGGCCGCGCAGCACGACGCCGTGCCCCGCAATGGCGTAGCCGCGATAGGAATCGAGGACCGGCCGGTCGGGCACCTTGCGCGGGCGCACACGGTCGAACCATGCCTCCGCCCTGATGGCCAATCTGTGCAGCCGACCGGGCTTTGCCACGTCAACTTCCTTCAGTTTCCCCGAGCCGCACACTAGCCCAGCGTGCGGCATCGGCAACGCCTTCGTCGGGGTCCTGTGTCAGTCCGGCCACAGCGCGCGAAAGCTCGGGACGGGCGGAATTGCCGATCGCGTAGCAGACGTTGCGCACCAGCCTGTCGCGGCCGATCCGCTTGATGGGCGAGCCTGCGAACATCGCGCGAAACCCCGCATCGTCGAGCGCCGCAAGCGTCGCGAGTTCCGGCGCGCGCCGTCCCGGCTGCGGCGACAGGCGCATGTCGCGCGCGGCGGTGGCGAACTTGTTCCACGGGCAGATCGCGAGGCAGTCGTCGCAGCCATAGATCCGGTTGCCCATGCCGGGACGCAGCGCCGGATCGACGGGGCCGCGATGCTCGATCGTGAGATACGAGACGCAGCGCGTCGCATCGAGACGGAAGGGCGCGGGAAACGCGTCCGTGGGACAGATGTCGAGGCAGCGCGTGCAGTTGCCGCATCTTTCCGTTGCGGGCGTGTCGGGCGGCAGGTCGAGTGTCGTGAAGATCGCACCGAGAAAGACCCAATTGCCGAGATTGCGCCCGAGAAGGTTGGTGTGCTTGCCCTGCCAGCCGAGCCCGGCAGCGGCGGCGAGCGGCTTTTCCATCACGGGTGCGGTATCGACGAAGACCTTGATCTCGGCCTCGGGGCCGGCCTGTTCGATGAGCCAGCGGCCGACCTTCTTCAGGCGCTTCTTGACGACGTCGTGATAGTCCCGCCCCTGGGCATAGACGCTGACGGCCCCCCGGTCCGACAGCCCCACATCCTCGAGCGGATCGTGCCCGGGGGTGTAGCTTTCGGCCAGCATCACGACCGAGCGCGCCTCGGGCCAGAGCGCGGAGGGGTCGCCGCGCCAGCCCGTCCGTTCGGCCATCCATCCCATCTGGCCGTGATGGCCCGCATCCAGAAACGCATGCAGACGGCCGGCCGCCTCGGGGATCGCGTCGGGGCGACAGATCCCCATCTTGGTGAATCCCGCCTCGAACGCGAAGGCTCCGAGCCGCTCCTTGAGGTCGCGCCCGGTCATCGCGGGCTCAGAAGTCGAGATCGGCGTAATGGGAGGGTGGCGGGAATCCCGGGACCTGATCGGCGAGGATGTTGCGGAAGGCGGGGCGCGACTTGATCTTGGCGTACCAGTCCTTGACCGTCTCGGACCGGCGCCAATCGACGTCGGAGATGTAGTCGAGCGACGACAGATGCGCGGCGGCCGTGAAATCGGCGAGCGTCAGGTGATCGCCGGCGAGCCAGCGCCGCTGGTCGAGAAGCCACGCCATGTAGTCGAGATGGAACTTGATCGCCCGCGCACCGGATTTCACCGCGGTGCTGTCGGGATAGCCCTGCCCCATCATCTTCTTGTTGACCCGCTCGTAGAGCAGCTTCGACGTGACCTCGTGGAAGAACTTGTCGTCGAACCACCCGATGAGGCGGCGCACCTCGTAGCGGCCCTCGGGCGTATCGGGCATCAGGGCGGTCTCGGGGTGCAGCTCCTCGAGATATTCGCAGATCGCCGCCGATTCCGACAGGTGGTTCCCGTCGACGCGCAGGATCGGCACCTTTCCGGCAGGATTGCGGCGCAGGAAGTCGCCGTCCTTTTCCCAGTACCGCTCCTCGACGAGTTCGACCTCGATCCGTTTCTCGGCGAGGACCAGCCGCACCTTGCGGCAGAATGGCGAGAGCGGGACGTGGAACAGACGGTACATGCCGGGCCTCGGGGTCGTTTGGGATCCCCTCTCCATGCCGCGTAAGGGGGTGGCGTTCAAGTGCGGGACGGCGCGATCTAGCTTTCGAAACAGGCCGCGCGGCCGTCGGCGGCGATCGTCGCCGCGCCGTCGCGGATGGATTGCGCGCGCCTTTCGACGAAATTCGAGGGCCGGGCCGCCGACCGTTCCTTGGGTGCCGGCAGGATCGCGGCCAGCCGCGCGGCCTGCGCGGCCGAGAGATCGGCGGCCGACACGCCGAACGCATGGCGCGCCGCCGCCTCGATGCCGAAGACCCCCTCGCCGAACTCGGCCACGTTGAGATAGACCTCGAGGATGCGCCGCTTGCTCCAGAACGTCTCGACCAGCGGCGTGAGGGTCGCCTCGAGCGCCTTGCGCGGCCATGACCGCCCTTGCCAGAGATAGACGTTCTTGACGACCTGCTGGCTGATCGTGGACGCGCCACGATTGCCGCCCGCGGCAATCGCAGAGCGAATCGCGTCGAGATCGAACCCCCAGTGATTGCAGAAATTGGCATCCTCGGCTGCCACGACCGCCCGAGCCATCACCGGTGCGATCTCGTCCATGGGCACCCAGCGACGTTCCACCCCGTCGAGGCGCCGCGCCTCGGTGAGGATGTAGGGCGTCGTCGGCGGGTTCACGACCGTGTAGAGCCCGACGACGGAGAGGAGCAGCGCCGCGACCGCCAGCGCCGCCCGCAGGGCTATCCGGCCCAGCGGCGGGCGCGTCGCGCGCTTCGGCGCGGGCGGCGTCTTCGAGGCGGATTTCCGGGCCATGCCGGTCCTTTGCCGCCCAAGCCCGCCCCAGGTCAAGCACCCGCAAGAGAAAAGGGCGCGCCACATGGCCCGCCCTTCCTGCAACATCTTGTTTTCACGGCACGAAAGACATTCGCGCCACGATCCCGATCAGTTGTTGACGCTGTCCTTCAGGGCCTTGGCGATCGTCATCTTGACGACCTTGTCGGCATCCTTCTTGATCTGCTCGCCGGTGGCGGGATTGCGGACCATGCGCTCGGGACGCTCGCGGCAATAGATCTTGCCGACGCCCGGAAGGGTCACGGCACCACCACCCGAAACTTCCTCGGTGATGACCTCGGTGATCGCATCGAGTGCTTCGCCGGCGGATTTCTTGTCGCTGTCCATCTTCTCGGCCAGCGCTGCGACGAGCTGCGTCTTGGTCATCGGTTTGGTCGCCATTTTGTCTCTCCTCGACAGGTTATCGGCAGCATGACGCGAAATATGCCGCCATGTATCGGCGCAACACAACGCCAAGGGCGGGGCTCGTCAAGGAAAACAAGGGGTGCAGCCGCGAAAAAGCGCCGATTGCGCCGGATCGGCCCGCCCGACACCCCCCGGAACGGCTGCCTTGCCCCGGGGGTGGCCCGGCCGGACCGGCGCGGCACGGGCGTCAGAGGAACGCCGTCTCCTCGAAGGAGCGGAGCTTGCGCGAATGGATCCTCTCGAGCGGCATCTCGCGGATCACCTCCATCGCGCGCACCCCGATGAGCAGGTGCCGTGCGACCTGGGTCTTGTAGAAGTCGGACGCCATGCCCGGCAGCTTGAGCTCGCCGTGGAGGGGCTTGTCGCTGACGCAGAGAAGCGTGCCGTAGGGGACGCGGAAGCGGAACCCGTTGGCCGCGATCGTGGCCGATTCCATGTCGAGCGCCACCGCGCGCGACTGCGAGAGCCGCTGGACGGGGCCGGAATGCTCGCGCAGTTCCCAGTTGCGGTTGTCGATCGTGGCGACGGTGCCCGTGCGCATGATCCGCTTGAGCTCGTACCCTTCGAGCTCGGTCACCTCCTCGACCGCCTGGGCCAGCGCGATCTGCACCTCGGCCAGCGGCGGGATCGGCACCCAGACCGGCAGATCGTCGTCGAGCACGTGATCCTCGCGCAGATAGGCATGGGCGAGCACGAAATCGCCCAGCCGCTGCGAATTCCTGAGGCCGGCGCAATGGCCCACCATCAGCCAGGCATGCGGGCGCAGGACCGCGATGTGGTCCGTCGCCGTCTTGGCGTTCGACGGGCCGATGCCGATATTGACCATCGTGATTCCCTGACCGTTCTCGCGGATCAGGTGATAGGTCGGCATCTGCGGCATCTTGGTCGGCAGCGTCATCGGCGCTTCGGGATCGGTGATGACCTGGTTTCCGGGCCCCACGAAGGCGGTGTAGCCGCTGTCCGGGTCGGCCAGCGCCGCGCGGGCGTAGACCTCGAATTCCTCGATGTAGAACTGGTAGTTGGTAAAGAGCACGTGGTTCTGGAAATGGCCCGGATCGGTCGCGGTGTAATGCGACAGGCGCGCGAGCGAATAGTCGATCCGCTGCGCGGTGAAGGGTGCCAGCGGCCGCGAGCCGTCCGCGTGCCTGAAATTCTGGCCGTTGACGATGTCGTCATGCGTGGTCGAGAGATCCGGCACGTCGAAGACGTCGCGCAGCGTGAAATCCATCACCCCGTCCTGCGGCACGCTCAGCGTCGGGTCGCTCGCCACGGCGAAATGCACGGGCATCGGCGTCTGCGACGCGCCGATCACCACCGGGACGTTCTGGTTCTCGAGCAGGAAGCGAAGCTGCTGGCGCAGGTAATTGCCGAAGAGGTCCGGCTGCGTGATGGTGGTGGAATAGACCCCCGGCTCGGCCACGTGACCGAAGCTCAGCCGGCTATCGCTGTTGGCGTAGCTCGTCGAGGTCATCCGGATTTCCGGGTAGAAGGCGCGATATCGCGACCCGGGCATCCCGTTCCTGACGGCATGGGCGAATTTCTCGCACAGGAAGCTCGCCGACTGGAGATAGATCTCCTGCAGCCGCGCGACCGCCTCGGCCGGATCCGTGAAGGCCTGCGGCTGCGGCGCGTCCGGGGATTCGATCGGCAGGCTCTCGGATTGGGTCATGGGCGCACTCCTCGGCTTGGGTCCGGGCTTACCGAAAAGCCCCTGCGCCGACAAGCCGCAGCCCCGGAACCGCGCCCCCGAACCGGCGTTCCGGCCAGACCATGCAGGATATACCCGATCTCGTCTATTTTCCCGACACGCGCCCCGGCATCACCCGGAAGAAGGCAGGGCGCGGCTGGTCCTATCGCGCGCCCGACGGGACCCGGATCGAGCAGAAGCGCGAACGCCAGCGCCTCGATGCGCTGGCGGTGCCGCCGGCCTATCGCGACGTGTGGATCTGCCCGCGATCGGACGGGCATCTCCAGGCCACCGGCCGCGACGACCGCAAGCGCAAGCAGTACCGGTATCACGAGGCCTGGACCGCGTTCCGGTCGCAGAAGAAATACGGCGACCTGCCCGCCTTCGGCGACTGCCTGCCGCAGATCCGCCGCCGCATCGCGCGCGATCTGGCCGGCGACGTGGGCGACAGGGCCGTCGCGACGGCCGCCGTGCTCGCCATGATCGACCGGCTGTCGATGCGGGTGGGCAACCGCGACTATGCCGAGGAGAACGGCACCTTCGGGGCCACCACCCTGCGTCCGCGACATGTCGCGCTGACGCCCGAGGCGCTCAAGCTCGATTACAAGGGCAAGGGCGGGATCAGAATCCGCCGCACGCTGCGCGACAGGCGGCTTGCCAAGGTGCTGCACCAGCTCGACGACCTGCCGGGCGCAACCCTCGTCACGTGGCTCGACGAAGACGGCGACGCGCACGAGGTCACGTCGGGGGAGGTCAACGAGCTTCTCCACGACATCACGGGCGTCGCGGGCTTCACCGCCAAGACGTTCCGCACCTGGAACGGCACGGTTGCGGCGATGGAGGTCGCGTTGTCCGAGGAAAAGCTCAGCATCAAGGCGATGGCCGAGGCCGCGTCCGAACGGCTGGGCAACACCCCCGCCATCGCGCGCAACAGCTATATCCACCCGCAGGTCATCGCGCTGAGCGAGGTGGCCCTCGACGATCGCGCGGCCTTCGCGAAGACGGTGGAGGAGCGGCGCGGGCTCAGGCGATCCGAACGGGCCCTCCTCAAACTGCTTGCGGGATGAGCCTTGCCTTGTCGCCCCGCTCGCGCCAAGTCTTGCCCCATGGAAAGCCTCGACCGTTTCGTCGCCGCGCAGGACGGCGTCTATCCCAAGGCCCGACGCGAAGTGATCGCGGGGCACAAGGCGTCGCACTGGATCTGGTTCATCTATCCGCAATTGCGTGGGCTCGGCCGGTCCGAGATGTCGCATCGCTACGGCATCGCCGATCTCTCCGAGGCGGAGGCCTATCTCGCCCATCCGGTGCTGGGGCCGCGTATCGTCGAGATGTTCGAGATCCTGATCGAGCATCACAGGAGCATGGACCCCGCCGACATCTTCGGGGATCTGGACGCGCAGAAGGTCCGCAGTTCGGCCACGCTCTTTGCGCGGGCCGAAGGCGCGCCGGAGATCTTCGAGCGGGTGCTCGACATCTTCTACGACGGACCCTGCCCCGCAACGACGAGACGCCTTTGAACCTTCTTTCCTTCGGTCACGGCTATTCGGCCCGCGCGCTCGCGACGCAGCTCCTGCCCCGGGGCTGGCGCATCACGGGGACCACGCGCTCGGACGAGAAGGCGCGCGCGATCGCCGATCGCGGGGTCTCGCCCCTGATCTTTCCGGGCGACGACATCGCAGGGGCGCTCGGGCGGGCCACGCATCTGCTGATCTCGGCCGGGCCCGGCGAGGACGGCGATCCGGTGCTGAATGCCTGCGCCGACGAAATCGCGCGTGTGGCGCCGCATCTTTTCTGGGTCGGATACCTTTCGACCACGGGCGTCTATGGCGACCGGGAGGGCGACTGGGTCGACGAGGAGAGCGCCCTCGCCCCGTCGACCGAGCGGGGCGCTGCCCGCGTGCGGGCCGAGACCGCCTGGACGAATTTCGCATACGAGACGTCCCTGCCCCTGCATATCTTTCGCCTCGCCGGGATCTACGGCCCCGGTCGCGGGCCGTTCGAGAAGCTGCGACAGGGCAAGGCGCGCCGAATCGTGAAGCCCGGACAGGTCTTCAGCCGCATCCATGTGGACGACATCGCGCAGATCCTCGCAGCCTCGATCGCCCGGCCCGATCCGGGCGCGATCTACAACCTCTGCGACGACGATCCCGTACCGCCGCAGGAC
Source organism: Palleronia sp. LCG004 (assembly GCF_032931615.1). Classification (NCBI taxonomy): domain Bacteria; kingdom Pseudomonadati; phylum Pseudomonadota; class Alphaproteobacteria; order Rhodobacterales; family Roseobacteraceae; genus Palleronia; species Palleronia sp. LCG004. Next base: position 2,069,569 of record NZ_CP136759.1, read on the forward strand.
GTGATCGCCCATGCCGCCGATCTGGCCGGTCTCCCGCGGCCGCCCGAAGTCGCGTTCGAGGATGCCGACCTCTCGCCCATGGCGCGCAGTTTCTATGCCGAATCGAAGAAGGTGCGGAACGACCGGATCAAGCGCGATCTGGGTGTGCGCCTCCTCCATCCCGATTATCGCAGCGGCCTCTCGGCCATCCTCTCGGAAGAAGAGGGCTGAGGCCCACCCCCCAGGACACATGCCCATGTCAAAGAAGCACGGAAGTTTCGTCGTCGTCGGTCTCGGCAATTTCGGCAGCACCGTCGCGACCGAACTTGCCCGGTTCGAGAATTACGTGATCGGAATCGACCGCGACGATGCCCGCGTCGGACCGATCGCCGAGCATCTGAACCAAGCGCTGATCCTCGATGCGCGCGACGACGACGCGCTGCGCGACGCGGGCGTGTCGGAATGCTCCACCGGGCTCGTCGCGATGGGCACGGACCTCGAATCGAGCGTGCTGGCGACGATGAACCTCAAGCTTGTGGGGGTCGAGACGATCTGGGCCAAGGCCACGTCGAAGACCCATCACCGGATCCTGTCGCGGCTGGGCGTCGACCGCGTCATCCACCCCGAGGTCGAGGTCGGCCGACAGGTGGCGCAGATGCTGCACAACCCGCTGGTGCGGGACTTCGTGACCGTCGGCAACGGCTATCACGTGGTCAACCTGACCATCCCGAAGGAGTTGAACGAACGCTCGCTCGACGATCTCAACTTCGGCAAGTTCGACCTGCGCTGCGTGGGCGTCATGCGCGGCACCGAGTTCCTGGGCCAGCAGGGCGACGAAATCGTGCTGCACAGCGACGACCGGCTTCTCCTTCTCGGACGGCGGCCGGATCTAAGAAACTTCACGTCCAGCCTATGACGAACTGGGTCAAGTGGTTCAAGGCGCTGCCCCCTCCGGGGATGCTCGCCTGTTTCTACGCGGTGTTCATCGCGATCGGGGCGTGCGTGCTGCGCCTTCCGGTCATGCATAACGGCGATGTGGGCTTCGGCGAGGCCCTCTTCACCTCGGTCTCGGCCGTGACGGTGACGGGCCTCATCGTGGTCGATACCGGATCGGTCTTCACCATACCGGGACAGATCGTCATCGCGATCCTGATCCAGATCGGCGGGCTCGGGCTGATGACCTTCGCGGTCCTGCTGCTCTCGGCGCTCGGGATCACGATCGGGATGCCGCAGCGGATGATCCTGCGCGAGGACCTGAACCAGACCTCGATGTCGGATCTGAGCCGCCTCGTCCGGGTGATCCTGTTCGTCGCGCTCGCCGTGGAGGCGGCGGGGGCCGTGATCCTGACCTTCGTCTTCGTGCCAGACGAGGGCTGGGGCCTCGGCATCTGGCACGCGATCTTCCATTCCGTCTCGGCCTTCAACAATGCGGGCTTCTCGACCTTCCGGGATTCGCTGATGGGCTATGCCGGGAACCTTCTGGTGACGGTCACGATCTGCTCGATGTTCATCATCAGCGGGCTCGGATTCGTCGTCATCGCGGAGCTTCTGCAAAAGCGCGACTGGCGGCGGCTGTCGCTTCATTCGAAGCTGATGCTGGCCGGAACGGCCGTTCTCATCGTGATGGCATGGGTGCTGTTCGCGGCGCTCGAATGGAACAATCCCGGCACGCTCGGCCGGCTGGGAAGTGCGGCCGACCGGATCGAGGCGAGCTTCTTCCAGGCGGTGACGCCCCGCACCGCGGGCTTCAACTCGATCGACACGACGGCGATGCGCGATTCGACCGCGCTGATGACGATCTCGCTCATGCTCATCGGCGGCGGATCGACCTCGACGGCGGGCGGAATCAAGGTCACGACCGCGATCGTCCTCGTGCTCGGCACGATCGCGTTCTTCCGCCGCTCGACCCAGCTTACCGCCTTCGGGCGGTCGATCGGGCTGCAGCAGGTTCTCAAGGTCATGGCGCTGACGACGATCAGCATCCTTCTCGTCTTTGTCAGCCTCTTCCTGCTGACGCTGTCGCATGACGTGGAATTCCTGACGCTCGGGTTCGAGGTCGCCTCGGCCTTCGGGACCGTGGGCCTGTCGATGGGGGCCACCGGGGAGCTCGACACGTTCGGGCGGGTGGTGATCATGATGGTGATGTTCGCGGGCCGGGTCGGTCCGCTCGCGCTCGGGTTCTTCCTCGCCACCCGTGTGACGCCGCGCGTGCGATACCCCGCCGGGGAGGTCTATCTGGGCTAGCGCACGCTTGCTTGCGCCCCCTGTCCGGCCCATATGAGCCGCGATCGACCCAAAGGGACAGACATGACCTTCCGCGACAGACTTGCCGCCATCCTCGACCGCCGCGCGACGAGGGATTTCATCCTCTGGGTGATCGTCTTCAACGCGATCCTGCTCGGGCTCGAAACCTCGGAGGAGATCATGTCCGAGATGGGCGCGGTGATCGTCGCGCTCGACCGGGTATGCCTTGCCATCTTCGTGATCGAGATCGGGGCCAAGCTCGTGGCGCATGGGCGCGGCTTCTTCCGATCGGGTTGGAACGTCTTCGACGCGATCATCGTGGGCATCGCGCTGTTTCCCGCGGGACAGGGCCTGTCGGTGCTGCGTGCGCTCAGAATCCTGCGGGTGCTGCGGGTGATCTCGGCCGCGCCGCGCCTGCGCCGCGTGGTCGAGGGGTTCGTCACCGCCCTGCCCGGCATGGGCAGCGTGTTCCTGTTGATGGGTCTGATCTTCTATATCGGCGCGGTGATGGCCACGAAGCTGTTCGGGGACGCCTTTCCGGAATGGTTCGGCGATCTGGGCCTGTCGGCCTATTCGCTCTTCCAGATCATGACGCTGGAATCGTGGTCGATGGGCATCGTTCGCCCGGTGATGGAGCAATTCCCCTATGCCTGGGCGTTCTTCGTGCCGTTCATCATGGTCACGACCTTCGCGGTCGTGAACCTTCTGGTGGGCCTCATCGTCAACTCGATGCAGGACGCCCATGCCGAGGAATCGAACAAGGCGACCGACGCCTATCGCGACGAGGTGATGGCGCGCCTCAGATCCATCGAGGAGCGCCTGGCCAGCCGCGAGGGCTGAGCCTCAGGCGCGCCGGGCGATGCTCTCGACGCCCAGGACCGACAGGACCTTGCGCTCGATATGCTCGGCGTTGAGTTCGGCCGCGTCGTACATCTCGCGCGGGGAGGCCTGGTCGATGAACGTGTCGGGCAGGACCATGGAGCGATAGACGAGGCCCGCGTCGAAGACGCCTTCCTCGGCCAGAAGCTGCGCCACGTGGCTGCCGAAGCCGCCCACGGCCCCCTCCTCGATCGTGATGAGCGCGTCGTGATCGCGCGCGAGCCCCAGGATCATCTCGCGGTCGAGCGGCTTGGCAAAGCGCGCATCGGCAACGGTGGGCGTGATCCCGCGCGAGGCCAGCGCCTCGCAGGCATCCTCGACCTCTCCCAGACGCGCGCCGAAATTCAGGATCGCGACGCCCTTGCCCTCGCGGATCATCCGGCCGCGCCCGATCTCGAGCACCTCGCCCTTCTTGGGAAGCTCCACGCCGCGCCCCTCGCCGCGGGGGAAGCGGAAGGCGATCGGGCCATCGTCATGCGCGGCGGCCGTTGCGACCATGTGCATGAGCTCGGCCTCGTCCGAGGCGGCCATCACGGTGAAACCGGGCAGGTTCGCCAGATAGGCGACGTCGAAGGACCCCGCATGGGTTGCGCCGTCGGCCCCGACGAGGCCCGCGCGGTCGATAGCGAACCGCACCGGAAGCCCCTGCAACGCCACGTCGTGGACCACCTGGTCGAAGCCGCGCTGCAGGAAGGTCGAATAGATCGCGCAGAAGGGTTTCATCCCGCCGGCGGCAAGCCCGGCGCAGAAGGTCACGCCGTGCTGTTCGGCGATGCCCACGTCGAAGCAGCGGCTGGGATAGCGTTCCGCGAACTTGGTGAGGCCGGTGCCGTCAGGCATCGCGGCGGTCACGGCGCAGACGCGTTCGTCCTCGGCCGCCTCGGCCAGAAGGGCCTTGGCGAAGACGCTGGTATAGGACGGGCCGCCGGGCTTGGATTTCGCCTGCTCGCCCGTCATCACGTCGAATTTCGAGGTCGCGTGACCGCGATCCGCGCGCTCCTCGGCGGGGGCGTATCCCTTGCCCTTCTTGGTGATGGCGTGGATCAGGACCGGGCCGGTCGCGCGGGCGCGTACCGTCCTGAGCACCGGCAGCAGCTGCTCCATGTCGTGGCCGTCGATGGGGCCCACATAGGAGAAGCCGAGTTCCTCGAACATCGTGCCGCCGATCACGGAATGCTTGAGCAGGTCCTTGGCGCGGCGCGCACCGCTCTGGAAGGGCTGCGGCAGCATGGAGACCGCGCCCTTGGCCGCGGCCTTGAGCTCCTGGAAGGGGGCACCGGCATAGAGGCGGCTGAGATAGGACGACATCGCGCCCACGGGCGGGGCGATCGACATCTCGTTGTCGTTGAGGATCACGAAGAGTCGCTTGTCGAGTGCACCGGCATTGTTCATCGCCTCGTAGGCCATGCCGGCGCTGAGCGCGCCGTCGCCGATCACCGCGATCGCGTCGCCAAGCGACGGATCGGGCGCGCCGCCCAGATCCCGAGCCACCGCGAACCCGAGCGCCGCGCTGATCGAGGTCGAGCTGTGGGCCGCCCCGAACGGATCGAAGGGGGATTCGGTGCGCTTGGTGAACCCGCTGAGCCCGTCCTTCTGGCGCAGGGTGCGGATGCGGTCGCGCCGCCCGGTCAGGATCTTGTGCGGATAGCTCTGGTGGCTCACGTCCCAGATCAGCCGGTCGCGCGGCGTGTCGAACACCGCATGGAGCGCCACGGTCAGTTCGACCACGCCCAGCCCCGCGCCCAGATGGCCGCCCGTATGACTGACCGCGTCGATCGTCTCGGTCCGAAGCTCGTCTGCCACGCGGCGCAGATCCGCATCGGAGAGGTCACGCAGATCCGCGAGGCTCTGGATCCGGTCGAGATGGGGCGTTTGCGGGCGATCGGTCATGGCATCCTCGGCTTGACAAGTGGTTCAGCCTAACCCGACAGACGGGGTGTGGCAAAGGGGATCGGCTTTCAGCGGTCCCGCGACACGACGAAGCGGGCGCAATCGCGCAGGGTCTCGGCCTCGGGGCCGTAGGGCGCGAGCGCGTCGCAGGCCTCCGCGACCAGCGCGTCGGCGCGCGCGCGTGCGCCGTCCACGCCCAGCAGCGAGACGAAGGTCGCCTTGTTGGCACCGGCATCCTTGCCCACGGCCTTGCCCGTGGCACCGGCATCGCCCGTCGCGTCGAGAAGGTCGTCGGCGATCTGGAAGGCCAGTCCCAGCGCGCGGGCATAGGCCCCGAGAGGTTCGGGATCGCCGCGCCCGAGGATCGCGCCCGCCCGTCCCGACCATTCGATGAGCGCGCCGGTCTTGCCCGCCTGCAGACGCATGATCGCGTCGAGATCGAGCGGGCTCTCGGCCGTCTCGGCCTCGATGTCGCGGGCCTGGCCCAGCACCATTCCCGCGGCCCCCGCGGCGTTGGCGAGGGCGGCCACGAGCGCCACGCGGATACCGGGATCGGCATGACAGGCCTCGGAGGCCAGAAGTTCGAAGGCCAGCGTCTGGAGCGCGTCGCCGGCGAGGATCGCCGTCGCTTCGTCCCATTTGCGGTGCAGGGTCGGCTGGCCGCGGCGCAGATCGTCGTCGTCCATCGCGGGCAGATCGTCGTGGACGAGGCTGTAGGCATGCAGCGCCTCGATCGCGGCGGCGGCCGTGACGGCGTCGCCGACATCGTGGAGCCGCGCGCCCTCGATCACCAGAAACCCGCGCAGCCGCTTGCCGCCCGTCAGCGCGTGGCGCATCGCGTCATGGAGCGGATCGCGGCCCGGCACGGCCTGCAGAAGCCGCGCCTCGACCTCGGCCGCCGCCCCGTCGAGAGCGTCGCGAAAGCTCACTGCGGATCGATCGGGGTGGTGCCTTTCGGCTGTCCGTCGGCGTCGAGCGTGATGGCCGCGACCTTCTCCTCGGCCTCGGCCAGCTTGTCGGCGCAGCGTTTCTTGAGGTCGGCCCCGCGCTGGTAGAGCGTGATCGATTCCTCGAGCGGCACGTCGCCCGAATCGAGCTTGGCCACCACCTGTTCGAGCTCGGCCATCGCCTCCTCGAAGCTCATCTCCGTCACCGGCCTGTCGCTCATGCCGCGCGCTCCTGCAAGGTCGTCACATGGGCCGCGACCGACGCGGCCAGCGCGTCAAGATCATATCCCCCCTCGAGAGTCGAGACGATCCGCCCGCCGCAGACCTCGTCGGCCACGTCGGCCAGCCGGGCGGTGAGCCATGCGAAATCGTCGGTCTCCCAGTCGAGCTGGGCAAGCGGATCGTCCGCATGGGCATCGAACCCCGCGGAGATCAGTAGCAGATCGGGCTTCCAGTCGAGAAGTTTCGGAAAGACACGATCCTCGTAGACATCGCGCATGTGCTTGCCGTCGGTCATCGGATGCAGCGGCAGATTGACGATCTGGCCGTGCGCGCCCCTCTCGGACGGCTGGCCCGTCCCGGGATAGAGCGGCGATTGATGCGACGAGACGAAAAGCGCGCGCCCCTCGTCCCAGAGCAGGTCCTGCGTGCCGTTGCCGTGATGCACGTCGAAATCCACGATCGCGACCCGGTCCAGCCCGTGCCGGTCGAGCGCGTGCCTGGCGGCGATCGCCACGTTGCCGAAGAGGCAGAATCCCATGGCGGTCTGCCGTTCGGCATGGTGGCCGGGGGGACGGCAGCCGACGAAGGCGGACCTGGCCTCGCCGCCCAGAACCGCATCGACCGCCGCGACGCAGCCGCCGACACCGCGAAGCGCCGCCTCGACCGAGCCGTTGGTCAGATGGGTGTCGGCGTCGAGCTGCCGATGGCCGTGTTCGGGCTCGGCCGCGCGGACCTTGGAAAGATATGCCTGCGGGTGGCAGAGCAGCACGTCGGCATCGTCGCAGATCGGCGCGGCGCGCCGTTCGAGCCCCAGCGGGGCCAGCGCCGACTCGACCGCCTCGAGCCGGGCGACCTGTTCGGGATGGCCCGCGGGCGTGACGTGACGCCGTCCCGCATCGCTCGAATACCAGATCATGTCGGTTCTCCTCCGCCCGGTCGCCTCCCGACGTCGCCCATAAGCGCGGCCGGATCAAGCCCGGCTCAGTCGCTGAGCAGGACGTATCCCGATCCGCGCACCGTCTGGAGATAGCGGGGCTGCTTCGGATCGGCCTCGATCTTGCGCCTGAGCCGGGTGATCTGGACATCGACCGCGCGGTCCTGCGCGATCTCTCCGTCGGGGCCGGTGCGGCCCAGGTCCTCGATGAGCTTGGCGCGGCTCACCGTCTCGCCCACATTGCCCGAGAAGATCCGCATGAGCTGTGCCTCGGTCGTGGTGAGGCGCACGGGCTGGTCGCCCTGCCACATCTCGCCACGCCCCACGTCGTAGCGGACCGGCCCGAGTTGCAGGATCTTCGGTGCCTCGCCGGGATCGACCTCGTGCGGGACACGCCGCAGGATCGCGTTGACCCGAAGCAGAAGCTCCTTCGGCTCGAAGGGCTTTGCGAGATAATCGTCCGCCCCGGCCTCGAGCCCGTCGATCCGGTCCGACGTCTCGCCCAGAGCGGTCAGCAGCAGGATCGGCATGTCGCGGCTGCGCCTGAGATCGCGGGTGAGGCTGACGCCGTCCTCGCCCGGCATCATCACGTCGAGCACGATCAAGTCGAAATCGAGCCCCCCGAGGAGGCGTCGCGCCTGTTCGGCATCGCGCGCGCCCGTGACGTAGAAGCCGTTGCGCGACAGGAACCGGCAGAGAAGCTGCCGGATCCTCTCGTCGTCGTCGACGATCAGCAGATGGGCATCGACCTCGCCCGTCATTCCGCAGCCTCGCGCACGGCCTCGAACTGGTTGCGCTGTTCGGGGTCCATCATCGCCTCGAGCACCGCGCGGAAGCCCGCGACCGCCTGCGGCCCCGCCTCCCGGAAGGCCGCGCGGAGCCGTGCGCGCTGCGCCTCGCCCAGCTCGGCCTCGAGCGACAGGCCGGTCTCGGTCAGGTGGAGGTGACGCTCGCGCCGGTCGCGCGACCCGATGCGGCTCTCGACGAGGCCGTCCTCGATCAAGGTTCTCAGGACGCGGTTCAACGACTGCTTGGTCACGCCCAGAATGCCCAGGAGGCTCGTCACCGTGGTGCCCGGCGCGCGATTGATGAAATGCAGCGCGCGGTGATGCGCCCGGCCGTAGCCATGCTGCACCAGGATCCGGTCGGGATCGTCGGTAAATCCGCGATAGGCGAAGAACATCGCCTCGACCCCGCGCCGCAACTGCGCATCGGTCAGAAACAGAAGGCTTTCGCCCCCCGATCGCGTCCTGTCCATGCGGTTCCTCCTTGCTCCCTCGGGGGCACATTACGTCAGCCTTGTTGACATTCCAAGTCGCCACTGTTACCCGAGACTGTCGTTTGCAGCAACAATATGTCCGAAACGGACATTGCATCGCAACATATGAAATTCAAGGAAGGGGATTGGTGGACATGTCCGGAGGCTACGACGATCGCGACGGAAAGATCTGGATGGATGGCGCGCTGGTGGAATGGCGCGATGCGAAGGTGCACATCCTGAGCCACGCGCTGCATTACGCAAGCTCGGTGTTCGAGGGCGAGCGCTGCTACGACGGAACGATCTTCGAGGGTCACGCCCATTCCGAGCGGCTGATCCGGTCCGCCGCGCTGATCGATTTCGAGATCCCCTACACCGCCGAGCAGATCGACGCCGCCAAGGAAGAGGTGCTCAAGGCCAACGGGCTCGAGAATGCCTATGTCCGCGCGGTCGCGTGGCGCGGGGCGGGCCCCGACATGGGCGTGGCCTCCGCGCGCAATCCGGTGCGGATGGCCGTCGCGGCATGGGAATGGGGCAATTACTACGGCGATGCCAAGACGCGCGGCGCCAAGCTCGACCTGTCGAAATGGAAGCGGCCCTCGCCCGAGACGATCCCCTCAGAGGCCAAGGCCGCCGGTCTCTACATGATCTGCACGATGTCGAAACACGCCGCCGAGGCCAAGGGATGCTCGGACGCGATGATGCTCGACTATCGCGGCTACGTGGCCGAGGCGACGGGGGCGAACATCTTCTTCGTGAAGGACGGCGAGGTGCATACGCCGCTGCCCGACTGCTTCCTCAACGGGATCACGCGCCAGACCGTCCTGAAGATGCTCAAGGAAAAGGGCATCACGGTCCACGAGCGCCACATCATGCCCGAGGAGCTGGAAGGCTTCCAGCAATGCTGGCTGACCGGGACCGCGGCCGAGGTCACGCCCGTGGGGCAGATCGGCGATTACAGCTTCGAGGTCGGCGCGCTGACCCGCGACATCTCCGACAGCTACGAGAAGCTCGTCCGGAGCTAGAAGGTCACGCCCCCGCCCGGCGACTGATCGCCGGGCGGGGGCGGTCTCACATCATCCCCTTGGAGCGGAGCTTGCGCCGCGCGATGGCATCCTTGGCGAGCCTGCGCTCGCGCAGCACGATGATGATGCCCGCCGCGATGACGAGCACGGCACCGGCCAGGGTCTGGACCGTCGGGATCTCGGAAAACCAGAGATAGCCCACCAGGATCGCCCAGAGCATCGAGACATAGGTGAAGGGGGCGAGCGCGCCGGCATCGGCATGGCGATAGCTCGAGGTCAGCAGCACCTGCCCCAGCGCCCCGATGAGCCCCGCCCCGATCAGGAGCGCCCATTCCCGCGCATCGGGCACCACCCAGCCGAAGGGCAGCGTCAGCAGCGACAGGACCGACGCGGTGGCCGAGAAGTAGAAGACGATCGCCTCGACCCGCTCGGTGCCGGACATCGCCTTGATGAAGGTCTGCGCGAGGGCGGCGAGCGTCGCGGAGGCGAGCGTGAGGCCCACGCCCAGAAGCGCGCCCGCGCCCAGAGAATCCTGCCCCAGACGCGGCCAGACGATGATCGTCACGCCGAACAGCCCCAGGATCACGGCGAGGATGCGGATGACGCGGAACGTCTCGCCCAGGATGAGCGCGGCGAAGATCACCAGCATGACGGGCGTGACGAAGCGGATCGCCGTCGCCTCGGCCAGCGGCAGGTAGGCGAGGCCCGCAAAGCCCATCCCCATCGCGCAGGTGCCCGCGATGCCGCGCACCGCATGGGCGCGCCAGTTGTCCGTCTGAAGCCCCGCACGCAGATCGCGCCGCCACCAGAGCCAGAGCGCGATGAGCGGCAACGACAGGAAAGCGCGGAAGAAAACGGCCTGCCCCGCCGGCACGCGGACCGAGGCCGCCTTGATGAAAGCCTGCATCAGCGTGAAGAGTGACACGGCGCAGAGGATGAGGAGAATGCCGCGAACGGGAGCCATGCCTGAGGGCCTACACCCGCGCCAAGAGAAGGGCCAGAGGGCTAGATCCCCTCTCGCGCCGCGATCCCGTCGAGTGTGAGATCGGCGCCGATGCCGAGGATCCAGCCCTCCTCCCGCCGCGCGGCGGGCGGTGCGGCATCGAGCAGCGATTCGAGCTGGCCCGTGCGGCAGGCGGCAAAGACGATCCGGGCGAGCGCCGAGACCTGTGCCGCATCCTTGACCGGGCCCTTCGACGTGCGCGGCAGATCCGGATCGAGCAGACGCCGCGCGACGGTTTCACGGGCGAGCGACGGCCAGATCTCGACAAAAGCGACGGGGGCCTCGAGCGGATCGAACGGCCAGATTGCCAGATCCGCCCCGAGCGCCCGGCGCAACCGTGCCAACGTGGCCATTCCGGTCATCGCCTGCGATCCCACCGCGCCCGTACCGCCCATCTGCCAGCAATCGAAGCTGCCCTTCGCCAGATCCTCCACCGCCCGGCGGGCGGGCAGGCCCGGATCGCGGAGGGGCTTCCTGCGGGGAAGGTCGGCGATGTCGCGCGTCGGCAGGCCGTTGAACCAGAAGGGACCGTCGCCCGGCAGCAGTCGGTTGAGACGACCGGCGATGTCGAAGCGCCCCTCGCCCGGCGGCAATTCGTCGAACGCATCGGCGAACCAGTCCCAGAGCGCGCGGACGTCGTTCCGGCCGGTGATCCGCCATGCGAGGCCTTCGGGATAGCCGAAAGGGAAATCGAAGCCCACGAGACTGCGGCGGCCCGCGCGCCGCTCTCTGGCGATCAGGTCGAGCAGCCATGCCTCGGCCACGCCCGGGTTGCGCAGATAGACCGATGGCAGCTCTCCCGCAGGGCCGATGACGCTGGCCCAGATCGCGTCGGGCTTCGGCGAGAGGCCCCGGTCGTGCGCGCCGGACCAGTCGATCATCACCACGGTCCCGAAGGTCACGCGGTCCCTTCCGCAAGATCGCGGGCGAGTGCGAGGTCTTCCGGGGTGTTGACGTTCAGGAACGGATCGCCGCGATCGATCGCGAAAAGCGCCTCGGCCGCCCCCATCCCCGTCGCCCAACGGCCGATCCGGCGCGTCCCCGCCGCAAGGGCCGCCCTCAGATCGTCGCGCAGGGCGACGGGCCAGAGGCCGAAGGTCGGGTGCAGGCGCAGACCGTCCGCACCGCGTGTCGCCGCAAGGGCTATCGCCGCGCCTGCGCCTTCTGCCGCGAGCTGCAGGCGCGGCACGAGATCGCACGGGAAGAACGGCGTGTCGCCCGCGACCGTCACGACATGAGTGGCCCCCTCGCCCGCCGCCCAGTCGAGCCCGGCCAGAAGACCGGCAAGCGGCCCGGCATCCTCGATCCCGTCGGGCAGCACCGGCAGCATGAACCCGGCGAACCTTTCCGGATCGCCGTTCGCGCTGAGGGCAAGTGCCGCGACCTGCGGCTCCAGCCTGTCCCTCACCCGCTCGAGGATGGTGGCGCGGCCGAGGCGCAGCAGACCCTTGTCGCCACCCCCCATCCGCATCGCGCGTCCGCCGGCGAGAATGACGCCGAGCGGAGCCGTGATCGCCGGTTCCGGTCCGGCAGGTTCGCCAGTTTGCATTTGAACTTCCCGCAGAGCCGGGCCTATCAGGGGCCGTCACGCGCAATCTAGGACGCCCCGATGGAGGTCACCACCACCAAGTCCGCCTATCTGAGGGGGCTCGTCCTGGGCTTGCCCTTCATGCTGGTGATCGCGCCCTTCGGAATGCTTTTCGGGGTGGTCGCGACCGAGGCGGGGCTCGACCTCTGGGCGACGATGGGGTTCTCGGTCTTCGTGATCGCGGGGGCCGCGCAATTCACCGCGCTGACCCTTCTGGGTGAGGGCGCGCAGACCTGGATCGTGGTTCTGACCGCGCTCGCCGTCAATCTGCGCATGGCGATGTATTCGGCGGCGCTGGTCCCGCATCTGGGCGATGCATCGCTCGCGAAGCGCGCCTGCGTGGCGTATCTCACGCTCGACCAGACATATGCGGGTGCGATCACCGCCTACGAGGCGGAGCCCGGCATGACCACGTCGCGCAAGCTCGCCGTCTTCTTCGGCATCGCGACGCCGGTCGTGCCGCTGTGGTATGTGGCGACGCTTGTCGGTGCGCTGGTCGGTGCGGGCATCCCCGAGGCCTGGGCGCTCGACTTCGCGCTGCCGCTGACCTTCCTCGCGATGCTGGGTCCGATGCTCAAGAGCCTCGCCCATGTGGGCGCGGCGCTCATCTCGATCGTGCTGTCGATCGCGCTGGCCGGATTGCCGTCGGGTGTCGGGCTTCTTCTCGCAGGGGCGGCCGCCATGTGCGCCGGGGCCGCGATCGAGACGCTGCAGGAGCGGCGCGCATGACCGATCTGCAGGTCTGGATCGTGATCCTGGCGCTCGGGGCCGGCACCTATGCCTGCCGGTTCTCGTTCCTGGGATTGATCGGGTCGGGGCGGATGCCGCCCTTCGCCATGAAATTGCTGCGCTATACCGCCGTCGGGATCTTTCCCGGCATCGTCGCGCCGCTGATCCTGAGCCCCGCGGCCACGGATGGCGACTTCGATCCGGCGCGCGGGATCGCGGCGCTCGTCACGCTCGCGGTCGCGCTTGCGACGCGCAGTCTGCTCGCCGCGATGGTCACGGGCGCGGCGAGCCTCTATCTGATGCTCTGGCTGATCGGCTGACGGGTCAGTAGACCGGAAGCGGCGTCGCCAGTTCGGTGTCGAAGACCACGTCGTGGCTCGTATCGACATTCGTGTTGTCGAAGAGTTCGGACCGCACGCCGGGAACCTCGGCGAAACTGCGCATCAGCGATTTCGGGAACCACGTGCGCCCCACATCGATCCCCGCCTCGCGCAGGATCCCGCTGGTCGAGCGCGCGCAGGTCGAACGGTTGGCCGATCCGTGCGCCTCGGCCAGCCGGATGAGTTCGCGCGCCTGCGCCTCGCTCACCCGGAGCGTCTGGACCTCCATCGAGAAATTCGGGCGGACGTGGTAGTCCACATAGGCCTTCCGGATGTTCTCGGTGATGCCGTAATGCACGTCGCCGCGTTCGGGGACATGCGGGTGGCGGAAGGAACCGGCCGGATCCCAGAGCACGCGCTGATCCCCGTTGATGAGCAGCGCGGTATGCGCGCCAGACCCGTTGGTGACGTTCAGCACGGTATAGAGCGTGATCTCGGGCGGGCCGTCATGGACATAGGCGCGGCGCTGCACCTCGGACATCGGGGCGGGCGCAAAGGTGTCGGCCCCGCTGCAGGCCGCGAGGACCATGAGCGACAGGAGCCCGGCAATCAGACGTGTCATGGATCAGCCGTTGATGAGGCCGAGCAGGATCAGCGCGACGATGATGGCGATGACGCCCCGCGTCGTCCAGGTCACGAAGCCCTTGAAGGTCCGCTCCTGATCCGTGATGTCCATCGAGCCGTGGGAATGTTTTGCCATGTCGCGTCTTCCGAATCCTGCCGTTTCGCCGGTCTCTTAGACCATTCGGGCGGGCATGTCATGACCCGCCTGCCGGGTCATTCCGGGGCTGTGTCCTCCGCGTCGAGATCCGCGGCGAGGCGAAAGCCGATCCGGCGCGGCGCGGCCGCCGCGGCGGGCTTGGGCAGCGCCCGCAGCCGGATCGAGAGCTGCGTGACATGCTGGACCAGCTGGGTGCGCGCGCCGCTCGCGTCCTGGCCGTAGAAGGTGATGATGTCCGGATCGAAAAATCCCATCCCCATGATCCGGATCACGCCCGTCTCGTCGCCCGCGAAGGCCATCGCGACCTCCTGATCCTCGTCGAGGCCCTCCTCGAACTTCTTGATGTAGAGGATCATGCGCTGATACGCCCATTCCGCCGGGCTGCGCGCCTTCTGCGCCCCCTGGGGGAGCGGCGGGGCCGAGGCCATCGGCGCTTCGGGCTCGGCCTTCACGGCATGGGAGCGCGGCATCGCGTCGTCCTCGAGCGCTTCGGCGGCGGTGCGGATGTCTGTCATCGGCTGAGGGCCCTCTGCACGGTGTCCTGGAGCAATCTCACGATCGTCTCCTGATCGAGATAGCCCGTACCGGGCAGCTGGGCAGTTTCCTGATAGGCCCGGATCGCGAGGCGCGTGCGATCGTCGAACTGGCCGTCCGGCGTTCCGGGGTCGAACCCCTCGCCCGCGAGACGCTGCTCGACCGTGCGCCGCATGAGCTCGGGCAGGCCGAGCGCCTCCTCGCGCGCGCGGGCCGCCTCGTCGGGCCGGCCGCCGCCCTGACGCAGCTGCGACATGCGCTGACGTGCCTCGTCGGCGTGGACGCCGCGCGGAAAGGCGCGGGCGTAATCGGTGTAGGCCTCGACCGTGTCGCTCTCGCGCGCCTGGTTCCAGAGGACCTCCTCTCGGCGCGAGATACCGCCCACGGTCAGCCGGCCGTCGCGGATCTCGCGCAGGCGACGCTCGGCCCTGTCGGAGCGCGCACCGTCGGGATAGCGTTCGAGAAAGCGGATGAGGCCCGCCTCGTCCGTGCCCTCGCCCGTTTCGCGCCAGAACCTGTCCTCGGGCGTCTCGGCGCTGTCCGCCTGCTCGGCGATCCGGGCGGCCATGCCCGCATCGAGATAGCCCGTCCGCGGGCGATCGTTGTCGCCCTGCCAGCGCTCGATCGCGCCCCTTGTGCCGGGACCGAAGATGCCGTCGATGCCGCGGGTGTCGTAGCCCAGCGCCACGAGGTCGCGCTGGATACCGCGCCGCGCCGCCCGGTCGAGGCCGAGCGCCGCCTCCGCCGCCCGCTCGGGCGATTGCGGTGCCTGACGGACCTCGGCCAGACGGCGGATCGCCTCGGCCGCGTACTCGCCCTCGGGATATGCGTCGAGATAGGCGATGTAGCTTTCCTCGCTGTCGCCGTCGCGGGCGCGCTGCCAGAAGGCGCGCTCTCCGGTCCCGACGCTGTCCGATCGCTCGCCCGTTTCGGACGACAGGAACGACCAGCCCGATGGCAGATCGCCGCGCAGGTCGGCCCATTCGGTCTCCGACAGCCGGTCCTCGAGCGCCTCGCCCGGAACGGCGAGCGTGTCCGACAGGATCGTGCGCGCGGCGACCGGCCAGGCCTCGATCAGCGTCACGTCGCCGGGAATGTCGATCGGCCCGATCCCCTCGTCGAGGCTGCCCCATTCACCGCGCTGATCGAGCATCGTGGCGAGCAGCAGGACCGAGCGCCGGCCGGTGCGTTCGAGAATCTCGGTGATCGAGGAGAGCGGGATCGCGTCGAGCGATGCTTCGGCGACGGAGCCCGCCTCCGCATCGACGGGCAGGAACCATGTCTCGCTGTCCGAACGCACGAAGCGGCCCGACAGCGCGACCAGCAGGCGGTCGGCATCCTCTCCGGCCGCCTCCAACCGGCGCAGGGCCGCGCCGATCTCGCCGCGATCGGCGTCGCGCAGGGTCTCGACCGACAGGCCCGCGTCACGCAACGTGTCGGCGGTATCGGTCACGGCCTGGCCGTTATCCATGTCCCGCGCATGCTCGTAATCCGAGTTGCCGATGAGGAGCGCGGCATTCTCGGCCGAGACGGGCAAGGCCAGCCACGGAGCGAGCGCGAGAGGCAGGAAAAATCTGGAATTCGGCATGGTCTATCCTTCGTAGTCTCTCTGGTCTTCGATCACGATGCCGTCGCGGGGCAGCGATCCGGGCTCTGCGATGCGCACGTCGCCACGCAGCTTCAGCACGTCGCGCACCGACGTCTCGTAGCGCGTTGGATCACCCGGCGCTGCGGTTTCGAGCGCGACCGACATCGCATCGGCCTCGCCGTCGCGCGTGATCGTCACGCGGGCACGCGCGATCTCGGGATGGCGCGCGACCAGATCGGCGACCTGTTCGGGGCGCACGAACATGCCCTTCACCTTGGCCGTCTGGTCGGCACGGCCCATCCACCCCCTGATGCGGGTGTTGGTCCGACCGCAGGGCGACATCCCCGGCATCACCGCCGACAGATCGCCGGTCGCGAACCGGATGAGCGGATATTCGGGGGTGAGCGTGGTGACGACGACCTCGCCCACCTCGCCGTCGGGCACCGGATCGCCGGTGCCGGGGGTCACGATCTCGACCACGACGCCGTCATCGACGATCAGCCCCTCCATCGCCTCCGATTCGTAGGCGATATTGCCCAGATCGGCGGTGGCATAGCATTGCAGGCAGGCGATGCCGCGATCCGCGTAGAACGCCCTCAGCGACGGGAAGAGCGCCCCGCCCGAAACCGCCGCGCGCGTGATCGACAGCGCGAGGCCCATTTCGTCGGCCTTCTCGAGGATCGTCTTGAGATAATCCGGTGTGCCGGCATAGGCGGTCGTGCCGTAATGATGGCCCGCGCGCACCTGAAGCTCGGTCTGGCCGGTGCCGGCGGGCAGGATCGTGGCCCCGACCGCGCGTGCGGCGCTTTCGAACATCATGCCCGCGGGCGTCAGGTGATAGCCGAAGCAGTTCTGAACGATGTCGCCCGCCCCGATGCCGCAAGCCCTGAGGAACCGGCCCAGCCGGAACCAGTCGCCGTCGACGCGGCCGGGCTCGTGGATCGGACCGGGCGACTGGAAGACATGCGAGAATTCCGTGACGGGCGCGGCCAGACCGCCGAAGGGCGGCACGGTCCGCTGCGCCTCGATCAGCATCTCCTTGCGCAGCACGGGCAGTCGGGCGAGCGCGCCTGCATCGGTGATCGCATCGGCCTCGACATCGTCGAGCGCACCCGTCCCGCCCAGCGCCTGCGCGCGCGCGATCTGGCGCGGCAGTTCCAGGGCCAGATCCGCGGCGCGGGCCTCGGGGGGGCGGAATTCGGGGTCGGTCATCTGCATGGTCCCTTCGTCGCTGATCTTGCGCGGTAAGACGATCACGGGCCGCCGGTTATCGCATAACCTGCGGCCCGGTTGGCATTCTTCAATGTCGGATCGGGGATCGTGCGGCCGTCAGGACAGCCAGCGCTTGCGACGGCGATAGGATCGCGTGTCGCGAAAGGATTTCCGCCCCTCGTCCGACATGCCGAGATAGAATTCCTTCACATCGGGATTTTCGCGCAAAGCATCGGCCGCGCCGTCCATCACGACCCGTCCCGATTCGAGGATGTAGCCGCGATGCGCGAAGCGGAGCGCAACGTTGGTGTTCTGCTCGGCCAGCAGGAAGCTCACGCCCTCGCGCTCGTTCAGGTCCTTCACGATGCCGAAGATCTCCTCGACGAGCTGCGGAGCGAGGCCCATCGACGGCTCGTCGAGCAGGATGGTCTCGGGGCGGGACATCAGCGCGCGACCGATCGCGCACATCTGCTGTTCCCCTCCCGACGTGTAGCCTGCCTGCGAGCGGCGACGCTCTCGCAGCCGCGGGAAATAGGAATAGACGAGCTCCAGATCCTCTTCGATGCGGGCGCGGCCGTCGCGTCGCGTATAGGCCCCGGTCAGCAGGTTCTCCTCGATCGTGAGATGCTCGAAGCAGTGTCGTCCCTCCATCACCTGGATCACGCCACGTTTCACGAGGTCCGACGGCACGAGATCCTGCACGCTTTCCCCGCGATAGAGGATCCGCCCCTTCGTGACCTCGCCCCGCTCGGATCTGAGCAGGTTCGAGATCGCCTTGAGCGTCGTAGTCTTGCCCGCGCCGTTCCCTCCCAGAAGCGCGGTGATCCCGCCCTTCGCCACTTCGAGGCTCACGCCCTTCAGCACGAGGATCACCGAATTGTAGATCACCTCGATGTTGCGCACGTCGAGCAGCGGCTCCGCGGCGGGGCTGCCCGGCGCGGCGGCGGGATCGGTGGCGGTGTCGCTCATTCCGGGCTCCTTCCGTTTGGCGACGGGAACGGCCCTTGCCGCCCCCGCCTGCTGCGCGTCATTCACATTGCGGCGGGATGCCGTTTTCCTGCGCGTAGGCGGTCGAATCCTCCTCGACCAGACGTGCGATCAGCTCCTGGTCGGACTGGATGTAGTCGGTCAGGACCGACCAGGTCTGATCCCCGGCATTCCACTGGTTGATCGCGACGCGGCCCGAACCGCCGTGATTGCGGCACGAGGCCGAGAAGGTCGGCCCGAACCCGGCGAGCCCGAGTTCGGCCATCTTTTCCTCGGTCATCTCGAGCTGCTCGAGACCGTCGCGCATCTGGGCCGCGTCGATCGCGCTCACGCCGTGGATCTCCTGCGCCTTTCTTGCCGCCTCGACCGCGATCATCGCGGCATAGATCCCGCGGTTGTAGATCACCGATCCCGCATATTCGCCGCCACCGGCCCCGAGGCCCTGCGACCAGACGTATTCCTCGAGCGCGTCGTAGAGCTCGAAATCGTCGCCGACCGCGTGGAAGTTCAGCGCCTTGTAGCCGTCGGCACCGTCACCGGCGGGCAGCACGTCGACCTCGGACCCGGCCCACCAGCTGCCGATGATCTGGTCCATCGGATAGCGGATATTGGCGGCCTCCTGGATCGCGACCTGGTTCATCACACCCCAGCCCCACATGATGACGTAATCCGGACGGTCGCGCCGGATCTGCAGCCATTGGGATTTCTGCTCCTGACCGGGGTGATCGACGGCGATCTGGCTGAACTCGAATCCGTGCATCCCCGAGAGCTCGGTCAGGGTGCGGATCGGCTCCTTGCCGTAGGCTGAGTTGTGATAGAGCAGCGCGATCTTCTTGCCCGAGAGATCCCCGCCATTCTCCTCAAGCAGGTACTTGATCGCGACCGACGCGCCGTCCCAATACGTTGCGGGATAATTGAAGATCCACTTGAAGACGTCCCCGTCGGAAACCGATGTCCGCCCGTAGCCCAGCGTGTGCATCGGAATTCCGTCGGCGGCGAGCTTTGGGATCAGCTGGTAGGTGATCCCCGTCGAGAGCGGCTGGTAGATCAGCGCGCCGTCGCCGGCATTCTTGGTGGATTCGTAGCATTCCACGCCCTGTTCGGTGTTATAGGCCGTCTCGCATTCGGGCATGTTGATCATCTCGCCCCCGATGCCGCCGTCCCGCGCGTTGATGAGCGCGAAGTAATCGGCGTAGCCATCGGCGAACTGCATCCCGTTCGCGGCATATGGCCCCGTGCGGTAGCTGAGCGACGGGAACGTCAGATCGGCGAGCGCGGGGCCCCCGGTCAGGGCCGCGCCGAGCGCGAGGCTTGTCAGGATCGTCTTCATTCTCTTCCTCCCTCGGGCCCGTTCGGGGGGCCCTTCTCGTGTTCCTCCGGAGACCTGTCCCTCGGAGGTCTGCCCTCGGGCCCTAATGCGGGAAGGGCCACAATCTCAGCTTCTCCTTGGTGACGCGCCAGAGTTGGGCGAGGCCGTGCGGCTCCACGATCAGGAAGAACACGATGAGCCCGCCCACGATCATGACCTCCAGATGCGCGGCCAGCACCGTGGGCCAGCCGAAACCGCCCACCAGCACGTTCTTGAGAAGGACCGGCAGCAGGACCATGAACGCCGCGCCGAGGAACGATCCGAGGATCGAGCCGAGCCCGCCGATGATGATCATGAAGAGGATCAGGAACGACTTGTTGATCCCGAAGGCCTCGCCCACCTCGACCGCGCCCAGATAGACCGCGAAGAAGAGCGCGCCGGCGATCCCCACGAAGAAGGACGACACCCCGAATGCCGAGAGCTTGGCGCGCAGCGGGTTCACGCCGATGATCTCGGCCGCGATGTCCATGTCGCGGATGGCCATCCATTTCCGCCCGATCGCCCCGCGCGTGAGGTTGCGGCAGATCCATGCGCTCGCCACAAGGAAGGCGAGGCAGAAGAGATAGGTGGCCCAGGCCTGCGTCCCGGCGCCGGTGATCGGCACGCCGAGGAGCGTCCGCTCGGGCGCGTTGATCTGGCCCGAGGCGGAGTAGTTGTAGAACCACGGCACCCGGTTGAAGAGCCAGACGAGGAAGAACTGCGCGGCGAGGGTCGCGACGGCGAGATAGAAGCCCTTGATCCTGAGGCTCGGCAACCCGAAGAGCATGCCCACGGCCGCCGTGACGAGCCCCGAGATCACCACGTGGATCGCGATGTTGATGTCGGGGAACGCCGTCATCAGCTTGTAGCAGCTATAGGCCCCGACGGCCATGAAGCCGCCCGTCCCGAGGCTGAGCTGCCCGCAATAGCCCACGAGGATGTTGAGGCCCAGCGCCGCGATGCCGTAGATCAGCACCGGCAGGAAGATCGCGTTCAGCCAGTAATCGTTGATGACGAGCGGCACGATCAGCACGGCCGCGGCAAGCGTCGCGTAATAGGCCCACCGGTCGAGCCGGATCGGGAACGTCTGGCTGTCGGCGCGATAGCTCGTCTTGAAATCGCCCGCCTCGCGATAGAGCATCAGACCCCTCCCCCCTGGTTGCTAGACGCGTTCAATGATCCGCTCCCCGAAGAGGCCCTGCGGCCGGAAGACGAGAAAGACGAGCGCGAGGACATAGGCGAACCAGTTCTCGGTCGCGCCGCCGACGAGGGGGCCCACCCAGAACTCGAAGAGCTTCTCGCCCACCCCGATGATGAGCCCGCCCACGATCGCGCCCGGAATGGAGGTGAAGCCGCCCAGCATCAGCACCGGCAGCGCCTTGAGCGCGATGAGCGAGAGCGAGAATTGCACGCCGGATTTCGCGCCCCACATGACCCCCGCGACGAGCGCCACGAACCCCGCGATCGACCATGTCAGCACCCAGATGAAGTTGAGCGAGATCCCGACGCTGAGCGCGGCCTGATGATCGTCGGCCACGGCCCTGAGCGCGCGCCCCTCCTTGGTGTATTGCGAGAACGCGACCAGCCCCGCGACCAGAAGCGCCGCGATGATCGTCGCGGTGATGTCGAGATTGTCGATGAAGAGCCCGTATCCGAAGGCGTCGAACGTCACCTGGTCGACATAGGTGTTGATGCCCTGCGGCAATCCGATGTCGAGCGTGCGGATCCCCGACCCCCACATGATGTCGCCGAGACCTTCGAGGAAATAGGCGAGCCCGATCGTCGCCATGAAGAGGATGATAGGGGGCTGCCCCACCAGATGCCGGAGCACGACCCAGTTCACGGCCCATGCGAAGATCACCATCACGACAATGGTCAGCACGATCGCGAGAAGCGCGGGGACCTGCCATCCGAAGCCGTGGATCTCGGTCCCGAAGGTCGCGTTCACGAGATGCGCGAACGGGACCTGTCCCTCCATGATCCCCACGAGGGTCAGCGCCGCGAAAAGCGCCATCACCCCCTGGGCATAGTTGAAGATCCCGCTCGCCTTGAAGATCAGGACGAAGCCGAGGGCGACGAGCGCATAGAGCACGCCCGCCATCAGGCCGTTGATCGTCACCTCGATCGCGAAGAGTAGCTGGTCAGGCATCGCGCCGTCCTTTCGCCCCTGGGGCGGATCCGGTCGGACAGTTCCGGCGCGATGCCCGCATCAGATTCCCCTATTCATGCTGTGTGCCCGGCGTGCCCGCGTCGCGGCCGGGATTGGGACCGGTCGCCGCGGGACAGGTGCAATCGCCCAGAAGCTCGTTCGCCTTCTCCGAGCGCTCGCCGGCGGGCTGCGCCTCGAGCGCGCTGCGCGCGGCCCTGAGGCCCCAGTCGATATCGCCCTCGACGAAGGCGGGCTTGTTCCTGTCGCCGGAATGAAAGTCGGTCTGGCGCGCGTCGCGCGATTGCCGCGCCACGCGGCCCAATGCGCCCAGCACCGCCTCGCGCTCGTTCGTGCGCAACTCGTCGAGATCCTCGGGACGGAACTTCGCCACCATCTCGCCCGCCCAGTCGGGCAATCCCCGATCGGCCCCGAGCGCATCGGCCAGCGTTTTCTTCTGCCATGTCAGATCGGCCATCTCGTATCTCCTTTTCCGTAGATACGGGTCGAACGATGCGACAGGGCGAGACGGTCCATCCTAGTCATGCGCGACCCCCAGATAGGCGTCGATCACCTGCTGGTTGGTCCGCACCTCGTCCGGCGTGCCGTCGCCGATCTTGCGGCCGTAATCCATGACGACGACGCGGTCCGAGATGTCCATGACCACGCCCATGTCGTGCTCGATCAGAGCGATCGTGGTGCCGAGCTCGTCGTTCACGTCGAGGATGTAGCGGCTCATATCCTCCTTTTCCTCGACGTTCATGCCGGCCATGGGCTCGTCCAGAAGCAGCAGGTCCGGCTCGGCGGCGAGCGCGCGGGCCAGCTCCACCCGCTTCTTGAGGCCGTAGGGCAGCCGGCCGACGGGCGTCTTCCGGATGTGCTGGATCTCGAGGAAATCGATGATCCGCTCGACCTTCTCGCGGTTCAGGGTCTCCTCCCGCTCGGCCCGGCCGATCCAGAATGCCTGCGCCAACATGCCCGCCCGCATGGCGTTCAGCCGCCCCGTCATGATGTTGTCGAGAACGCTCATCCCGTCGAAGAGCGCGATGTTCTGGAACGTCCGCGCCACGCCGCTGCGCGCGACCTTGTAGGGCTTCATCGGCGGTCTGGTTTCGCCGCGAAACCTCACCTCGCCCTCCTGCGGGTGGTAGAACCCGCTGATCACGTTCAGCATCGACGACTTGCCAGCACCGTTCGGGCCGATGATGGCGCGGATCTCGCCCTCGCGGATATCGAACGAGATGTCCTTGATCGCCTCGACGCCTCCGAAGCGCAGCGTGATGTTGCGCAGATCGAGGATCACGCCTCCGATCGTGCGGCCATCCGCGGTGACGTGGCTCTCGGGGGCGCTGTCCCTCATTCCGCGGCCTCGCGGATCTCGGGGCCGGCGGGCCGGATCGCGGCATCCTGAAGCCTGAGCGTGGCCGCGATCCGGCCTTTCCGGCCATCCTCGTAGGTGACCTCGGTCTCGGTATAGATCTCGTCGCGCCCGTCGTAGAGCGCCGTGAGGATATCGTCGAACTTCTCGCCGATGACCTTGCGGCGGACCTTCTGCGTGCGGGTGAGTTCCCCGTCATCCGCATCGAGCTGCTTGTGGAGCACGACGAAACGATGGACCTGGCAGCCCGACAGCATGTCGTCGCGGGCCACGGACCGGTTCACCTCGGCCACGTGGTCGCGCATCATCTCGAGCACCTTCGGATGCTGCGACAGCTCCTGGTAGGAGCCGTAGCCGATATTGTTGCGCTCCGCCCAGTTGCCCACCGCGTTGAGATCGATGTTGAGGAACGCCACGCAGGTCTCGCGGCCCGCACCGAAGACGACGGCCTCGAGAATGTTGGGAAAGAACTTGAGCTTGTTCTCGACATATTTGGGCGCGAACATGCCGCCGCCCGCGAGCTTTCCGACATCCTTGGCGCGGTCGATGATCCTCAGATGGCCCGACCCGTCCTCGAAGAAGCCCGCATCGCCCGTGGCGACCCAGCCTTCGGCATCCTTGGTCTCGGCCGTGCTGTCGGGATTGCGGAAATATTCCACAAAGACGCCCGGCGAGCGATAGAAGACCTCGCCGCTTTCGGCCACGCGGATCTCGACGCCCGGAGAGGCCACGCCGACCGTGTCGGAGCGCACCTCGTTGTCTGGTTGCTGGGTGATGAAGACGGTCGCCTCGGTCTGGCCGTAGAGCTGCTTGAGGTTGATCCCGAGGCCCCGGTAGAAATCGAAGATCTCGGGCCCGATCGCCTCGCCCGCGGTGTAGCCGACGCGGATGCGCGAGAATCCCAGCGTGTTCTTGAGCGGTCCGTAGATCATCAGCTCGCCCAGACGATATCGCAGCCGGTCGGCCGCGCTTACCTTGCGGCCGTCGAGGATCGCGGGGCCCACCCGCTGCGCATGCGCCATGAAGTGGTGAAACAGCGCCTTCTTGATGCGCGTCGCGTCCTCCATCCGGATCATCACGTTGGTCAGCTGCGTCTCGAAGACGCGCGGCGGTGCGAAGTAATAGGTCGGCCCGATCTCGCGCAGATCGACCATCAGTGTGTCCGGGCTTTCGGGGCAGTTCACGCAGAACCCGGTCCAGTAGGCTTGCCCCACCGAGAAGATGAAATCGCCGACCCAGGCCATCGGCAGATAGGCCACGACCTCCTCGGCGGCCGTGAGGCGGTCGAATTCGGCCGAGGCCTTCGAGGTCGCGATGATGTTGCGGTTCGACAGGACGACGCCCTTCGGACGGCCCGTCGTGCCCGAGGTATAGAGCATGACGCACACGTCATCGAGCGTCAGCGCATCGGTGCGCGCATCGAGTTCGGGGCCGAGCCGGTCGCGCGCCGCGCGGCCCGCCTCCTGGACACCGGCATAGGATCCGAGGCGGGCATGGTCGTAATTCCTGAGCCCGCGCGGATCGAGATAGATCAGCCGCCGCAGCGCGCCGCCATCGCCCGCGGCCTCCTGCAGCTTGTCGACCTGTTCCTGATCGCCGACCACCGCCATGACCGCACCGCAATGGTCGAGCTGGTAGGCGATCTCGTCCACGGCGGCGTCCTGGTAGATCGGCACCGGGATGGCACCCGCGCGCTGGATCGCGACCATCGCCCAGTAGAGCGCGGGGCGGTTGCGCCCGGATATGACGACATGCTCCCCTTGGGCGAGCCCCAGATCGAGCAGGCCGAGGGCAAGGGCCTCGACCTCGGCCGCGATCTCGGACCAGGTCCAGCTCTGCCAGATCCCGAATTCCTTCTCGCGGTTCGCCGGGCGGTTCGCGTGCAAGGTCGCGTTCCGCGCAAGCAGCGCAGGTATGGAGACAGGCGTCTCGCTCAAGCAATGATCCTCCCGAAGCCGCCTCCCCGCGGCTCCCTGTCGAACAGCCTGTCACAAATCGACGATGCGTCAATAGGCTCGCATGATCGCGAGGGTGCCCGGCCCCTGCGTCAAACGGAAAAGGGGCGGTACCTTTCGGTACCGCCCCTCGTAACTTCCGGCCTGAGCCGAAAGCGATCAGTTGAAGCTGTAGACCAGCGAAACGCCGAACAGGTGCTCGGTGCTCTTGTTACCGGGGGCCGGATCGGTGTGGTACTCGGACAGCAGCGAGGTGCGAAGCGCGAGCGCGTCGCTCATCGACACGTTGAGCGCCAGGTCGTTGTAGACGACCGTGTCCGAGTCGGACCAGATCACGTCGGAGTCGTTGGTCAGCGCAACGGTGTCGTTGATGCGCTGGTAGTAGTCCGACGAGATCGCAACCGCGAATTCCTCGATGTCGTCGCCGTCGCCGTTCGGATCGCGCAGGACGTTGCCGATTTCACGGAAGCTCGCGAAGCGGTAGCCCGGACCGGCCTGGACAGCCCACTGCTGCTCGGGCGTGTCGATCACGCGGTAGCCGAGACCGAGGCCGAGGAACGCGTCGTTCTCACGCTCGAACGTGTCGCGGTCTTCGTTGTCGTCGTCGACGTTGCCTTCGTAGGTACCCTGCAGTTTGGCGAAGCCGTAGAGGACGTCGCTGAAGTCACGGGTGTACTGGAAGCTGTAGAGCAGGTCGTCCTGATCCGTATCGCCATCCGACTCGGCATAACGGTAGTTCAGGCCGAGGTCGAAGCCGTTCAGGCCCATGACGTAGGTGAAGTTCGCGCCGATGCCGAGATCGGTCGACTCGTCGTTGTCGGACTGCGACGACCCGGTGCCGGCGAAGGCGCGGAGCGACACGGAACCGGTGAAGCCGTCGGCGCGGCCTTCGTTGCCGAGACGGAACGTCTCGCGCTCGAAATCATCTTCGATGTCGTCGGCCAGGTCTTCGTTCGCGGTCTCGACGGCGCTGTCGCCGATGAGGCCCGTGTTGTTGAACGTGTCGGTCTGGGCGTAAGCCGACCCGGCGATGAAGCTGGTGATCACCGCCGCGGTGAAGATGGATGCGTTGTTTTTCATCTGATGGTCTCCCAATGAGTTCGGAGAGCGACGTTGTCCGTCACTTTCCACGATGCTTTAGCGCCTTGCACCCGTTTGGGTTCAGAGGGAAAGCACATCGAGGAAACGGTTGTTGCAAGTTTGTCATTTTCGCAACGCTCACCGGATCGTAACCTTTGGAAAACCCTTTATTTACAATATCTGAGCGGATTTTGGCCGCATGGGTGCGGAAAAAATCTCGGCGGCTCTTGAACGGCTTTCTCGCCGAAGTTGCGAATGCACTCTGCGAATCGCTTCGGTGTGCGAGACGCGTTTGCGCGGGCCCGCGAAACCCGCTAGGCCCCGCGTCGGAGGTGATCGAGATGGGTGAGATCGTACTGGTGCGTCACGGTCAGGCGAATTCGAACGCCGACAACGAGCGCGATTACGACCGGCTGAGCGAGCTCGGCCATCTGCAGGCCCGTTGGCTGGGCGAGTGGCTGGGCGATCTCGATGGCGGCTTCGACCGGATCCTGAGCGGAACGCTCCGCCGCCATGTCGAGACGGCGCAGGCGATGGGCGTCGAGGCGATCCGCGATCCCCGGCTCGACGAGATGGACTATTTCAACCTCGGCCACGCGCTGTCGGACGTGCACGGCGTGCCGATGCCCACCGCCGACGGCTTTCCCGAACATCTTCCGCAGGTCATGCGCGCCTGGCACGCGTCGGAGATTCAGGGCGACGAAAGCTTCGCGGCGTTCGAGGCGCGGATCGTCGACGTGCTGACCGAGGCCGCGACGGAAGGACGGCGCACGCTGTGCGTGACTTCGGCGGGCGTGATCGCCATGGCGATGCGCCATGTTCTCGATCTCGATCCGCGCAAGCTCTCCATGGTGCTGCTGCCGATCCGCAACACGTCGATCCATCGCTTCCACGTGCGCGGCGACGAGATGTTGCTTTCGGGTTTCAACGCGGTGCCGCATCTCGAACGGGCGGACCGGGCCTACGCCCTGACCCATTACTGAGGCCCGCGGACCCGAGAGGGTCGCTAGCCGAAGATCCGGTAATAGAGACCGTCGGGCAGGAAGTTGCCGAGCCGGAAGAGCGCGCCGAACCCCCAGGGGAAGTTCAGCGCGAAGCGGTTGCCGTTCATGTGCTCGAAATAGAGCCGGGCGGCCTTTTCGGGGTCCATGATGAAGGGCATCCGGAAGTCGTTCTTGTCGGTGAGACGCGTCCGGATGAAGCCGGGATTGACCAGTTGCACGTCGATTCCGATGCGGCGCAGGTCGGCATACATCGACTCGGCAAGGACCATCAGGCCAGCCTTGGACGCGCCGTAACCGATCGCGCCGGGAAGTCCTCGATAGCCCGAAAGGGAGCCGGTCAGGACGACATGTCCGGATCCCTGCGCGACCATGGCCGGAACGACCTGACCCAGGACACGCGCGGCACCGGTCGTGTTCACGTCGAGCATCCGCGTGACGCGGCTCGCATCCCAGTCCTGCGCCCGCAGCGGCCAGTAGATGCCGGCGATGTAGACGAGCCCGTCGACCCGGCCCGCGCTTTCGGCGGCGCGCCTCACGTCGACGTCGTCGGTCACGTCGAAGGGGAGAACCTCGCTCGGTCCGTGCAACTGGTTCGACAGGTCATTGAGGCGGTCGCGATTTCGGGCCGACAGGATCACGTGGGCCCCCGTGCCGCTGATCCTACGCGCCACCTCGCGGCCCAGGCCTTCGGATGCCCCGACGATCCAGTAACGCTTTCCGGACCAATGCCTCACCCCGGGCTCTCCGGCCGGATCGTAGCGACGAGTTCGGCCACGCGCACACCGAATTTCGTGAATTGAGACCGGTTTATGATCGTTCCGCTCTCGCAGAGATACATCCAGTCCACGACGTCGAGCTTATGGCCGCCCGCCTCGTAGGGCAGGATGATGCGATACCGAAGCCGCACCGCGGGGCCGGAGATCTCGCCCGCTCCGCGCCCCACGATATCTTCGGCATCGGCGACGAACCGGCCGTCGTCGCCAAGGATCAGATGCCATGCCCGCGTCTGCTTGGTGCCGCTGTCATAGGCGAATTCCTCGTGGAGCACCCCATGATCGCCGTCCCACTCGCCTTCCATGAGCGCCCGGAACCGCGAGGTCACGCGCCCCGTCGGCCCGAAGATCACCCCGTCGCAGATGAGGCGGCCGTTCAGGTGCTCGCGCGGGTCGAAGGATGGGCCGAGCCCCTCGTAATCGCGCGCGGACTGGCCCTTGAACGACAAAAGCCGATTGCGCAGCGCGATGAGGCCGATGATGACCACGGCGAACACGGATATGTAGATGAATATGTCCAAGTTCTGTCCTCGATCGCCGACTCGGCAGCCGGGAATTTCCGTGGTGCGGGTACCGCGCGATCAGTTCATCGAATGGTCAGATGATCCTGTTCGTCTCCCGTCCTGCCTCAGCGGCGCTCGGCCAGCTTGGTTCCATGCACTGTCGTCAAACGGCCTCGTGCCGCGACGTCGGGACCGCTCAGGTCGCTTTTCCCGGGATCCGGCCTTGACCGGAAGCGCGCGCCCTTGCGCCAGAGGAGGAGCGCCTGCCAATGGATCAGGGCCAGCACCCTTCGTGGCCCGAAAGGGCGGCGCAGCGTGGACATCACGATCGTGCGATTGGTCATTCTGCGCCGGGCCCCGCCGAGCGTGGCATGAAGGCCCCCGCCCCCTTCGACCCGGTAGTCGATCGCGATGGCCACACGCTCCTCTCCGATATCGAAACGGAAGGCGTATTCGCCCGTCACGTCCTGAAACGGCGAGACATGCAGGACCTTGCGCGCGACGAGCCGGTCCCGAGGCGTGATCGCCGCCAGATCGTCGCGGCGACAGAGGTAGCAATGCCGATCGCCGTAGGTGTTCGTGACCTCGGCGATCACGACACGCAGATCGTCCCGCCGGTCGCGGACGAGCCAGAAGCTCACCGGATTGAAGGCATGGCCAAGCACGCGCGGCTGCGCGAGCAGTTCGATGCGATGGGCGATCCGGTCCAGCCCCCGCTCCGCCAGCCTCTCGCGCACCCAGGCCGCGCCGCGACCGGCACGCGGTGGCCCGCCGTGATCGGTATCGTGGAGCGCCATCGGCCGCGCTCGGTTTCGCCCAAAAAACACCGGAGCCTCGACGGGGCCTTCGGCATCGAGCAGCACGTAGTCGATGCTATAGGCGAAGGCATTCGCCGGGGCGTCGCGGCGGGAATGGACCGTCCGGGCGGCGATATGGTCGATCCCGTTCATTCCGCGGCGAGGAGCGCGGGGGCACGGCACCCCATCGCATCGACCACGTCGCAGGCCGAGGCGAAGCCGTCCTCGTGAAAGCCATTGCGCATCCAGGCACCGCAGAACCAGGTCCCGCCCGTCCCGTTCAGGGCGCGGATCTCCCGCTGGGCGGCGAGCATCGCGGTGTCATAGACGGGGTGGCGGAACGTCGTCTCGTCGAAGACGAGGCGTTCGTCGATCTGCCGGCTCGCATTCAGCGTGACGAAAAGCGGGTCATCGGGCGGAATGTCCTGCAGCGAATTCATCCAGTAGTTGACCCCGATCCGATCCCCTGCCCCGTTGTCGGGTTCGCAATAGGTCCAGCTCGCCCAGACCTTCTTCAAGCGGGGCATCACCCCCGGATCGGAATGAAGGATCATGTGGTTCGGCTGATACCGCACCTTCGCGAGGGCCCGCCGTTCGTCGGGCGTGGGATCGGCCAGGAGCCGCGCGGACACATCCGCATGGGTGGCCAGGATCACCTCGTCGAAATGTTCGGGTGGGTGACCTTCGGCGGCGATCCCGACCCCGAGGGGGCCGCGCGCGACCCGGCGGACCGCAGCCCCCGTGCGAAGGGTGACGCCCGCCTGCCGCAGGTGCCTTTCCAGACGGCGGACATATTCGATCGACCCGCCCGCGACGCTGTACCATCGGTGCTGGCCCGAATAGCCGAGCAGCCCGTGATTCTCGAAGAACCGCACGAGGGCCTCGGCCGGGAAGTCGAGGATCCCCGCGCACGGCGTCGACCAGATCGCGCCCGAGAAGGGCAGGATGTAGTAATCGCGAAACCAGCGCCCTGTCCCGAGCGAGGTAAGCAGATCGCCGATCGACATGTCCGGGCGGACGACCCGGCGGGCCCGCATGTTGAATCGCATCAGATCGCGCAGCATGTGCAGGAAGCGTGGATCGCCCAGATTGCGGCGCTGCGCGAAGATCGCGTCGATGCCGTGCAGGGCATACTCGATCCGCCCGCGCCGTGCCGAGACGCCGAAGCTCATCGAACTGTCGACCCGGGTCACGCCGAGTTCGTCGAAGAGTTTGGTGACATTCGGATAGGTCGCGTCGTTGAAGACAATGAAGCCGGTATCGACCGGCTGATCCCCATGGCGGCCCGCCATCACCGTCCGCGCATGCCCCCCGAGACGCGGTGCGGCCTCGAAGAGAGTGACACGATGGGTGTCCTTGAGAAGATACGCGGCGGCGAGGCCCGAGATCCCACCGCCCACGATCGCGACGCGGCGGCGCGGCGGGGAAGATCGATGCGTCACTTGCGATCCGTCCCGGGCGATCCTCGTGGGGCTCTGCGGGGGCGGGCCGTCCCGTCCGGCGGGGTCCCCTGGCGGGTGACTATGGAGGGTCATCCTAGCCCCGCGCCTCGATGTCGGCGGGGGACTCGGCCTCGTCGAAATCGAAGGCATGCAGGCGGCTTGCGCGCTTGCCCGCCCGCTCGCCCGAGATCAAGATTTCGTCCACGTCCTTGCGGGCCTGCGCGAAGTGTCTGTCGAGATTGCCGACACGCGCGACCAGACGCTCGCAATCGGCGTGAAGCAGGCCGAGTTCGCGCCGGATCGCACCGGCCTGTTCGGCCATGCGCGCATCCTTGAGAATCGCGCGCATCGTGTTCAGCGTCGCCATGCAGGTCGTGGGCGACACGATCCAGACCCGCTGCGCGAAGCCCTCGCGCACGACCTCCGGCAGGCGCGCATGCAGTTCGGCATAGATCGCCTCGGATGGCAGGAACATGATCGCGCCGTCGGCGGTCTCTCCCTCGATGATGTAACGCTCGGCGATGTCGCGGATATGCTTGCGCACGGCCTGGCCCAGGCTCGCCAGCGCGCGAGCGGCCTCCTCCTTGGTTTCGGCTGCGGCGAAACGCTCGAACGCCTCGAAGGGAAACTTCGCGTCAATGACAATCGGCCCCGGCGGCTGCGGCAAGTGGACGAGGCAATCCGCCCGCTTTCCGTTCGATAGCGTCTTTTGCAGGGTGTACCCGCCCGCTGGAAGCGCCTGACCCACGATGTCGGCGAGCTGGATCTCGCCAAAAAGGCCGCGGCGCTGCTTGTTCGACAGGATGTCCTGCAGGCTGAGGACATCGCCCGAGAGCTTGGCGATATTGTCCTGCGCGCGGTCGATGACCGACAGGCGCTCGCGCAGCTGGGTCAGCGAATTGGTCGTTTTCTCGCCCTGCCCGTGCAGCGTGTCGCGCATCCTCTCCTGCATGTCCGACAGGGCCCGGGCCGAGCGCGCCGCGTTGTCGGCAAGTCGGTCGTTCATCCGCCCCTGGACGTCGGCGAGCCGCGCCTCGACCGTCTGGACGAGATGGAGCTGAGCGTTGGACTGCGTGTCGCTCACCATCTGGAGATTGCCGGCGAGCTGGGCCTGCCCCGCACCGAGACGGGCGAGCTGTGCGGCCAGGGCGCGGGACTGACGACCCGCGCGCAGCATGGCAGCCACGAGCAGCACCGCGAGGATGGCGACCACCACCGCCGCGATCCCCGCCACGACCAACGGGTCGGCGATCAAGGCTTCGATCTCGGCCCGGCTCATCGGCGTCCGAAAAGCCGTTCGATATCGCCGAGCCTCAGCTCGACATAGGTGGGGCGTCCGTGGTTGCACTGGCCCGAATGGGGCGTGGCTTCCATCTCGCGCAGGAGCGCGTTCATCTCGGGGGCGGACATCCGACGACCGGAGCGGATCGATCCGTGGCAGGCGACGCGGCTCAGCACCGCCTCGATCCGGGCCTTCACGCCGAGGCTTTCGCCGAGATCCTCGAGCTCGTCCACGATGTCACGGATCAACGCCTGCGTATCGACGGGACCGAGGATCGCGGGCGTCGCCCGCACCGCGATCGCGCCCCTGCCGAAGGCCTCGATCTCGAGCCCGAGCTGCGCGAGATCGGCACCGAGGTCGAGGAGCATCGCCGCCGCCCCGTCCGACAGCTCGACGATGTCGGGAATGAGCAATGCCTGTGCGGCGACGCCGTTCTCGGCCATCTGGCGCTTGAGCTTTTCGTAGACGAGGCGCTCATGCGCCGCGTGCTGGTCGACGATGACCATTCCGGCCTCGGTCTGCGCGATGATGTAGTTCTCGTGGACCTGGCCCCGGGCGGCACCCAGCGGGTGATAGGCGGCCTCCGGCTCGGGCGTGTCGTCGACCGGATCGACCCTGGCGAAAACCTCGCTCGTTTCGGCAAAACCCGGATGCGGCATCTGCGGGCGCGGCGCGGGGCGGTCCATCTGGTAGACGCGCGGGGGTTCGGCCCCGCTTGCGCCCTCGGGGCGCATCGCGCCGAGCGTGGCATCCGCGACAGTGCTCGACGCGCGGTGCCCTGCCCCCGCGAGCGCGTGTCGCAGACCCGACACGATCAGGCCCCGTACCGTTCCGGGGTCGCGGAACCGCACTTCGGTCTTGGCCGGATGGACGTTCTGGTCGACCGCCTCGGGCGCGCATTCGACGAAGAGAGCCGCCGCCGGATGACGATCGCGGCTCAGGAAATCGGCATAGGCCCCGCGCAGAGCCCCGTTGAGAAGCTTGTCGCGGACCGGGCGGCCGTTGACGAAGAGATATTGATGCGTCGCGGCACCCCGCGAATAGGTCGGCAGCGCCGCATATCCCGTCAGCGCGATCCCGTCGCGCTCTGCGTCGATCCTGAGCGCATTCTGCGCGAAATCCGTCCCCAGGACCCGTCCGAGACGCCCTTGCAGCGCATCCCACAGATCGCCCGTGCCTGGATCCGCGCGAAAGACGACACGCCCCTCTCCGCCGCCGGACATGTCGCGCAGCGTGAAACCGATCTGCGGTTCGGCCATGGCGAGACGTTTGACCACATCGCCGATCGCCTGCGCCTCGGCCCGGTCGCTGCGCAGGAACTTGAGCCGGGCGGGCGTCGCGTAGAAGAGGTCCCGGATCTCGGCGATCGTGCCGCGCGTGATGGCGGCGGGCCGCACCGCATCCGCCACGCCCCCCGCGACGCGGATCGCCGCACCCTCCGCCCCGTCGGCGCGCGAGGTCAGGGTCAACCTGCCGACGGCGGCGAGCGAGGCGAGCGCCTCGCCCCGAAAGCCGAAGGACGTGATGTTGAGGAGATCCGCGCCGTCGATCTTGGATGTCGCGTGACGCGACAGCGCCAGCGGCAGATCCTCGCCCGTCATGCCGCACCCGTCATCGGTGACGCGGATCAGCGTCTTGCCGCCATCGGCATAGGCGACCTCGATCCGGGTGGCACCGGCATCGATGGAATTCTCGACCAGTTCCTTGACCGCGGAAGCCGGGCGTTCGACGACCTCGCCGGCGGCGATGCGATTGATCGCACCTTCGTCGAGCGCCCTGATCTGTGGCCGATCGGCACGTATCTTGGGGTCATGCAGCGTCATGCCACAAGGGATAGCATGAGCGATAAGGCTTTGCATCGGCAAAATGGAGCACCGGAAAGGGCCGGAACCGGGCTTTCCATGGCGGTTCGCTGGCCCCTGCATTTCGTTGCGCAGCGAAGGGCAGCGATGCCTCGCCGGATTTCATCCGGCGCCGGTGCTAGTTCGTGGCCTCGATCCCGTCGGGCTGCCCGACGATGGTGAAGCTCAGATCGTCGGGCCGATAGATCCGCTCGGCCACACGAGCGATATCGTCGAGCGTCACCGCCTCGATCTGATCGTTCCGCGTCTCGATGTAATCGATCCCGAGATCGTCCATCTGCATGCCCACGAGGATGCTCGCAATCGTGGAATTGCCGTCGAAGCGGAGCGGATAGGCCCCGGTGAGATAGGTTTTGATCTCCGCCAGCTCTTCCTCGCTCACGCCTTCGGCCACGCGCGCCCATTCGTCAGAGACGACCTCGACGGTCTCGGCGGTGCTTGCATTGGCCGATGCCGCCTGCCCCATGAGAAGCGCGCCGTTCTCCATCGGCTGCAACCAGGTACCGATGCCGTAGGTGAGACCCCGCTCGACACGCACCTCTTCCATCAGGCGCGAGTTGAAGCCGCCGCCACCGAACATCTCGTTGAGGATATAGGCCGCCATGAAGTCCGGATCGTCACGTGCGATCCCCTTGTGGCCGAAGAGGATCATGGATTGCGGCGTGTCGAACTCGATGATGTCGACGCCGGGTTCGGCCGAGTAGACCGCCTCTCCGGGAAGGTCTCCGCCCGTGCGGGGCAAGTCCCCCAGCAGATCGTCGAGCAGTTCGCCCAGCGCCTCGGGCGTGATGTCGCCGACGGCCCCGACATAGACGCGGTCGGTGACGAAGGTGTCCCGATGCGCCTCGACGATATCCTCGCGGGTCAGATCCGTGACGCTTTCGGCGGTTCCGTTATTGGGCGCGCTGTAGGGATGGTCGGGAAAGGCTTCGTCCATGAAGGCGCGCGAGGCGATCGCACCGGGATCGTTCAGATCGCTCGCGATGATCGACAGGACCTGGTCGCGGACCCGGTCGACCGCATCCTGATCGAATCGCGGCTCGACCAGCGCATCGCGCAGGAGGTTCACCGCAGCATCGCGATTCTCGGTCAGGAACCGCGCAGAGACGCTGATCGCGTCGTCGTTGGCATCGAAGCTGTAGCTCGCCGCGAGTTCCTCGCGGGCGAGAGCGAAGGCCTGCGCATCCCTGTCGGCCGCACCCTCCTCGATGAGTGCCGTCATGAGGTTCACCGCACCGC
Organism: Palleronia sp. LCG004; assembly: GCF_032931615.1. Lineage (NCBI taxonomy): Bacteria > Pseudomonadati > Pseudomonadota > Alphaproteobacteria > Rhodobacterales > Roseobacteraceae > Palleronia > Palleronia sp. LCG004. The sequence continues at coordinate 2,104,498 of NZ_CP136759.1, forward strand.
CCTTGCCGGGCCGATCGAGCGCGGTGCCGCCACGAAACCGGATCTCGAGCGCGGTGAAGGGAATGGTGTGATCCTCGACAAGCCACGCGTCTATCCCGTCGGGAGAGGTCACTTCCTGAACGTCGACCGCGGCCCGCGCGGGAAGCGCGGCCCCGAGAGCCAGAGCGAAGGCGAGGGCAAGGCGCATCATTGGGTCATCTCCATCGTCTCGGTCGTTCCGACCGGCAGTCCGGCGGCGGCGGCCTCCTCGGAGGTCGTCTCCTGCCCCGGCGCACGCAGCCAGCCGGTGACCGCACTATCCCGGTCGAGCACGTCACGACCGGCCGCGACGATCTCCTCGGCCGTGATGGATTGCAGGATGTCGGGCCATTCCTCGACATCCTGCACCGTCAGTCCGGTGGTGAGCGCCGTGCCGTAGCGGCGGGCCAGCGATTGCGCGCTGTCGGCCTCGTAGACTTCGCCCGCCCTCATGCGGAATTTCAGCCGCTCCAGCTGTGCGGCATCGACGCCATCCTCGAGAAACGCCGCGACCTCGCGATCGAGTGCCGCCTCGGCCTCCTCGAGCGTGACGCCCGGAGCCGGCACGATGACGAGACCGAAGGTCGTCTCGTCGAGCGAGGTCCCGCGATAGAAGGCGGAGGTGTAGAGCGCCTCCTCGCTGCCGAATTGCAGCCGCCGGGCGAGTTCCGACGTCTGCCCCTGCCCGAGGATGTCGGCGAGAAGGGTGAGCGCGGCGGCTTCGCGCTGGTCGCCCGAATTGCGTTCGGGCGCGAGATAGGTGCGGATGACATAGGGCTGCGCGACGCGCGGATCCTCGAATGTCAGGCGACGCTCGGCGCGTTGCGGGGGCTCGTGCGGGCGGACGCGTTCGGGCAGATCGGCAGTCGGCTCCAGAGGTCCGTAATGCTCCTCGGCAAGCGCACGCACTTCGTCGGGCGTCACGTCGCCCGCCACGATGAGGATCGCGTTGTTGGGGGCGTAGAAGCGCTCGTAGAATTCGGTGACGTCGTCGAGGTCCAGCGCCTCGATCTCGTGCATCCAGCCGATCACGGGAATGCCGTAGGGGTGGTTCTGGTATTGCGCAGCGTCGCGCTGCTCGGAGAAAAGAGCGCCCGGGTCGCTGTCGGTGCGCTGGTTGCGCTCCTCGGTGATGACCCGCCGCTCGGTCACGATGTCGCGTCCGTCGAGATCGAGATCGCGCATCCGGTCGGCCTCCATCTCCATCATCAGGCCGAGACGGTCGCTGGCCACGCGCTGGAAATAGGCGGTGTAGTCCTGCCCGGTGAAGGCGTTGTCGGTGCCGCCGTTCTCGGCCACGACGCGGCTGAACTCACCCGGCTCGCGGTCGTCGGTCCCCTTGAACATCAGATGTTCGAGGTAATGCGCGATGCCCGAGACGCCCGGATCCTCGTCGGCGGCACCCGCGCGGTACCAGACCATGTGCACGACCACGGGGGCGCGGTGATCCTCGAGCACGACGACTTCGAGGCCGTTGTCGAGCGAGAAGGTCGAAACCTCGGCCGCGCGGGCCGTCATCGGCAATGAGAGGAGCAGAATGGGAAGAAGCGCACGCAGCATGAGCAAAGGCCTTTGCGTAGGGTCGCGGTCTGGGGCGCAATCTACGCCCCGTGCTTCCGGGCACAATGGCGGGGCACGGGCTTGTGACCCGGCCCGGCGCGAAACAGTCGCGCGCGAAACGTGCCGCTAGTCGACGGGCGTCTCGGGCGGGGCGGCGGGCGTGCGCACGCCCCGTGCGCGCATCCGCTCGAGTGCGTCGTACTGGTCGAGCGATTGCGGCGCATAGAGGCGGAAATATCGCGTCGCGTTGAACAGCCGTTCGAGCGGACGGCCGACATTGCGGCCGCGGAACTCGGCATCCTCGGCGGCGAGCGTCGCGCGAATGCCGGGTGCCGTTCCGAACCGCCCCGCATGGGCCAGCAGCGCGGTCCCCTCGGGACCACGATTCGCGGCGGCCGGATTGCCGCCCAGCGCCGCGATCGCATCGGCCTGCGGCGTCTGGTCGGTGCGGTTCGGGCCACCGGGTGTCGGCGGGGGAAGCGCGTCGAAATTGCCGGGGAGCTCGAGCGGACGGTTCGGCAGAATGGAGAATTCGTCCGGCCCCTCCCCGCCCGAATCGAGCGCGATGAGATCGGGTTCTCCGCCGCATCCGGCGAGACCGGCGACAAGGATCGCAACCGTCGCGTATCTCAGGATCTGCCCGGGCATCGACGCCCTCCTTCCGCCGCGTTCGGCCAGAGCCATATCCGATGCCGGACCGGGCGTCACGGGGTCTTTCCCTTGCGCCCGCCCCCGGTGAAGGCGATGAGCCCGATCGCGCCCGCGAAAATCGCGATGTCGGCCACGTTGAACGCATAGGGATTCTCGACCCCGCAGCACGACATGTTGAGGAAGTCCGCCACCGCGCCGTAGATCAGCCGGTCGACGACGTTTCCGATCGCGCCGCCGACGAGAAGCCCGCCCGAGATCATCGCCCACTTGCCCTGACGCTCGCGCCGGAGCCACAGGATCACCCATCCCGAGATCGCGAGAGCGACCGCGATCAGGATCCACTTCGTCGCGTCGCTGTCGCCCGAGAGCAGCCCGAAATTGACGCCGCGATTCCAGGCCATCCGGAAGTTCACGAAGGGCGGCAGAACGTCGATCGACCCGCGCGAGGCGAGGTTCAGGATCTGCACCACCAGGACCTTCGTCACCTGGTCGAGGAGGAACACGATCCCGGCCCATGTCCAGAGCCTGCGCATCAGTGGCGGAAGTGCCGCATGCCGGTGAAGACCATGGCGATGCCGGCCGCATCCGCCGCCGCGATCACCTCGTCGTCACGCACCGAGCCACCCGGCTGGATCACGGCGCGCGCACCGGCCTCGGCCGCGGTCATGAGGCCGTCGGCGAAGGGAAAGAACGCGTCGGACGCCACGACCGAGCCCTGGGTCGGCGGTGCGGAAAGGCCCAGTACCTCGGCCATGTCCTCGGCCTTGCGCGCGGCGATGCGGGTGCTGTCGACGCGGCTCATCTGGCCTGCGCCGACACCCACGGTCGCACCGTCGCGGACATAGACGATCGCGTTCGACTTCACGTGCTTGGCCACGCGCCAGGCGAAGAGCAGGTCGTCCATCTGCGCATCGTCGGGGGCGCGCTTCGTCACGACCTTCAGATCCTCGCGGTCGAGCCTGCCGGTATCCTTGTCCTGCACCAGGAAGCCGCCGCCGACCTGCCGCCAGACGCGGCCGCCCGCAGCTGGATCGGCAAGCCCTTCGGTCGTGAGCAGGCGGAGGTTCTTCTTGGCGGCGAAGACCTTGCGCGCATCGTCGTCGGCACCCGGCGCGATCACCACCTCGGTGAAGATGCTCGCGATCGCCTCGGCCGTTTCACCGTCGAGGGGGCGGTTCAGCGCCACGATCCCGCCGAAGGCCGAGGTGCGGTCGCAATCGAAGGCGCGCCGATAGGCCTCGGCCAGTGTCGCGCCGCGCGCGACGCCGCAGGGATTGGCATGCTTGACAATGACGCAGGTGGGCTCGCCGCCCGCGAATTCGCTGACGAGCTCGAATGCCGCATCGGTATCGTTGATGTTGTTGTAGCTGAGCTCCTTGCCCTGATGCTGGACGGCATTGGCCAGGCCCGGCCGGTCGGTGCCGTCGGTGTAGAACGCGGCGGCCTGATGCGGATTCTCGCCGTAGCGCATCGTCTGGCGAAGCTTGCCGGCGACGGCACGGCGGCGCGGTGCCGGATCGCCCAGCGCGTCGGCCATCCATGTTGAGACGGCCGCGTCGTAGGCCGCGGTGCGCGCGAAGGCACGCTGCGCCATGACCTGCCGGAACGCGTGGGTCGTACCGCCCTCGTTGCCGTCGAGCTCGACCAGGAGGGCGTCGTAATCCTCGACATCGACAATCGTCGTGACGTGCCCGTGATTCTTGGCCGCCGCGCGGATCATCGCGGGTCCGCCGATATCGATGTTCTCGACGGCTTCGGCATAGTCCGCGCCCCGCGCGACCGTGGCTTCGAACGGATAGAGATTGACGACCAGCAGGTCGATGCCGACGATCCCGTGTTCCTCCATCGCCGCGACATGGCTCGCGTCGTCGCGCAGGGCGAGAAGCCCGCCATGGACCTTCGGGTGCAGCGTCTTGACCCGGCCGTCCATCATCTCGGGAAAGCCGGTTACGTCCGCCACGTCGCGCACCGCGATGCCCGCCTCGCGGAGCGCCCTGGCCGATCCCCCGGTCGAGAGGATCTCGACCCCCCGATCCGCGAGCGCACGGCCAAGTGCCTCCAGGCCCGTCTTGTCGGAGACGGAGATGAGCGCACGGGAAACGGGAACGGTATCGGTCATGAGGGAGGCTCCTCTCGCGGGTCAGGCCAGAACGGGGTTTTCGTCATGGACGAGGTCGCGCACCGCATCGGGTGTTTGGCGCGCTTTTGCAAGGGTCCAGCTGACCCGCGTGGCGTAATCGACGGCCGTGGTGCTCAGCACGATCTGCCGCGTCGGCCGGGGCGAAAGCGAGACGCTGTCGAGATAGACCGACGGCTCGATCGTCACGGCCGCCCTTCCGCCGTGGCGGAAGACCCAGAGTTCGCCGCCCTTGGTCATCAGCAGAACGCTGCCAGGATCCTCGTCCTTCTGCGCCACGATGTCGGGGTGGAGGTGGAACCGCACGGCGAACGGAAAGCCACGCTGCCCGGCTTCTTCCATGGCCCGGTCGAAGATCGCCTCGTCCTCGCGTTCCACCGTGGCAAGAACGTCCTCGCCACTGAGGGACCGGCCGGCCTGATCGAGATGAAGCTGGCGGATATGCGTGAGACCATGGCTCGGGACGTAGCCGTCATGCCCCGCGACGAGGCCGGTCGACGTCTCGTCCCGACGACGTTCCATCCGGACGTCGCGTGGGGCCTGCGACAGCCACCCGTCCTCGCCACCGATCCGGGCAGAGGAATATCCGTCGATGGCGAGCGTCGAATGGGAGGCTGTCGCGCGCGCGGCACGCCGCCATTTCGGGCCGAAGCTGCGCCCCGCACCGCATGACACGATGATCGGCCTGCGCCCGGAGGTGAGCTCGAAGGCGAGAGTCGAGGCATGGGCCTCGGAGGAAAGCGAGCCCTCGGGGGGCGCTGCGGCATCGACGATCAGCGTCGTGCGGCCATGCGCGATCCGCGCGAAGCCCATCGCCCGGTCGGGGGCCGGTCGCGCGCGCCCGGTGCAGGCGAGGCCCGCATCGAGCCGCCCCGGCACACCGCGGCCGCCGCCGTGGAACCGCGCGAGCGATCCGTCGGCATGGCGCAGTGCCCTGAGGACCGGAGCCGCGCGGCCGAGCGCGCCATCGATCGATCCGGGCACCTGGCACCCTGAATTGCGCAGTGCCTCCGCCGCATGGGCGAGGCGGACGAAGATCTCGGACAGGTCCTCGGGATTGCGCCAGGCGACCCCGCCCTCGGCATCGACGAGGCGGTCGGCCTCGGCCGCGAGACGAGCGGCGGCGCGATCTCGGTGACGCTCATGACCTTCAAGATGCAGCCCCGCGAGAAGCAGCGCATGAAGGGCATCGAGCCTGTCGCGCCCCTCGGTCACATGGCGCAGGCGGCGCGACAGGAACGCCACCTGCCGCGAGAGGGAGCGGAAGAAGCGCCTGCGCGTCGCCGGATCCACATCCTCGAGCAGCATCTCGCCATGCGCGATCCATCCCGCGACGCGGCGTCCCGTCAGATCCGCGCGCCAGCCCGGACCGCCTCCCGCGCCGAAGCGCCGGGCCCAGTCGTGGACCCATTCGCGGGAGAGACGGCCGGCCCGGGCCGAACCCTCGGCCGCCAGATCGTCGAGCCAGGCGCAGCCGTGAAGCTCGGCCTCGAATTCGGGATCGTCCGGCAACGGCAGGTCCCAGATCGAGCGGCCCTGCGCCTCGACCATGTAGCCGCGAAAGAGGAACCGCCCCGCGACGATCTGTGCGCCGCGCTCGACCGAGCCTACGGTTCGCGGTTCGGGCCCCGGCCGGGTGAAGCCGCGGGCACCGCGCGACAGGACCGCCAGGCGGGCGGCCAGCCGCTCGGATCTCGGAGGGGTGGGTCGGGGCATGGAACTCGATCTCGCCTGCCGCGTCTCGCGCGCGTTTCAGATTGCGAGACTAGCGGGACCTGGCCGTGCTGTCACCGTCCGGGATCGTCCCCCACGCGGAAGGCCGCCACGAAGAAGCCGTCCATGCCGCCGGCCCCGGGCCAGAAGTCGGGGCGAAGACGCAGGCCGTGGTCGCCGATCCAGTCCGCCTCGATGCCGGGAAGCCGCAGCGCGGACAGGTCGAGCGACAGGTTGGGATGGCGTGCGAGCGCCGACTCGACCTGACGCTCGCCCTCCTCCGGCAGAAGGGAGCAGGTACAGAAGACGATATGCCCGCCGGGCCGCACCAGGTCCATCGCGCGGTCGAGTAGCCGTGCCTGCAGATCGATGAGGGGTCCGAAATCCTGCGCCGCCTTGGCGCGCGGCAGGTCTGGATGGCGGCGAATCGTCCCGGTCGCCGAACAGGGTGCATCGAGCAGGATCGCATCGAACGGCGCGTCGGGCGCATAGCCCAACGCATCGGCCACGACAGTCTTGGCCCTGAGCCCGCATCGCGCGAGGTTCTCGGCCACGCGGGCCATGCGGGTTTCGGAGATGTCGAGTGCGGTCACATGCGCGCCCGCCGCGGCGAGTTGCAGCGTCTTGCCCCCCGGGGCCGCGCAGAGATCGAGGACGCGGAGGCCCGCGACCTCGCCCAGGGCACGCGCGGGGATCGCAGCGGCCGCGTCCTGCACCCACCAAGCGCCTTCGTCGTAGCCGGGAAGCGCACTCACCTGGCCGGGATTGTTGAGCCTGACGGATCCCGTGGCCACAGGCACCCCGCCGAGCCTCGCGGCCCAGCCCGCCGGGTCCTCGCGCACGGTCAGGTCGAGCGGCGCGGCACGGGAGAAGGCCTCCTCCATCGCGGCCGTGAGATCCTTTCCGTATGTCTTCAGAAGCGGCTTTCTCAGCCATTTGGGCAGGCGCGGGATCGGCAGGCTCTCCCAACTCCCTGTCCTCAGCACGTTGCGCAGAACCGCGTTGACGAGGCCCCCCTGCGCTGCGCCCCGCTCGGTCGCACGCGCCAGATCCACGGCGGCGGCCACGGCCGCGTGGGGCGCGGTGCCGCCCTCGTGGATCTCGTAGAGTGCAAGGCGAAGGATGTCGTGGATCTCGGGCCAAGGCTTCATCCGGAGATGCGGCCCGAGCGCGCGATCCGCGCGGTCCATCCAGCGCAGCGTGCCGGTGGCGAGCCTCTGCGCGCGGGCCCGGTCGGAGGGCGCGAGCGGCGCAAGCGTTCCGGGCAGAACCTCGCTCAGCAGGCGACCGTCCTGCAGGACCTGTCCCACCAGATGCAGCGCCGCCTGGCGCACGGGGTCCGGATCGGCCATCGTCTGGGCCCTCTCGCCACGACCTCCCGACCTTGAGCCGGGACCTGTCGCGACGTATATGAAGGGCGCGAGTACAGCAACCCGACCGGAGAGCGATCATGCAGCGCGACGACCTTCCCGAAGCCGCAAGGCGCGCCCTCGCCGAGGCGGAGGAGCGGCGGCGCAAGGCCAACGACGCGGAGTTGCCCGTCGAGCTCGGCGGTCGCGATGGCCCCGAGCCCGTGCGTTACGGCGACTGGGAGAACAAGGGCCTCGCCATCGACTTCTGACGGTGCGGAAACCCGTTTCGCAAAGCCCCGGCCCGAGCGGTCAGCCGAGCCCCAGAACGCTCAGCATGTCGTAGGAACCGGGGGCCCTCCCTTCGGTCCAGAGGGCGGCCTTGACCGCACCACGCGCGAAGAGACCGCGATCGCTCGCCTGATGCGACAGCCGGATCGTCTCGCCGTCGCCCGCGAAGATCACCTCGTGATCGCCGATGATGCTGCCGCCGCGAATGGCGGAAAAGCCGATATCGCCGACCCGTCGCGCTCCGGTGATCCCGTCGCGTCCGCGATCCGAGACCTCCGCCAGATCGACACCCCGCCCTTCCGCCGCGGCCTGACCGAGCATGAGAGCGGTCCCCGAGGGCGCATCGATCTTGTGGCGGTGATGCGCCTCGACCACTTCGATATCGAACGCCTCGTCGAGGGCGGCTGCCACCTGCGACACGATCCGCGTCAGGAGGTTGACCCCGAGGCTCATGTTGCCCGCGCGCACGATCACCGCGCGACGGGCGCTTTCGTCGAGCTGGGCGATCTCGTCGTCCGAGAACCCGGTGGTGCCGATCACGATCGCGCGTTCGAGATCGGCCACGATGCGCGCATGTTCGACGGTGGCCGCGGGCATGGTGAAGTCGATGACCGCATCGGCCCCTTCGAGGGCGGCAGACAGGTCGTCCGTCACGATCACGTTCCGGGCAGTACCGCCCATCGCCTCGCCGAGATCGCGGCCGATCCAGGGATGGCCCTCGCGCTCGGTCGCGCCGGCGACTTCGATCCCTCCCTCGGCCGCGTCGATCGTGCCGATCAGCATCCTGCCCATGCGCCCCGAGACGCCCGTGATCACGACCTTCATCGCTTCGACCTCCTGCCGGTTTCCGCCGAATGGCTACAATCGCCGGGCCGCGGGCGCAACGGCGCGGTTGCGCGTCTGCGCGCGGGGGCCTAGATGCGGGCGCATGTCCAAGAACCGCTTCAACGACGGGCCCGGTCCCTCGAACCGCCAGCTTCGCGTGGGCGAACTCATCCGGCGCACGCTGTCGGACGTGCTCAACCGCGGTGACATCCACGACCCCGAGCTGAACCGCATGTCGATCACCGTGTCCGAGGTGCGTGCGACGCCGGATCTCAAGATCGCGACGGTCTACTGCCTGCCTCTGGGCGGGGGGAACCGTCCGGAGGCGATCGCCGCGCTCAAGCGCAACAAGCACGAACTTCGCCGCGCGCTCGGCAAGGAAATGACGCTCAAGTACACGCCGGACCTGCGCTTCGTCATCGACGAGACCTTCGACCGGATGGACGAGACCCGCGAGCTCTTTGCCCGCGACGAGGTGCGCCGAGATATCGAGGACGACGCCCCGGACGGAGACGGCGAATGATGCTCCGCCTCGCGGCGATGCTCGCGGCGCTCGCATTGCCCGGCTGGGCCTCGGGCGGGGATTGCGAGACGACGCGCTTCGACGGTGCGCGCTTCACCGTCTGCGAGGTCGATCTGCGGACCGAGACACTGCGGCTCTGGCTCGGGGATGCGGACGGCACACCCTATGGCAGTTTCTCGGCGCTCGACCGTGCGCTGTCGACGCGCGGGGAACGGCTCGGCGTCGCGATGAATGCGGGCATGTACCATGCGGACCGCTCTCCCGTCGGGCTCTTCGTCGAAGAGGGCGAGGAGCGGCGCGGCATCGTCACGCGCGAGGGCCCCGGCAATTTCGGGCTGCTCCCGAACGGCGTGCTCTGCTTCGGGGAGGATCGCGCCCGGATCATCGAGAGCCGTCGTTTCGCCGAGACGCGGCCCGATTGCCGCTTTGCGACGCAATCGGGGCCCATGCTGGTGATCGGTGGCGACCTTCATCCCCGCTTCCTGCCTGACAGCACCTCGATCTATGTCCGCAACGGCGCGGGGGTGAGCGAGGACGGTCATAAACTCTGGCTCGTAATTTCGGAGGATCGTGTGAATTTCGACCTGTTCGGGCGGTTCTTCCGCGACGGCCTCGGGCTGCGCGACGCGCTCTATTTCGACGGCAACATCTCGCGGCTCTACGACGCCGGAACGGGCCGCAACGATTTCGGGCGACCGATGGGGCCGATCATCGGCACCGTCAGCGAGGCCGGCTGAGATGGGGCGCAGACGCAAGGGCCGCGACGTCTCGGGCTGGGTCGTCATCGACAAGCCCGCCGGGATCGGATCGACGCAGGTCGTGAACAAGGTGCGCTGGGCCTTCGAAGCGAAGAAGGCGGGCCATGCCGGAACGCTCGACCCGGACGCGACCGGCATTCTGGCCGTCGCACTCGGCGAGGCCACGAAGACCGTGTCGCTTCTGACAGATGCGCTCAAGGCCTACGAGTTCGGCATCGCCTTCGGGGCGGCGACCACGACCGACGACGCCTCGGGCGAGATCATCGCGACGAGCGACGTGCGCCCCTCGGACGCCGCGGTCGCCGACGCGCTGCCGGCCTTCGTGGGTGAGATCGAGCAGGTCCCGCCCCAGGTTTCCGCCGTCAAGGTCGAGGGCGAGCGTGCCTACGACCTCGCCCGGGAGGGGGTCGAGATGGAGCTTGCCGCGCGACCGCTTCATGTCGAGAGCCTCGATCTTCTCGGCAGGCCCGATCCCGACCGTGCGATCCTGCGCCTGGTCTGTGGCAAGGGCGGGTACGTGCGCTCCATCGCGCGCGATCTGGGCGAGGCCCTCGGCACCCGCGCGCATGTCACGCATCTGCGGCGGATGTGGTCGGGGCCCTTCACGCTCGACGATGCGGTGCGGTTCGAGACGATCGACGAACTCGCGCGGACGCCCGCGATCGACGAATTGCTGCTCGGGATCGAGGCGGGGCTGGGACATGTGCCGGTCGCGCAGGTGGCCGGGATGTCTGTGTCGAAGCTTGCCAACGGCAATCCGGTCGAGGTCCTGCGGACCGATGCCGATTTCGGCGATACCGTCTGGGCCATGCATGACGGACGCGCGCTCGCCATCGGGACATATCGCGCGGGGATGATCCATCCGTCACGCGTGCTGAACCGTCCGGCATGATCGAACGGTCTTTCCAGAAGGGCGATGCGGAAAGCATCGCCACATATTCCGATTGCGAACGCTACCGCTTCGCGCTGACGCGTATCTGGGATCCAGAGGGGCCCAGGGTCCTCTTCGTCATGCTGAACCCTTCGACCGCGACGGAATACCAGAACGACCCGACCGTGGAACGTTGCGAGCGTCGCGCCCGCGCACAGGGCTTCGGCGCCTTCCGGGTCTGCAACATCTTCGCTTGGAGAAGCACCGATCCCAAGGGGCTAAGGACCTGCGGGGAGCCGGTGGGTGCCGGAAACGACGGCGCGATCCTCGAGGGGGCCGATTGGGCCGACCGTGTGGTCTGCGCCTGGGGCACGCATGGTGCGCTTCTCGATCGCGGACGCGAGGTCGAGGGGCTGCTGAGGGCGCATGGCGTAGCCGTGCACCATCTGGGCCTGACGAAGCACGGCCATCCGAAGCATCCGCTCTATATCGGCTACGGGGTCGCGCCTGCGCCCTGGGGATCCGACGGGGGTTCCCAAGAGGCCGCGAATCCCCTATAGGCGCGCATCCGCAAGATCGCGGCACATGGGCCGGCACTGGACGACATCCCGGGCCGCGCCGTCTCAAGACACCTCGAACGAAGGAGATCCCCGATGTCGATCACCCCTGAAGAAAAGCAGCGCGTCCTCAAGGATTTCGCGACGAAGGACGGCGACACCGGTTCGCCCGAAGTGCAGGTTGCGATCCTCACGCACCGCATCACGTCGCTGACCGAGCACTTCAAGACGCACAAGAAGGACAACCACTCGCGCCGTGGCCTTCTGAAGCTCGTGGCCCAGCGCCGCAAGCTGCTCGACTATACCAAGGCCCGCGACGAGGCCCGCTATCAGGACCTGATCAAGCGCCTCGGCATCCGCCGCTGAGCGCCGAAGATCGAAAGGGTCGCCATCGGGCGGCCCTTTTTCTTGTGCCCCTCGCAATCCCCCGCATCGCGAACCCGATTGCCGCCATGTCACGTCGAGCCCTTCTTGCAATACTGAGCCTCGGAGCGCCCGCTGGCTGCGTCATGTTTCCAGAAAGCGGCGAGGCCCCGACAAAGCCGGGCGATGTCGTGGATGCGTATTATTCCGCGCTCGCCTCCGGCCAATACGCCCGCGCCCACGCCATGTGGTCTCCCGCATCCCCCACCGGCGCGGAGGGGATCGACGAGTTCGAGCGCGCGATGCTGTCCTACCAGTCGGTCGAGGGACACGCCGCTGGCCCCGCGCGCCTCGAAGGGGCGGCCGGCACGATCTATGCCGAGGTTCCCGTGACCGTTTCGGTCGTGAGACGCGGCATTCCCGATACGAGGTCCGGAACAGCGACCCTGCGGAAATGCGACGACGTGCCGGGCTGCACGGCGACCGAACGTCGCTGGCACCTCTCGGCGATCGAACTCGGCGCATCCGGAACCTGACGCGGCAATCGTCCGAAGGCCGACACTGGCCAAGGAAGGGCGTTTCCTGTATGTGCCCGCAATCTGAGACGTGACGCCCCGGGCCCCTGGGTGCCATGAAACGATGGACGAAGAGGGGTCGGCGGCAATACGGCCGCCATGAAACAGGGCCGCCGGGGAACGCTCCGTGCCGGTCCAGATAGGATACGACAGATGTTCAACGAAACGAAAAAAGAGATGCAATGGGGCGAGGAGACCCTGACGCTCGAGACCGGCAAGGTCGCGCGTCAGGCGGACGGCTCCGTGATCGCGACGCTCGGCGAGACCAGCGTCATGGCCAACGTGACCTTCGCCAAGGAGCAGAAGCCGGGCCAGGACTTCTTTCCGCTGACCGTTCACTACAACGAGAAATACTATGCCGCCGGCAAGGTCCCGGGCGGCTTCTTCAAGCGCGAGGCGCGCCCGACCGAGAAGGAGACGCTGACATCGCGCCTCATCGACCGGCCGATCCGTCCGCTGTTCGTACCGGGATTCAAGAACGAAGTCCTGGTGATCTGCACCGTGCTGAGCCATGACCTCGTCAACGATCCCGACATCGTGGCGATGATCGCGGCCTCGGCTGCGCTGACCATTTCGGGCGCGCCGTTCATGGGACCGATCGCCGGCTGCCGCGTCGGCTACGAAGGTGGCGAATACGTCCTCAACCCCGAGATCGACGACATGCACGATCTCAAGAACAAGCCCGATCAGCGTCTGGACCTGGTCGTCGCGGGCACCAAGGACGCCGTGATGATGGTCGAGTCCGAGGCCTACGAGTTGACCGAGGCTGAGATGCTCGGCGCGGTGAACTTCGCGCACGAACAGTTGAAGCC